>JAXHVI010000150.1:0-30037 GCA_034189195.1 Thermodesulfobacteriota bacterium | reverse complement strand
GGCCGCCCTCCATGGCCTCGGGCGACACATGACCGATGGCCGCGCCCCGGCTGCCGCCGGAAAACCGGCCGTCGGTGATCAGGGCCACGGTGCTGTCCAGCCCCATGCCGGCCAGGGCCGAGGTGGGGGTGAGCATCTCCCGCATGCCCGGACCGCCCTTGGGGCCCTCGTAACGGATGACCAGCACGTCTCCCTCTTTGATTCTGCCGTCCATGATGGCGGTGGTGGCATCCTCCTCGGAGTCAAACACCCGGGCAGGGCCTTCGTGGACCAGCATCTTATCGACCACCGCAGACTGCTTGACCACGCAGCCGTCCGGCGCAATGTTGCCGAAAAGAACGGCCAGGCCGCCCTGGGCATGGTGGGGGTTCTCCAGGGTGCGGATCACCTGGCCGTCCGCGTCCCTGGCCGATGTAATGTTTTCCCCCACGGTTCTGCCGGTGACGGTCAGGCAGTCGGGATCAATCAGCCCGCTTTTCCGGGCAAGCTCCTTTAGAACCGCCTGAATACCGCCGGCCATGTTCAGGTCTTCAATATGGTTGGGCCCCGCCGGGCTCAGGGAGCAGAGGTGAGGGGCGATGCCGCTGATTTCATTGATCAGATCCAGGCTGATGGAGACCCCGGCCTCGTGGGCAATGGCGGGAAGGTGCAGCACGGTGTTGGTGGAGCACCCCAGTGCCATGTCCACGGCCAGAGCGTTGCGGAACGCTTTTGCCGTCATGATTTTGTCCGGGGTGACGCCGTTTTTGAGAAGGTCGAGAATCCGCATGCCGGCCTGTTTGGCCATGCGCACCCGTTCGGACATCACCGCCGGCACCGTGCCGTTGCCCGGCAGGCCCATGCCGATGGCCTCTGTCAGGCAGTTCATGGAGTTGGCCGTGAACATGCCGGAACAGGAGCCGCAGGTGGGGCAGGCCGCGTCCTCAATGACGGCCAGCTCTTCAGGGGTCATTCTGCCGGACTTGACGCCGCCCACGGCTTCGAACACGGTGATCAGGTCCACCTTTTTTTCGGGTTTGCCGGGATACCGGCCCGCCAGCATGGGGCCGCCGCTGATGAAGATGGTGGGCAGGTTGAGCCGGGCCGCGGCCATGAGCATGCCCGGAACGATCTTGTCGCAGTTGGGAATCATCACCAGTGCGTCAAAGGCGTGGGCCGTGGCCATGATCTCCACGGAGTCGGCGATCAGCTCCCGGCTGCCCAGAGAGTATTTCATGCCGATATGGTTCATGGCGATGCCGTCGCACACGCCGATGGTGGAAAATTCCACCGGCGTGCCCCCGGCCATGTAGACCCCGTCTTTGACGGCCCGGGCGATTTTGTTCAAGTCCGCGTGGCCGGGTACGATCTCGTTGGCCGAATTGACGATGCCGATAATGGGCCGTCCGATTTCCTCATCCGTATAACCGATGGACTTGAGCAGAGAGCGGTGGGGCGCCCGCGCCAGTCCCTCTTTCATTGAATCGCTTTTCATAAGGCCTCTCCTTTTTCGGGTAAAAAAAAACCGTTATCAGTGGGCTGATAACGGTTTTTTTAAGGTGTATCGTGTTGCTAAGCCATTATCAGCCTATTTGCCCGCCCGGAGCAGAATAGCGCCTACCAGGAGGCTAATGAGTCCAATGTTTACACCGAAGACTGTGCTGATAACGGTTTGCTGTTTCATCTAAATTAGACCTTTTTTCATATGCAATTAACCTATTATCATCAAGATTTTTCGGATGTCAAGGCTATTTTTGCCGTTTTGCAATTAAATTTGCCATAAAAATCGGCATCCTCGTTTCAGTAGAGTTCATACCGCACCAGGCGCCCGTCCAGGCCGCCGGCCCGCAGGGGCAGTTTCCAGGCGGTCTTGAGCCCCAGGTTCTTGATGTAGTCCCTGTCGCCGAAGTATATCCAGGCGGTGGACCCCCGGCATTTCTGTTTGAGAAAGTCTCCCAGGCATTTATAAAAAAATCTCAGGTCCCGGTCCCTGCCCATGCGAATGCCATAAGGCGGATTGGTTATAATGAGCCGGTTTTCCAGTTCCGGAATATCGAGAAACGCCTGCTGCGCAATGGAAACCCGTCCTCCGTAATGAAGTCCCATGAGGTTGGTTTTCGCGGCAGTGACCGCAGCCGGGTTGACGTCGCTGCCCGCGATCAGGCCCTCGGGAATCTCCGTGATTCCCGCATCCGCCGCCTTCCGGACCTGCTGCCAGAGCGCCGGGTCAAAGTCGGGCAGTATCTGGAAGCCGAAGGCGTTGCGCAGAATGCCGGCCGGAATGTTGCAGGCCGCCATCAGGGCTTCGCACAGGAGCGTGCCGGACCCGCACATGGGGTCGTAAAGGGGGGTCTTTTTGTCCCACCGGGAAAAATGGAGAATGGCGGCGGCCACGGTCTCCTGCATGGGCGCGGATACACTGAGCTCACGGTAGCCCCGCTTGTGAAGCGCCTCTCCCGAGGTGTCCAGCGAGATGACGGCCCGGTTGTCCAGAACCGTGACATCCACGCGAACATCCGGATTGCGGGTGTCCACGTCAGGCCGCTGCCGGCCGGTGTTTTCAGTAAAATAGTCGGCGATGGCATCCTTGAGGCGAAGGGTTGTATACCGGGCGTCGGTGATGTCGCTGTTCACAACGTCCGCGGTAATGGCAAAGGTCCGGCCCTTTATAAAGAAATCTTTCCATGGCAGGGCCTTGCCGGCGCTGTAAAGATCGTCGGCGTGCCGGCAGGGGAAAACGGCCAGGGGCGCAAGGCACCGGGAGAGCAGGCGGGAGGTGTAGTTGATTTTATACAGGGTGGCCCTGTCCGCTGAAAAGCGGATGCCCCGCGGGGTCGGTTCAATATCGGCGGCGCCCAGGTCGGCCAGTTCCTGAATGCCCGCCGCTTTGAAGGACTCCTCCACCCGGGCCACATACCAGTTTTCCTGCTGATACACATAGGCCGACGGCTGGTGACCGGGGGCCTGCTTTCTGAGTCGTGTTTTCATATAATGGCCGCTTTAAAAATTGAATTTTCTTTCCGTTCCGGACGGCGTAATTTCTATGTTGGATGTTTCTTTTTTTGCACCGCAAAGGCGCAAAGTACGCAAAGAGTTATATTCTCTGCTTTACACGCAGTGTTCATGCTTTTCTTTGCGACCTCTGCGCGGTGAATCTAATTTTTCGAGGTTCCCGTAGATCGTTAACTGTACCCTTATTGCAGTGCCGTCACCGGCTCGAATTTCTTCTTTTTCAGGAGCCGCACAGGCGGGCTGTTCCGGCCGGTTCTCTTTTCGCACACCTTGCGATCTAAATCCACCCTTTTCATCCTTTCCGCGCCCTTTAACCAATGATGAACAGTAAACCGGCGCTTTTGCCAGCCATCGCCCGAACAATACCGCGGGCCGGAAACAGGGCCGGTGAAAAAGTGTTGCCATTCAGGCCAAATAGTGCAATTATCTGCAAATTATGCAGATGTACCATTGTTTCTTTATCATTTTAAATAGTTACTGAGGCAGGGCCGACATGTCAAAAAGTGGAAATGTTCGAGCCGCGGTGGTAGGGGCCACGGGATATGCCGGGGCCGAGCTGGTGCGGCTGCTGGCCGGACACCCGGATGTCACGCTTACGGCCGTCACCTCCCGCCAGTATGCCGGCGTCCCTTTTAACCAGGTCTATCCGGCGATGGGAGCAGCCGTTTCTCTGGTGTGCGAGGCTTTTGCGCCGGAACCCATCTGTGAGCGGGCCGATATCGTTTTCACGGCCCTTCCCCACAAACTGCCCATGAGCATTGTGCCGGAACTGCTGGACAGGGGCGTGCGGGTGGTGGACCTTTCCGCCGACTTCCGGTTTTCCGATGTGGCGGCCTATGAACGCCATTACCAGGCTCACACCGCAAAGGAACTTTGCGAAAAGAGCGTTTACGGGCTCTGCGAGGTGTACGGGGAAAAGATAAAAAAGGCCGATCTGGTGGGCAATCCGGGCTGCTATCCCACCAGCGTGCTGCTGCCGCTGATTCCGCTGGCCAGGGCCGGGCTCATTGATACGAAGACGATTATCGTGGATGCCAAGTCCGGTGTCAGCGGCGCGGGCCGGTCCCCGTCACTGGGGGTGCATATCTGCGAGGTGAACGAATCTTTTAAAGCCTATAAAGTGGCGACCCACCGCCACGCGCCGGAAATGGAGGAGATTCTGGGCGATGTGGCCGGGACACCGGTGGCCCTGACCTTTGTTCCCCACCTGGTGCCCATGACGCGCGGCATGCTGTCAACCATTTACGCGAACCCGGAGCAGGCGGTGTCCGAACAGGACATTCGTCAGTGCCTGGCCGATTATTACAGGGGACGGCCCTTTGTCCGCCTGTGCGGGGAGGGGGCCTTTCCGGAAACCCGTTTCGTGCGGGGCACCAATTTCTGCGACATCGGCGTTCGTGTGGATACCCATGCCAACCGCCTGATTCTGGTCTCCGCCATCGACAACCTGGTCAAGGGGGCCGCCGGCCAGGCGGTTCAGAACATGAACCTCATGTTTGGTGTTGACGAGGGCCGGGGGCTTGATATGATACCGTTTCCGGTGTGACGGCCCGGTGCGCCGGATATGTTCGAATGCTTGATTTTACGGCTGGAGCGTGCGATATAAATAAACGACGGATGAAAGGAGTGTAGTCATGTCTGCAAAACTGATTAAGGGAACCGAGATTCGGGAAGAGATTTTAAATGAGATTGAGGCCGAGGTAAAAGAGATCAAGGAAAAACACGGCCGGGTACCGGGGCTGGTGACCATCCTGGTGGGTGAGAACCCGGCATCCATTTCCTACGTGACCCTGAAGATTCAGACGGCCCACCGGGTGGGGTTCAAGGAGGTCCAGGACTCACAGCCCGTGGACATTTCCGAGGCCGACCTGCTGGCCCTGATCGACAAGTACAACAAGGATGATTCCATTCACGGCATTCTGGTGCAGCTGCCCCTGCCCAAGCATATCGATGAGAAAAAGGTGCTCAACGCCATTGATCCGGACAAGGACGTGGACGGTTTTCACCCGGTGAACGTGGGCCGGCTGATGATCGGCGGCAGTGAAGTCAAGTTCCCGCCCTGCACCCCGGCCGGTATTCAGGAGATGATCGTCCGGGCCGGCGTGGAGACCAGCGGCGCGGAAGTGGTGGTGGTGGGCCGTTCCAACATCGTGGGCAAACCCATTGCCAACATGATGCTGCAGAAGGGCCCCGGCGCCAACGCCACGGTGACCGTGGTTCACACCCGGACCAAAAACATGGATGAACACTGCAAGCGGGCCGATATTCTGATCGTTGCCGCCGGTGTACCGGGGCTGGTCAAACCGGAGTGGATCAAGCCCGGTGCCTGCGTTATTGATGTGGGCGTAAACCGGGTGGGAGAAAAACCCAGCGCCAAGGACCCGAACAAAATGGTCGCCGTTCTGTCGGGGGATGTGGATTTTGAGGCAGCCAGGGAGATTGCCGGCTTCATCACACCGGTGCCCGGCGGTGTGGGTCCCATGACCATCACCATGCTCATGCTCAACACATTAAAGTCCCTCAAGTTTAAACTGGGGCTGATGTAATACCTTCTGACCGGCGCAAAGGAACCGCATATCCTTTGCGCCGGTTATTTTTTCGGTTGACAAGAACCGGATAAGAAGGTAAAAAACGTTTTTATCTTTTACTGAGCGGGAATAACTCAGTGGTAGAGTGCGACCTTGCCAAGGTCGAAGTCGCGGGTTCAAATCCCGTTTCCCGCTCCATTTTTTTGGCGGCATAGCCAAGTGGTAAGGCATCGGTCTGCAAAACCGACACTCTCCGGTTCAAATCCGGATGCCGCCTCCATCAACTTACTTCGCTTCGCGCCGTCACAGTCAAAGGCAGGGGCGGGGCTTCTCAAACTTTCCGATGATAAACGAATCCTGGATTTCCACAGTGCTGGTTGCCTGCGTGGAGGCCGGCCGGGCCATTCTGAAGGTCTATGACTCGGACTTTGACGTGATCCGCAAGGCCGATGATTCGCCCCTGACCCTGGCGGACCAGGAGGCCCACCGTATTATTGCCGACCGCCTGCGAAAAACCGGCGTGCCGCTGTTAAGCGAGGAGGGCCGGGACATTCCCTTTGCCGAGCGTTCGCGCTGGGAACAGATGTGGCTGGTGGATCCGCTGGACGGCACCAAGGAGTTTGTCAAGCGCAACGGCGAATTCACGGTGAACATCGCGCTGGTGGAAGCCGGCCGCCCGGTGTTCGGCGCCATCTTCGTTCCGGTCCGGCAGGTGTTGTACGTGGGCGGGCAGGGTGCCGGTTCCTTCCGGCTGGACGATCCCGGCGCCATTGCAGCCGCCGGTTCCGGCGCGCTGAAGCAGTGGCAGGACCTGGCGGATTGCGGCAAAAAGCTTCCCTCCCATGCCGGGCCGGCCTCTCCGTTGACCGTGGTGGGCAGCCGGTCCCATCTGACGCCGGAGGTGGAGTCCTTTGTGGAAAAGTTGAAGCGTTCCCACGGTGAGGTGCTCTTTGTGCCGGCGGGCAGCTCGTTGAAGCTGTGCCTGGTGGCCGAAGGCCGGGCCCATCTCTATCCCCGCCTGGGCCTCACCATGGAGTGGGACATTGCCGCCGGTCATGCTATTGCTGAAAACGCGGGGGCCCGTGTTTGTCGCCATGACACCGGCGGCCCCATGGCATACAACAAGGAAAACCTGTCAAACCCCTGGTTTGTAGTGGAAGGCGCCGGGTTTCCGTCCGGCGAAAAAGGCAAATGATCATTCCCGTTGTTCTTGCCGGCGGCTCAGGCACCCGCCTGTGGCCCCTTTCAAGGGAACTTTATCCCAAACAGCTCATGGCCCTTGTGGGGGACCGGACCATGCTGCAGAGCACCCTGGAACGGCTGTCCGGCGTGAACGACATGGGAGCGCCCATCGTCATCTGCAACGGGAATCACCGGTTCATGGTGGCCGAGCAGCTTCGTCTTTCCGGCGTCACGCCCCGGTCCATCATGCTGGAACCGGTGGGCCGGAACACGGCCCCGGCCATTGCCGTGGCGGCCCTCACGGCCGTGGCCGATCATTCCAACCCAATCCTGCTGGTGTTGCCGGCCGACCACTTTATCGCGGACATTCCCCGGTTTCACGCCGCCCTGAATGCCGGGCGGCGCCATGCGGACGGGGGGGCGCTGGTCACTTTCGGCGTGGCGCCCACAACACCGGAAACCGGTTATGGCTACATTAAAAAAGGCGACCCGGTCTTTGCCGGGCAAGACCATTCTCCTGAGACTGATGGCGCGGCCCGCATTGAGGCGTTTGTTGAAAAACCGGATGCCGAAACGGCCCGGGCCTATCTTCGATCCGGACGGTACTTCTGGAACAGCGGCATGTTCATGTTCCGGGCCGCGGACATTCTTGATGAGATGCGTCAGCAGGTGCCGGAGATTGTCGCTGCCTGCGACCGGGCACTCTCCTCGGGATGCCGGGACCTTGATTTTTTCAGGCTCGACGCCGACGCCTTTGCCCGTTGCCCCTCTGATTCCATTGACTACGCGGTGATGGAAAAAACCGATCGGGGGGTCATGGTGCCTCTGGATGCCGGTTGGAACGACCTGGGATCCTGGGAGGCGCTGTGGCATACGGGCGAAAAGGACAAAAACGCCAATGTGGTATCCGGTGATGTGGTGGTCCGTGATGTTTCCGACTCCTATCTTCGATCCACATCAAGGCTTTTGGCCGCCGTAGGGCTTTCCGGCCACGTGGTGGTGGAAACCCCGGACGCGGTGCTGATCTGTCCCCGGAACCGGACTCAGGACCTGAAGCTTATCGTCGACACCCTGAAGGCCGGGGGCCGGGCCGAGGCCATGGTCCACAAGACCGATTACCGGCCCTGGGGAACCTGCGAAACCCTTGTGGTGGGTGAACGTTTTCACGTGAACCGGCTCACCGTGAAACCGGGCCAGCAGCTTGCTCTTCAGCGGCACACTCTCCGGGCGGAGCATTGGGTGATTCTCTCCGGCACCGCCCGCGTGACCAAGGGGAGGGATGCTTTCACTGTGGCCGCTGATCAGTCGGTCTACATTCCCGAAGGAGTGGCTCATCGGCTTGAAAACGCCGGGGACGGGCCCCTGGAAGTGATCGAGGTGCAGACCGGAACCGCCATCCAGGATACCGACATCGAGCGGCTGGAAGATGTGTACGGCAGAAAGTGATCAGAGATCACATATACTATATGGAACTGGCGCTGGTGGAGGCCGGAAAAGCCCGGGACATGGATGAGGTGCCGGTGGGGGCGGTGCTGGTTTCTCCTGACGGGAAAGTGCTTGCGGCGGACCACAACCGGCCCATTGCCGAATGCGATCCGTCGGCCCATGCCGAAATGCTGGCCATCCGCCGGGCCGCCCGGCAGGCGGCAAATTACAGATTGCCAAACACCACCCTCTATGTTACGGTTGAGCCCTGTGTCATGTGCATGGGCGCTGTTATTCACGCGCGAATCGGAACCGTGGTCTTTGGGGTTCATGACCCGAAATGGGGCGCGGCCGGGTCGCTGTATGACTTTACAAAACATTCAGCACTGAACCATAGACCCGCCGTTGTTGCGGGGGTGTGCGAAGATGCCTGCCGGTCTATCCTGCAGGCTTTTTTTGAGCAAAGACGCACCAAACATTGATACTGAAGCTAGGTTGAAGGAGTTGAACGTGGCCAATATTGTTGTGGTGGGAACCCAGTGGGGAGATGAGGGAAAGGGCAAGATCGTCGACCTGCTGGCGGCGTTTGCCGATCTGGTGGTGCGGTTTCAGGGGGGCAATAATGCCGGCCACACCCTGGTGGTCAACGGGGAATCATTTATCAGCCACCTGGTGCCATCGGGCATTTTACAGGGCAAGATGTGCCTGATCGGCAACGGCGTGGTGGTGGACCCGGCCGTGCTCACCGAGGAGATGGCGGCCCTTCGCAGCCGGGGGGTGGCCGTGATCCCGGAAAAATTCAAGGTCAGCGCCAGTGCCCACATTATTATGCCTTACCACAAAACCATCGACCTGGTCCGGGAAGAGGCCAAGGGACATGAGAAGATCGGCACCACCGGCCGCGGCATCGGCCCCTGTTACGAAGATAAAGTGGGCAGAAACGGGCTTCGGTTTGTGGACATGCTGGACCTGCCGGCCTTCAGGGAGAAGATGACCCGGCAGGTGAAGGAAAAAAATCTTTACCTTGAAAGAATGTTCGGCGCCGCCCCCCTGGACGTGGACAGTGCCGTTGCCGAGTACGTGGGATACGCCGAGACCCTGGCACCTTATATCGCCGATGTGTCGCGGATTCTTGCCGACGCGTCGGCCGAGGGCCGCCAGGTGCTGTTTGAAGGGGCCCAGGGCACCTACCTGGACATTGATCACGGCACCTATCCCTATGTCACCTCTTCCAACACGGTGGCCGGCAATGCCTGCTGCGGTTCCGGCATCGGCCCCCGGGACCTTTCCGGCGTGCTGGGTATTGTCAAGGCCTACACCACCCGGGTGGGGGAAGGCCCTTTTCCCACCGAGCTGTTTGACGATGTAGGGGACTTCATGCAGCGCACCGGCAGCGAGTTCGGCGCCACCACCGGCCGGAAGCGGCGATGCGGCTGGCTGGATGCCGTGATGCTGAAAAGCGCGGCCCGGCTCAACGGCCTGACCGGCCTGGCCATCACCAAGCTGGACGTATTGACCGGTCTTGATACCTTGGAAATATGCACCGCCTACCGGTACCGGGGCGAAACCCTTTCCGATTTTCCAGCGGATGCAACAACGCTTTCCCAGTGCGAGCCGGTCTACGAGGCAGTGCAGGGGTGGCAGGAGGACATCTCCGGCGTCCGGTCCGCAGCCGATCTGCCCGATGCGGCCCGGTCCTACCTGGATCGCATTTCGGATCTGGTGGGCGTGCCGGTGGACATTGTATCCGTGGGGGCGGGACGTGACCAGACCGTGGTTATTGATAACCCGTTTGCGTGATGTTGCCGTTCCGCCCCGGTAATGGACCGGGTTCGATCGGCACCGCACGGCGCATGCCGTTTGCGGGTCATGGGAAAGGGAGCCGGTCCCCGACATTTTCATTGACAATCCCTTCAAGGTTATTTAGTGTCCATCCATTGATTATGGGGACACGACAAACGTTTCCAATCCAGAAATGAGAATTTTTTTGCAAGATCAAGGAAAACAAGGGCTGACGCGGAGGCGTACTGTTGTACGCCGCACAAGGAAGCCCGCAGTTTGACGCAGAGATTGCGGAAAAAGGCCATTTATGGATGGAAACTATTTAAAACTTCAGGCACAAACGACAAGTCGGGACGTGGCTCAGTCTGGTAGAGCACAGCGTTCGGGACGCTGGGGCCGCTGGTTCAAATCCAGCCGTCCCGACCAATTCAATCAAGTCGTTGTGGCCAGCCAGCTGAATGGATGGTTGCGTCTGGTGGGGGAACAAAATCGGGGGATATGCGGGCCTTTGCCCGGAACGGCACCATGGGTACCGGGTGTCGAGGACAGCGGTGTACCTGCCCCCTGATCACTTATCAGTGGAGGACTACTGCATGAACCAGACCGATGACGCCTATCCCATTGGATACGAATTTCTGTTCGAAGACGGCAGCAGCAAGAGTTTTACCATTCGTCTGGATCCCGAAACCATCTCCATTGTACATCCCCGGCCAGCGGCGCCTCCCCCCTGGACCCGGCTCGACAATGAGCAGTGCCCCATCTGCCCGTTAGATTCACAGGAGCATCCCTATTGCCCCATTGCGGTAAACATCGCTGAACTGGTGGACGCCTTTAAAGAGTCCTTCTCTTATGATAACTGTGTGGTGTGCTGCAACACCCCGGAACGCTCCTGCAGCAAGGAGACATCAGTGCAGGAAGGGCTTTTTTCCCTTCTCGGCATCATCATGGCCACCAGCGATTGTCCCGTCATGGGGCTCTTCAAGCCCATGGCCCGTTTCCACCTGCCGTTTGCCACCATTCAGGAGTCCATGGTGCGCACTACCGCATTCTATCTGCTGCGCCAGTATTTTGCATACAAGCGCGGCACTCCCCCCGACCTGGAGATGAAAGAACTGGATGCCCATTACGGGCGGGTCCAGCAGGTCAACCGCGGCATTCTCGACCGCATCGGCAGCGTGTCGGCAAAAGATGCCGACAGAAACGCCATCATTATTCTTAACTCCCTGGCCCAGCTCTTTAACGTGGAGTTTGAGGACAACCTGACCTCGGTGGAGTACCTCTTTACACAGGACGCCATGGACCGGGGCTGATTCCCCGTCTTGCAGCAGCCGGAATGCCCGTTCATCCCGGTGGAACTTGTGCGCATGCGGGCCGGCTGTCGTTCAAAACAACCGTTTTTACAGTTGATACCCGGAGCCGGTCTCCCTTTTCTCACGTTCGTGAAAGCCGTTTGTTTTCCCCCCGTGATTGCCCGTGATGGAAAAAAGGTGGCGTTGTTTTCTCCCTCGTTGTAAAATATCTGTTCACTGACGGAGAAAAGACCGCAGAACCAAATGATTGGCCGATTATGTGCGCATTTTAACCGGAGAACCACGGAGGTGGGCAATTGCACATAAGAAAACGGAGCATGATAATTTGCGCCGCCGTTATCGCAGTAGCGGTTGTTGCATCGGCGCAAACGATTACTGTTGAAGCAGCCGGACCCGCCCAGCGGAACCTGATTCAGGTGGCGTTGGGCCAGCAGTACCCCATTACAAAAATTGCCGCCGTCAAATCGAGCAAGCACAGCAGTGCCTATTATATCGGCGCCATGTTTCGCGTGGCCGGTGTCGGTGATGTTCAAGGGGTCTGGCTGGTGGGGGGGACCAAAGAACAGCCGGGAACGCTTCTCTCCATCAATGAGCCGGCCCATCGGTATTCCGGCATGCGACTGGCCAAAGAGACAAAAGCGGCTGCCTCCATGGAGGATCCGGAAGCAAAAGCCCTGCTGATCGCCCTGGACCGATAGAAAAGGATCACGACAAAAATGTTTACAGCCGGCGATCAGCCCTGGAAAAATCTGACGTGGCAGGTGCCGTGTTATGCCGTAGAGAGTTGCTCCGGTGCAAGTTTCTTGTCCGCGTAGGCCTGGTAAACTTTTTGTTCGATAAACATCCTGACGATATCCCCGTCGATGTGGCCGGCCGCCGCCATGTCCTGAAGAATTTTCAATGCCTGTGAAATGTGCATGGGCCGTTTGTAGGGCCGGTCCGGCGCGGTCAGGGCCTCGAAAACATCGGCGATGGCGATAATTCGGGCCTGCAGGGGAATCTGGTCGCCGGCAAGTCCCAGGGGGTATCCGGAACCGTCCAGCTTTTCGTGATGGGCCCCGGCATATTCGGGAACGTGGGAAAAACGGTCCGGAAAAGGGAGCTCCCTGGTGATGTTGATGGTCATCTCCGCATGCTGTTCCACCAGCCGCCGTTCCTCGTCCAGCAGGTTGCCCTTGAGAATGCTCAGGCAGGCCGCCTCGTTCTCCGACAACCAGGGGTAGGCGTTGCCGCCGATATGGTAGGTGCGGGCCGCAATCTCCCGGACCTGCTTTACCGCACGTTCATCCACCATGCCTTTGTTCGTGTTTACGGCCTTTAAAAGTTCCAGGCTTTCCAGTATTCCCGCTTTCCGGGCCTGGAGTTCGCGGTCCATGGCCTCCATTTTTTCAAGGGCCGCCGGACTGTTGTCGGTTTTGAGCAGGTCGATCTTGACACGCAGGTGGCGGTTTTCCATCAGCTGAAGGATCAGCAGAAACCGTGTTTCGATCAGGTGAATGCGATCAAAGATGCCTTCGAGTTTGTTGGTCTTGCTGACAATATGCTCCGGTGTGGTGATCTTTCCCACGTCATGCATCCACGCGGCAATGCGCAGTTCTTCCATCTCGTCATCGGTGAAGCGCGTCTGGCTGAAAGGACCGCTGTCGGTGCCGTGAATCGCTTCGGCAACATCCATGGTCAGGCTTACCACCCGGTTGATGTGCTCCCCGGTAAAAGAGGATTTGGCATCAATGGCCGTGGCAATGCTTTTGATAAATGCGTAGAAGAGGGCTTTGAGGTCCTCGATCAATTGGGTGTTGGTCAGCGCAATGGCCGCCTGGGAGGCCAGGGATGCGACAAGGTCCACGATGTCGGTATGAAACTTCACAATCTCCCCGGTCTGGGGGTCTTTGGCGTTTAACAGCTGCAATACCCCGATAATCTTGTCCTCGTGGTTTTTTAACGGCATGACCAGCATGGATTTGCAGCGGTAACCGGTGGCCGCGTCATACCGCTTGGTGCCGGAAAAATCAAACGCCCCGGTTTCATACACATCTTCGATGTTGACGCTTTCCCCGGTCAGGGCCACATAGGAGGAGACATTGGCGTGGTTGGGGTTGCCCTGTTCATCGGCCAGGGGCACGTTGGGCATTTCATCGGAAAGATCGCCGCCTGCGCCGCCCTTTCGAATGTTCATGGAGTCGTTCTGAAAAATGGCAAACCGGAGGGATAGACTTTTCTGCTCCACGATGTACAGGGTGCCGGCATCGGCGCCGGAAAGTTTCCGGGCCTCGTCTACGATCATCTCGAGCAGGGTGTTGAGATTTTTCTGGCCGGACAGGGCAAGGCCGATCTGGGCCAGTTTCTGAATGTGTTCAATCTGCCCTTCGGCATAAAGTTTCACTTCACGGACGACACTCTCCAGCAGGTGGCCGAGCTTTTTGTCTGCGGACAGTCGACTGATGTCAAGGTCTTCCTGTGGATTTTTCTGGGCCATGGCGCTTTCCGAAGTTAGGGTTGATTTACGGCAAAGGCGACAAAACCGGTGATAAACAACGATATGGTTGATTAATCACGGTAAATACCCTATTATCACGAACATGCTGCGTCGGCAACATCAAAGCCGAGACAAACCGTAATTTAATTTCATGCGAGGAAAAACATGAACCTCCAGGATCAGACCATCAAGGCGCTTTTGGACAGGGGGGTCGCCATTCCTGCACCGCACAGCATTGAAATCGACCCGGAGATTGACATTGAAAACATTTCTGCTACCGGGGTGGTGATTCATGCCGGGTGTAAGATATTCGGCCGGTCGACCTTCATCGGGACCAATGCGGTCCTCGGTTACCAGGGACCGGTGACCCTTGAAAGCTGCCAGGTGGGGCCCGGGGTCCGTCTTGAATCGGGCTTTTTCAGACAGAGTGTGTTTCTCAACAAGGCAAAGGCCGGGGCCAACAGTCATTTCCGGGAAGGCACCATTGTTGAGGAGCATGCCGTTACCGGGCATGGTGTGGGGCTCAAGCAGACCATTCTTTTTCCCTTTGTCGCCCTGGGCAGCCTGATCAACTTCTGCGACTGCCTGATGGCCGGCGGCACCGGTCCCGGAGATCACAGCGAGGTGGGCAGCGGGTTTATTCATTTCAACTATTCCCCCAATCAGGACAAGGCCACGCCGTCGCTGTTCGGTGACGTTCCCCGGGGGGTGATGCTGCGGGAAAAGCCCGTATTCCTGGGAGGGCAGGGCGGGGCCGTGGGGCCTTTGCGCGTGGCTTTCGGCAATGTCACGGCCGCCGGTACCATCTGCCGGAAGGATGAAACCGGTACCGGCAAGCTGATCGTGGAGCAGATGCTCAAGGGCGGCAGCATGCCCTACACGTCCGGGGTGTATCTGAACATCCGGCGGGTTGTGGCCAATAACATCAACTATATCGCCAACCTGATCGCCCTGATGCGCTGGTATGAGTATGTGCGGGCCATGTTCACCGATCCGGTGAATTTCCCCGAGGCACTGGTGAACGGCGCCAGGGAAAAACTGGAAGCCGGGGTGACGGAGCGAATTCGGCAGTTTGAAAAACTGTGCGACAACATGTCCCGGTCCATTGCCATTTACAAGAACAAGAAGGGGGACAGTGCCCCGGCCTCTCTTGTGTACCAGAAAGAGGAGCTTTACGAGAAAAAAGATGTCCTGGTGGAATTGCTGAGCTACCTGCTGAAGAACGAGGGCGGAGATGAGAGCATTCGGGACGATTTTTTAAGAAGCATGGAACCGGCGCTCTACGATCACGACAGAGAATACATCAAGGTGATGCAGGCCATAGACTATCATGATGCCGCCAACGGAACCGTGTGGCTGCGGTCCGTGGTGGACAACGTGATGGACCGGGCAGGAGACGTGCTGCCCTCTTTTGAACTCATGGGCAGGTCCGGGGAGCCGGAAGCGTGACGGCGCGGCTCTTTGGTACCGACGGCATTCGGGGGGCTGCCAACACCTGGCCCATGACATCGGAAACGGCCATGGCCGTGGGCAGGGCCGTGGCCCGGCTCATGACGGCAGGCGGTCAATCCCCCCCCCGGATTCTGGTGGGTAAAGACACCCGGCTTTCCGGGGACATGCTGGAAAGCGCCCTGTGCGCCGGTATCTGCGCTTCAGGCGTGGACGCGATCCGCGTGGATGTGCTTCCCACGCCGGCGGTGGCCTACCTTACCGCCATGCTGAAAGCCGGCGCCGGCATCATGGTGTCGGCCTCCCACAACCCCTGGACCGACAACGGCATCAAGATTTTTTCCCACAGGGGCCACAAGCTTTCCCCGGTTCAGGAGGCCGAGCTGGAGGCGTTGATCCTCTCCCCGGAACCGCTGCCGGCCGGCGACACACCGGTGCCCGGCCGGGTCTTTCATCTCATGGATGCCGAAGAACCTTATGTCGAATGCCTGAGCAACATCACCGCGGTCGGCTCCCTCTCCCTGGTGGTGGACTGCGCCAACGGCGCCGCCGTTCGTGTGGCCCCCCGTCTTTTTCCCGATGCCCGCCTGCTGTCTGCCGATCCCGACGGGCGGAACATTAACGAAAACTGCGGTTCCGAGCACACCGAAGCACTTCGGGCCGAAGTGGTGAAATACCGGGCCGACGCCGGATTTGCCTTTGACGGTGACGCCGACCGGCTGATCGCCGTGGATGAAACCGGGGCTCCGGTCACCGGGGACCGGATTATCGCCATCTGCGCCGGTTTCATGAAATCCGGGAACCTGTTGAAAAACAACACCGTGGTCAGCACCGTCATGAGCAACATCGGCCTTGCCCGGGCCCTTCGGGATATGGGAATTCATCACGTGGTCACCGACGTGGGGGATCGCCATGTGACGGCAGCCATGCTGGAAAAGGGCGCCTCCCTTGGCGGTGAAGACTCGGGCCACATCGTTTTTTCTGATTACCAGACAACGGGTGACGGCCTGCTCACGGCCCTGATGCTCTGCCGGATCATGAACCATACCGGCAAGCCCCTGTCGGAGCTGGCCGCGTGCATGGATGTTTTTCCCCAGGTGCTGATCAACGTGAAGGTGGCCCGTAAACCGGACATCGCCTCGGTGCCTGAGGTATGGCAGGCCATCAGGGATGTTGAGGCCCGTCTTGGCCGGGAGGGCCGGGTGCTGGTCCGTTATTCCGGCACCCAGCCCATGTGCCGGGTCATGGTGGAGGGCCCTTCGGAAGACGAGACCCGGCAATGGGCCGAACAGATTGCCAAAGCAGTCGAGCAGGCCCTGGGATAAGGGATGCCCCTCTGATTTTCTGTTGACACGCTTTTTTTGCTGGGATAAGTTGTCGTGACAATGCGGGCTGAAGCCCGCGATCAAATTGCAGCCATAAAACAATCTTTTAACCATTCGCCACGAAGGCATGTGTATCTGAAGATACACGGTTCGTGGCTTTTTTGTTTTCAAAGGAGCGTATCATGAGAAAAAGCGTTATTGCCGTCTGCCTGTCCCTGTTTCTGGCGTCTCTGATTTCAACCCGGGCCGGGGCCCATTTCGGTATGGTGATCCCGTCCGACTCCATGGTGATGCAGGCAGACTCAAGAACCGTCAATCTTGCCCTTTCGTTTTCCCACCCCTTTGAGATGATCGGCATGCCCCTGGACAGGCCGGCAAAGTTTTTCGTGGTGGCCGGCGGCAAGCAGGCGGATCTGAAGGGCACCCTCAAAGAGATGAAGGTCATGGACCATGCCGCGTGGCAGACTTCCTACGGGGTCAAGTTCCCGGGCCTTTACACCTTCTGTATGGAGCCTGTACCCTACTGGGAGCCCGCTGAAGACTGTTTTATCATCCATTATACCAAAACGGTGGTGGCTGCCTTTGGAGATGACGAGGGATGGGACGAACCGGTGGGCCTGAAAACAGAGATTGTGCCCCTCTCAAAACCCTTCGGCCTCTATGCCGGCAATGTATTCCAGGGAATTGTGCAACTGGACGGCAAGCCGGTTCCCTATGCCGAGGTGGAGGTGGAGTATTACAACCGGGATAAAAAGGCTCATGCGCCATCCGACTATATGATCACCCAGACCATCAAGGCCGATGGCGCCGGTATTTTTACCTATGCTGCACCGGCTGCCGGCTGGTGGGGATTTGCCGCGTTGAACAGCGCCGATTATCAGATGGAACACAAAGGCGAGAAAAAGGATGTGGAACTGGGCGCGGTGCTCTGGGTGGAATTTTCTCCCTGGCAGTAAGCCTGATTTAAAGGGAAGCGGTCGTGCATATTTCTGAAGGTATTTTGTCGTGGCCGGTGCTGGCCGGGTGCGGGGCCGTGGCCCTGGCCGGCACGGCCGTGGGAATTCGGAAACTGGATCCGGAAAAGATTCCCCGTACCGGCATGCTGTCGGCGGCTTTTTTCGTGGCATCGCTCATCCATGTGCCGCTGGGGCCGTCCAGTGTTCACCTGATATTAAATGGCCTGGTCGGTCTGATCCTGGGGTGGAGTGCCTTTCCCGCCATCTTTGTCGCCATTCTGCTGCAGGCGGTGCTGTTTCAGTACGGCGGCATCACCACGATGGGGGTCAACACGATGATCATGGCGGTTCCGGCCCTGTTGAGCTATTATCTTTTCCGTCCCTTTGCCGGAAGAGGGGATTCTCTGGTGTTTGCCGGCGCCTTTCTGTGCGGCATGGTTGCGGTGCTGGCCGGCGGGCTTCTGGCCGCGGTGGTGCTGATCTGGTCCGAGGAGCGCTTCCTTGAAGTGGCCCTGGTGATCGTCACGGCCCACCTGCCGGTAATGGTGGCCGAGGGGCTGATCACCGGGTTTGCGGTCCTTTTTTTGAAAAAGGTCAAGCCCGGCCTGCTTGAATAAAAACAATTCATATCGGAGTCGTTATGAAAAGCGTGATCGGTTTTACGGTTGGACGGCATGCCGTTTTCGGCATCGTGGCCGGCCTGGTCCTTTGCCTGCCGGCGATGGGGCCGGGCCGGGCCCATGCCCATCGCGTGATGGTATTTGCCTGGATCGACGGCAACACCGTCCTGACCCAGAGCAAGTTTCCCGGCGATCGGCCGGTCTCCGTCGGCGATATTATCGTGTCGGACGCCGACGGAAACCAGTTATTGAAGGGGAAAACAGATGAACAGGGCCTGTTTTCCTTTGGCCTGGAGCGGATTCCCGCTCCGGGTCCGGTTACGATTTCACTTGTCGCGGGAATGGGGCACCAGGCATCATGGACACTGACGGAACAAGAGGTGGCCCGGGCCATGGGTGCCGAAAAGCCGGTGCCGGATGATTCCTTACCGATGGAAGGGCAAGCCGATGCCGAACCTGCCGGCACCGCGTCGCCGGCGACCGCGGCAACCGGTGCCGTGGAGCCGCCGGTTTCTTCTTCATGCCTGACCGAAGCCCAGGTGGAGGGGATCGTTGAAAGGTCTCTTGACCGGAAGCTGTCACCGGTAATGAACATGCTGGTGACCATTCAGGAGTCCATGGCCGTGGGCGTGGACGACGTGGTGGCCGGCATCGGGTATATCCTCGGCCTGGCGGGCATTGCCGCCTATGCCTGCAGCCGGGGCAGAAAAGGATAAAAACGGATGATCAGTGAACCCTTTGCCGCCGGCACCTCCTTTTTCCACCGCATGGAGCCCCGGATCCGCATTGTGTGCGCCCTGGTCTATTCGATTGCCGTGGCGGTGTGCGTCTCTTTTCCCCCTGTTGTCTTGGCCCTGCTGTTTTCGGTGCTCATGACAGGGGCGGCCCGCCTCAACCCCGGCCTGCTGTTTCGACGCATCGCGGTGGTGAATATTTTTATCCTTTTTTTCTGGCTGGTACTGCCCTTTACCTATGATGGCGATCCGCTTTTTCGTGTGGCCGGCCTTGCCGTCACCCGCCAGGGAGTGGCGTTTGCCGCCCTGCTGACCCTCAAATCCAATGCCATCATTCTTGGCCTGGTGGCCCTGGTCGCCACCATGTCCTTTGTTACCATGGGCCATGCCCTGGGCCGGCTGGGGCTGCCGGACAAACTGGTGAACCTGCTGCTGATGACCTACCGTTACATATTTGTCATTGAAGCGGAGTACGGACGGATCGTCCGGGCCGTTAAAATAAGGGGTTTTGTGCCGCGCACGTCCCTGCATGCCTACAAGACCTATGCCTACATTGTGGGCATGCTCTTTGTTAAAGCATCGGAAAGGGCCGAGCGGGTGTACGGGGCCATGCAGTGCCGGGGGTTTAAGGGGAAATTTTATACACTCAGCCGCCTGCCGTTTTCCCGGGGGAGCTGGGTATTTGCCGGAGTGATGGGGGGAATGATCGTCTGTATTGCGTGTCTGGAGATTTGCGGAAATGGCTGAGCATGCCCCACTGATCGAATTCTCAGGTATCTGTTTTGCCTATCCCGGCGGCCCCCCGGTTCTCAGGGATGTGGACTTTACCTTCTCCGGAGAGGACCGCATCGGCCTGCTGGCCCCCAACGGCAGCGGAAAAACCACTTTTTTTCATCTTATCATGGGCCTGCTCAAACCCCAGGCCGGCACCATTCGCATTTTCGGCAAACCGGTTCAAAAGGAGCGGGATTTTGTGGCGGTCCGCCGCAAGATCGGGCTGCTGTTTCAGGATTCGGATGATCAGCTTTTCTGCCCCACCGTGCTGGAAGATGTGGCCTTTGGTCCTTTGAACATGGGCCGCTCACGCCGGGAGGCCGTTCAAATTTCCCGGGACATGCTTTTATCCCTGGGGCTTGACGGGTACGAAGACCGGATCACCTATCAACTGTCCGGCGGCGAGAAACGCCTGGTGGCCCTCGCTGCGGTTCTGGCCATGGGGCCCCGGGTGCTGCTGCTCGACGAACCCCTTACCGGGCTTGATGAAAAAACACGGGCCGTGATTTACCAGTATCTGCCGGCCTGCGGCCTGCCCTACATGATCATCTCACACGATCTTGATTTCCTGCTCTCCGCCACAACCACCCTTTATACCCTGGAATCGGGAAGGCTGGTTCCCGATACCCGCATTCACGTTCATCTCCATGAACACGCCCATGTGCTGGGGGACCGGCCACACAAACACACTTAACGGAACCGTACACCGTGTTCACTCCCATCACCATCATCAAATGTTGTAAAAAGTGTTGATTTTTGGTTTTTCATATTATATAGAAAATTCTATACAAACACCGCCGACGGCATTGGCGGTGGCGTGGGGGGGCGTCAGAGCAGAAACGTTCTGGCGCAAACAGGAATTTTTTTGTGTAAGGAGGTCGGTTTGGCTGACGGTATTGTAAAGTGGTTTAATGAGAAAAAGGGATTTGGTTTTATCGAAGTGGACGAAAGCAACGATGTGTTTGTTCACTATTCCGCAATCGCAATGCCCGGTTTCAAAACACTTTCCGAAGGGGACAGGGTCTCGTTTGAAATTGAAGACACGGACCGGGGGCCTGCCGCAAAGAACGTTGTAAGGGCTTAAGGGTTTCATGGTGTTTATTGAAACGGGTAAAGGGCGTTTCATTTTTCAGTAAAATGGGATGCCCTTTTCTGTTTCAGCCAAAAGAGACATCCTTATCGCTACCGATTTCTGTTACTGATGACCGCGTTAAACAGACACCAGGGTGGGGTGGTGGCGTGTGTCTATTTCTCCTAGAACAGGAGGATTGATGAAAAAATGCATCGTAGTACTGCTGGCCATTGTCCTGGCGGCGGTTGTGTGTGCCTGCGCGGCCAGGGAACCGGCCCCGGCGCCTGTCAGCACCAACAATTTGAAGATGGCGTTCGTCTATATTCCACCGGGCAGCTTTGTCATGGGCAGCCCGGCAAAGGAACCCGGTCGCTTTGAGGACGAGACCCTTCACAAGGTGGTGCTGACCCAGGGCTTTTACTTTCAGACCACGGAGGTGACCCAGGGCCAGTGGGAGGCGGTGATGCAGAGCAATCCTTCCGGCTTTAAAACATGCGGCTGTGACTGCCCGGTGGAAAACGTATCGTGGAACGATGTACAGGAGTTTATTCGCCGGCTGAACAAAGCAGAGGGGGCGGACCGCTACCGGTTGCCGACGGAGGCGGAGTGGGAGTATGTCGTCCGCCTGGGCGCGGAAGAGAACATCATCAAGGACGTGGTCAAAGGGATGGCTGATATTGTCGGTTCGATTCTTTTCCCCTCCGGCGAGTGCCTTTCTGCGGAGGATGCCAACTATAACGGGAATTTTCCACTTGCCAGTTGTCCGGCAGGGGAGTTCCGCAACACCCCCCTGCCGGTGGCCAGCTTTCCCCCCAACAAGCTGGGGATTTACGATCTCCATGGAAACGTATATGAGTGGTGCCAGGATATGTACGGCCCTTATCCGGATTACGAGGTGGTGGACCCGAAAGGCCCGGAGACCGTTAAAAAAGAGTCTTACAGGGTCTATCGCGGGGGCAGCTGGTATTCCAGCGCCCGGTACTGCCGGGCCGCCTACCGGGGAAAAGAGGCCCCTGATTTCAAATATTACAATATCGGGTTTCGGCTTGTGAAAAACCCTTGACCCGTCTTTTGATGCGAGGAAACATCAAATCCTTCATAGAACAAGGAGAGTGACATGCCTTTAAAACATTCCGCTTTTGTCAGGGGAGCGTCTGTTGTTTTCGCAATCGTGCTGGCGGTATGGCTGCTGACTGCCTGTGCCCCGTGGTATCGCGCGTATGACATTGCGTCGGACGAGGATTTGACAAAGATTTCCGCCATTCCAGAGCTTCAAAAAGCGTTGAGGGACAGCAATCCCGATGTCCGGGTCATGGCGGCCCAGACCCTCGGAAAAATCGGTCCCGATGCCAGGAGCGCGCTTCCCGACCTGGTGGATGTGCTGGATGATGACAGGTATGAGGTCCGGGCCGCAGGGGCCGACGCCATTGAGAAAATTATCGGTCCTGATCCGGGGGAGGAAGACAGGGACCTGATGGTGCGGGTCCATATCAATCGCCTGGAGTCAAAGGACTGGACAGCCCGCCTGAATGCCGCCAATCATCTGGCGGAAATGGGACCGGAAGGGGCCGATGCAGTGCCGGCCCTGGTCTCCGCCCTGCTGGATAAATCGGACTGGAACTCCCGTTACAATGAAGTGCGGCGGGCAGCCGCCCATGCCCTTGGCGAAATGCGGTTTGCGGCCAGGGCCGCCAATCCGGCATTGATCGAGTCCTCCCGGTTCCATGACTATGATGTCCGCCTTGAGGCGGTAAAGGCCTTGGGAAAAATCGGTCCCAAGAACGATACCACCGTGATTGAGGCATTGAAAGCATCCCTGAAGGACCCCGATTTTGATGTTCGGCGTGAGGCGGCCAACTCCCTGGGCGGGTTCGAAGTTTACGCGGACAGCACCGTCCCCAACCTGGTCAAGGCCCTTTCCGATCACGATTTTGATGTTCGGCGTGAAGCGGCCCGCTCTCTGGGCCGCATCGGCCCCAAGACCGACGGAACCGTGGATGCCCTTTTGACCCTCCTGAGTGATGAATACGCCGATGTGCGCAAGGCGGCAACAGAGGCCCTGGGCAACGTTTCCCCCGGCTACCGGGAAAAGGTGCTGCCCGGCATTCTTCCGAAGCTGGACGATACGGACGAGGATGTCCGCCTGGCGGCGGTGAACACTATTGCCAAGTTTCGCATCGGCAACGAGCCGGTGTTCCAGTCCCTGGACCGGGCGGCCCACGAGGACCAGTCTTTTAAAGTAAAAAAAACAGCCCTTGAGACACTTTACGTATTAAAGGGACTGGACGCCGGTACTGCAGTGGCCGGACTTCGGACCCATCCGGCAGGTCCTGCTCCGGTGGCGGTTGAAGCCCCGGTTATCCTGCAAAAGACACCGGCAAAAATCCGCTCCACCGTGGATGTGCTTAACATTCGGTCCATGCCCAGCGTCAACAGCCAGCGGATTGACAAGCTTTATCCCAACGAAACCCCGCTCTTACTTGAAACCATGCCTGACTGGCTCAAGATCAGAAAGCCGGACGGCACCACCGGGTATGTGTTCAGAGAGTACACCGAGGTGGTGTCGATGGGGGGATCTGCGCCGGCTACGATGGAGACCGACGCCGTGAAGGCCACGGCCGCAGCAGCCACCGGTATCACTGCCATGGCACCGGCTGCTGTATCGTCCGCACAGGCAACGATGATCCGTTCCACTGCGGATGTTCTTAACATTCGGTCTGTTCCGGACCTGAAGGGTCGTCGTGTTGGAAAACTTCTCTTAAATGAAGAGGCCGATGTCCTGGAATCGGACGGCGACTGGCTCAAGATCAGAAAGCCGGACGGCACCACCGGGTATGTGTTCAGTGCGTACACCGAGGTGGTGTCCGGTACAACGGCAGCCCCAGAACCTGCGCCGGTAACAGCGGTAAAGCCCCGGGCACCGGAAAGCCTTCCGGCTGTATCGCCGCCGGCGCCGGTGGAAACGGCGGCCGTGCCGTCGGTGCCAAAGCTCCGCTCTACCGTGGATGCACTGGATATTTACTCAGAGCCCTATGGCAGCGATCAGGTGGGCCAGTTGAGCAAGGAGGAAGAGGCTGAAGTAATTGAAACCCTGGCCGAGTGGGTCAAGATCAAAAAATCGGACGGCACCACCGGGTATGTGTTCAAGGAATACACCTCGCTTGTCAATAATTAGTCACGTTTTACAGGCAGCAGACCGCCCCGGTCCGTTACCGGACCGGGGCCTGTCTTTCGCATGTTCCAGTGGCCTCCGGACCCCCTTTTCTGACTTTCTTTCTTCTCCGGTTGTAATGCCTGCCGGAGCCCCTGCATGAGGGGCCGTGTTACGAGGATGTATGGGTAATATCAAGCTGCTGGAAAATACCGTGCAGACCTATGCGTGGGGCTCCCGCACCGCCATTGCCGATCTGCTTGGCAAACCCTCCCCGTCAGCCCTTCCATGGGCCGAGTTGTGGATGGGGGCGCATCCCAAGGCCCCATCCAGAGTCCAGGCCAAGGAGGGTGCCGTCTCCCTGCTTGATGTGATTGCCCGGCATCCTGAACAAACGCTTGGCCCGGATGCCGCCCGGATGTTCGGCAACCAACTGCCCTTTCTGTTCAAGGTGCTGGCCGCAGAAATCCCGCTTTCCATTCAGGCCCATCCCGACAAGGTTCAGGCCGAACAGGGGTTTGACCGGGAAAACCGGGCCGGCATTCCCCTGAATGCCCCCCATCGAAACTATCGGGATGCCAACCACAAGCCCGAGTGCCTCTGCGCGCTTACCCCGTTTACCGCCTTATGCGGTTTTCGACCTGTTCCGGATATTCTGGAGCTTTTTTTTCTGCTGCTGCCGGAAAACGAAATCGTCCGGCTGATCCCGGCTCTTGCCAACCGGTCGGCACCTGAAGGATTACGGTTGTTCTTCACGCGACTGTTTGAACTGCCAGCGGACCGGAAAGCGGCCGTACTGGGCTGCGCCGTGAATCACGCGGAAAACCTTGTTGACCGGGATCCCGCGTTCCAGTGGATCGTGCGTTTAAACCGGATATATCCCGGTGATATCGGCGTCCTTGCCCCCGCGCTGCTGAATCTGGTGATCCTGGAGCCGGGCCATGCCCTTTTTCTCCCGGCAAAAACCCTTCATGCCTACCTGCATGGAACCGGCCTGGAGGTGATGGCCAATTCGGACAATGTGCTGCGGGGCGGGTTAACGGCAAAGCATGTGGATGTGGCGGAACTCCTTCGCGTCCTTGTATTTGAGCAGACGACGCCGCAGATCATCGAACCGCATCCGGTCAGTGACTGCGAGAAAAGATACCACACGCCGGCCCGTGAATTTGGCCTCTCCGTGATCGATGCCCGGACCGGGGCCTGTTTTCCAGAAAACCAGGGCAGTGCCGAGATTCTGCTTTGTGTTCAGGGAGAGGCAAGCCTGCGTGAAGAGGTGAGCGGAGACATCACCCTTCTGGCCAGGGGTGCGTCCGTTTTTGTGCCTGCCTGCACGGGCCGGTATGAAATCACCGGCGACAGCCGGATTTTCAGGGCCTTTATTCCTTCCTGACACGGCCGATGTCATATGCAGCCGGCTGGCCGACTGGAAACGGGCCCAGGGCATTGCAACCGAGGTGCGGACCACCGGCCAGACCGGGACTGCGGCAACGGATATTCAGGGCTATATCCAGAACGCCTATGATACATGGTCCGCGCCCCCTGCCTATGTGCTGCCGGTGGGAGACGTGGAGTTTATTCCCACCCACCCGGGGGATGGATGCGGCACTGATCTTTACTGTGCCACGGTCGGCACCGATCTCGTGGCCTGTGCCCCGCCCCTGGAAGCCGGTGATGCCGTTCTTGTGGTTGTCACCAAACCGAATTTCCGCCCGTTTGTGGCTGTGACCGTGGAAGACGGGGACACGCTTCCGCCTCTGCCGGAAATACGTATCGGCACCAGCCCCCATGACGCGGACAGTGATGACGATGGTATTGCCGATGATGCGGAAGTGAACGAAGAAGCGACTGATCCCCGGAGCCTCGACACAGGCGGCGACGGTATTCAGGACGGCACCGAGCCGGGGTATACACTTGATGACATTCACGCGGACACAGATACCGATATTTTTCAGGCCGATGAAGACCCGTCAACCACCACTGATCCCCTGGATTCCGGCACGGACGGGGACTGCGCGTTCGACGGCCAGGAAGACACCAACGCCAACGGCCGGGTGGATGATGGGGAGACCGACCCCACTGTTTACAACAACCTGTTGCCGCCGGTGGCCAATGCCGGTGCCGATCAGTCGGTCCGGGAGGGGGCAACCGTCCGGCTGGACGGGACCGGATCGTATGACGCCTGCCAGACAGCGCTTCTGCTCTTCCGGGAACAGGTCTCCGGCCCGACGGTGATCCTGTCCGAACCTGAAACGGCCCGGCCCGCCTTCACCGCGCCGACGGTGAATGTCGCTGGAGCGATCCTCTCGTTCCGTCTCACTGTGGACGACGGATTTAACCTGACTGCCACCGATACCTGTCAGGTAACGGTTACCGACACACCGCCACCGCCTGAGGATGATGACGACAGCGATGACGATGACGATTCGTCTCTTGCGGGGGGCGGCGGGGGAGGTGGCGGCTGTTTTATCGGAGCGGCCCTGTCGTTGAAGTAAAAGACGTCATTAGGAGGAGCCAGGCGACAAAGCCATCTCCTTCATAATATGACCAGGATTGCTTCTCTTCTGGCGCAGTGACGAATGCGGCAAACCGGGAAATGACGGGCAGGATGAATCAAGCCGCCTGTAACGGAATGGAGTACACAGCTTTAATAAGTGAACTTACCGCTTTCGTAAATCGTGGTTTTTTCCCCGTTTTCAAGCACGGCGGTCACCCGCTTCTTTTCCGTGTTCACGATGTCCCAGTGAATGGCCGAATCATTGAACCCCAGTTGCTGTTTCATTGTCTTGGTCAGGGCCGCCGGGTTGCCGGCAAAGGTGTCGGCATATGAGGCCCCCAGGGCCACGTGGCAGTTGCCGTTGGCCCCGCCGAAGTTTTCGTCAAACAGGGTGTTGGCCATAAACCTATCGATTCGCGAGAACCGTTTGTCCGTGAGGGAAAACTCGCCCAGCCGGGCCGCGCCCGGGTCCGTGGAAAGATACTTGCGGGCAAATGCCTGGCCCACCCTGGCCGTCACCTTGACGGCCTTCCCCTCCCTGAACTCCACCCGCATGTCGCGCACCGGGTTGCCGTTGCGAAAAGAGGGCATGTCCGCGAAATAGATCCCCCGGGTGCCCCGCCAGTCCGGTGACAGGAAAATTTCAAAGCTGGGAATGTTGTGGCCGGAGATGCCCACCCACTTTCTTTTTTTGCCGGGCGTGATTTCCAGGTCGGTGTGTGCGGACTCGATGTGCAGTACCTTGATCTCCATGCTGTTGAGCCACTTTTTAATGGCCGCCGCTTTTTGAAAGATCGTCTCCCAGTGGGCCGTGGAGTCTTTTTTGTCCAGAAAACAGGCCTTCACGATCTGCCGGGTGTAGTCCTCCAGTGAAAGGCCGGCATGCCGGGCCAGTTCTGCAGTCGGGCAGAGGCAGAGGGTCCATGCAAAATCGCCGTTGCTTTCCCGTTTGTCGAGAAGATCGCGAAGCGGTTTGCGGGCCGCGGCCGCCTTGCCGATCTTCATCGGGTCGATTTTGCTCAGATGGGTCAGGGAGTCGGGCGCGAGCAGGCTGATGTTGCCGTTGACGTTTTTTATCAGCTCCCGGTCCCCGGGGGCCAGGAAGACCAGTTGCTCGGCGCCGGCGCACCGGTAGAAGGTCTCTTCCATCACCGCGGTCTGGCCGGCCCGCAGCACCACCTGCCGGCCCGCGGCCAGCAGTTTTTCATAGAGGACTTCAGCCAGGGCCGTGGCCGGCATGTCGTACCGGACCACCACGAGATCATGTTTTTTAAAAGGAACGGACCGTGCCTTGGACATTCCCCACAACAGCACGTCCGCATATCTTGAAAGCTGTTTTTTCGTCAGCATGGCGCCGGTCTCCTTTTTTCTGTCGCTTCCCGCGAGTTGACAACCCGTGGATAAATTTATATAGTCCGATCAATACAGCCGTCCGGGCGGCTGCTGCTTTATACCAGAAAACAGGGCCGGCGGCAAACACACCGATGGCGACCGTCATTGGAAGAACGGGCAACGGCTGTCACCGTGAATGGAAATCAATTGACCAAGGAGGGGAGCATGACCGGCACTCTCAATAACAACGGCAGGACCATTCTTTTTGTGACCGCGGCATGCGCGGTTTTTATTGTGATTGTCATCGTTATCCTGTCGGTGGCCGGGCGTTCGTCCGTGTCTACCCGGGAGTTTGCCGCGATGCAGCAGCGGGTGCAGGCCCTGGAAACGGCAACCAACCGCCTGGCCATTGCCCTGGAGAAAATGGATGCGCTTGCCCGGCAGGCCGATGCGTTTCAGCAGTTTATCAAGGAATCGGCAAAGCGGGAAACCGACCTGCTGTTCAGAGTCAGCGACCTTGAGGCAAAGGCGGGCATTTCAAAAGCGCCGGCAACCGAGACCCCGGAGGAGACTCCCGTTTCTCAAGCCCCTTCTCAGACCGACCCTGAGACCGCCCCCCCGGCCACCGTATCCGACACCCCGGCCAAACCCGAATCACCCGCCGCCCAGCCGTCTTCAGCAACCCCCGATGGATATTACACAGTGGTCAAGGGCGATACCACCTACAGCATCAGCCGCCGGTTCGGTCTCACCGTGGACCAGCTCCTGGAGATGAACAGCCTGAAATCGACAAACATCTTTCCGGGCCAGGCGCTGAAAGTGAAGCCGTAGCCTTGCTGTTTAATATCAATTTCTGACTCGGTGGGCCGTGTGCTGGTTCCAGGTCCGTCCAGATAGGGCGGCAGGGGTAACGAGACGGTCAGGATTAAGAGCAAGAGTAAGATTATAAAGGCCGGGTGATGGTTGCCCGGCCTTTACCGGCCAAGCCATTCCGCCAGTCGCTTGAGTCCTTCCTCAATGGTTATCCCCGGTCTGTATCCCAGGTCCTTTTTGGCAGCGCGAATGTCAAACCAGTGGGCCGTGGCCAGCTCCTTGGCCACAAACCGGGTCATGGGGGGTTCCGCCTGAATGCCCAGCGTTTTATAACCCGCTTCCAGCAGTGCGCCTACGCACCATACCACGCCGGCCGGAAGGGTTTTTGTCACCGGCGGCAGGCCGGCGGCCGCCAGAATGCCGTTGAGCATCTCGTACATGGGAATGGGCTGGTCCTGGCTGATAAAATAGACCCTTCCGGACAGGCCGGGGTTTTCAGCCAGGCGGTCCGCGGCCAGCACATGGGCGTTGGCCGCGTCATCAATGTAAATCGTGTCCACCAGGTTGTCTTTGCTTCCCACCTTGACCAGTTTTTTGGCCCTGGCAATCACACGGGGCACCAGGTGAGGGTCGCCCGGCCCCCAGATCAGGTGGGGCCGGAGAATGACGGCACAAATGGCGCCGGACTCGGCCTCGGCCCGGACCAGCTGCTCGGCTTCGGCCTTGGTCTTTGTGTAGGGGGTGGCAAACCGGGAAGGATAGGGATACGACTCATTGATGCCTTCCATGTCGGCGCCGTCAAAGATCACGCTGGGTGAGCTGGTGTGCACCAGCACCGGCACCCGGTGTTTTTTGCAGGCCGCCGCCACGTTTTTCGTGCCCAGCACATTGGGCCGGTAGTAGTCGTCAAATTTTCCCCACACGCCGGGCTTGGCCGCGGTGTGAATCACCACGTCCATGTCCTTGCAGGCGGCGCCGATTTTTTCGGGTGTTGAGATGTCGGCCTGAATCTGCTTTACGCCCAGGGCCGACAGCTCCGGATGAAGAGACCGGGAGATCGTTGTCACCCGGTCCCCCCGGGCGGTCAGCTGCCGCACAATGGCGAATCCCAGAAAACCGCCGCCGCCGGTTACAAGAATATTTTTTGCCATTTTCATCCCCGCTTTTTTTGGGAAGGACGCGGTTTTGTCTTTATCTTTTTCGCGGCCCACACCGCCAGCTTTTCCCTGAAGATTTTTGAGTTGTGCCGGATATCCACGGGAAAGTTGTCGTGAAACAGGACGGTCTTGATGGATTTTGTCAGTTCATGGGTCCGGGCAAGGTCTAACAGTTCGGATGCCAGCTCCTTTTTCCGAATCCGTTTTTCCTTGATCACCTCGATGCAGATCACCGGTGTCTGGCCTCCGGCCGGGCCCACTCCCACCAGGGCGCTTCTGGCCACATGGGGATGGTTGTTGAAGATCGCCTCGCAGGGAATGGTGAACAGGGTCCGGTCCGCGCATTCCACCCGGTGGCTCTTTCTGCCGCAGAACCAGAACCGGCCGTGGTTGTCCATCCATGCCAGGTCTCCCATGCGGTGCCAGAAACCGTCGCCGTCGGGTATCTTGGCCCCTGCCGTGTCTT
>JAXHVI010000015.1:0-4707 GCA_034189195.1 Thermodesulfobacteriota bacterium | reverse complement strand
TTATGCACCGGCCAGCCGCTGGCGCAGCCGCGTGTAGCGCAGGTTGGGCCGGTTGTTGTTCACGCTGATGGCCAGGGCCTTTTTGGTGCCCACCATCACCACCAGGCGGCGGCCCCGGGTCACGGCCGTGTAAACCAGGTTGCGCTGCAACAGGATATAATGCTGGGTCAGAACAGGCATCACCACCGCCGGATACTCCGACCCCTGGGACTTGTGCACGGAAATGGCATAGGCCAGCACCAGCTCGTCCAACTCTGAAAAATCGTAAGCCACCTCCCGCCCGTCAAACAGAACGCCCAGCACCCGGGCCTCATGATCAATACGGACAATGCGGCCGATGTCGCCGTTGAACACTTCCTTGTCATAGTTGTTGCGAATCTGCATCACCTTGTCCGACAGGCCGAAGGTGGCCTCGCCCCGGACAATGCCCTTTGACTCCGGGTTTAACGCCTTCTGCAGCCGGTTATTCAGGTTGATGGCGCCCACCGTTCCCTTGTGCATGGGGGTCAGCACCTGAATGTCGTCAAAGGGATCAAGGTCAAACTTTGCCGGAATGCGGCGGGTGACCAGGTCGACAATGGTGTCGGCAACCGTGTCCGGGTCCTCCTGGTCCACAAAGAAAAAATCACCGGCCGCGTCGTCGTTCTGAATGTGGGGCATCAACCCCTGATTGATCAGATGGGCGTTGACCACGATCCGGCTCTGCCTGGCCTGGCGGAAAATCTCGTTTAACGTCACCACCGGCGCCACGCCCGAGGAGATAATGTCGTTTAACACGTTGCCCGGCCCCACCGACGGCAGCTGGTTCACGTCCCCCACAAGGATCAACACGGCATGGGGCGGCACCGCTTTGAGCAGGTGGTACATCAGCACCGTGTCGATCATGGAGGCCTCGTCGATCACCAGAAGATCGCACTCCAGGGGCCGGCCGTCATGGCGCTGGAACCCGCCCTTTGCCATGGAAAACTCCAGCAGGCGGTGAATGGTGCGGGCCTCGTGGCCGGTGGCCTCCTTGAGTTTCTTGGCGGCCCGGCCCGTGGGCGCGGCCAGCAGTACCACGGCCCCCAGGGCGTTGATGATGTGCAGCACGGACTTGACGATGGTGGTCTTGCCCGTACCCGGCCCGCCGGTGATCACCATGAGCTTGCTTTTGGCAGCGGTGCGCACCGCCTCGGCCTGCTTCTCGGCCAGGGTGATGGAAAGCTTTTTCTGCACCCAGTCCACGGCCCTGGCCGTATCGATCTCCCGAATCACCTTGCCGGTGGCCACCTGCTCTTTTATCCGGCGGGCGATGCCGGTTTCGCACAGAAAATAACCGGCCAGGTAAACCCCCTTGCCGTCCTCGCCGTCGTCACCTTTTAACTCCTCGACCACGATATTTTTTTCCGCTGCCTCGTCGGCAACGGCAGCCACCACCAGTGCCCGGTCCACGCCCAGGATCTCCATGCTCTTGCGGACCAGCGGCTCAAAGGGGTAGTAGACATGGCCGTCATCGGCCAGGCTGGAAAGCACATGCATCACCCCGGCCCGCACCCGCACCGGCGAATTTTTGGCAAACCCCAGTTTTTCAGCGATGCGGTCGGCGATGAGAAACCCGATACCGGCCACGTCAGCGGCCAGCCGGTAAGGATTGTTCGTCACCACATCCATGGTGCCGGTGCCATACGTCTGAAAAATGCGCATGGCGTAGCCGGAACCGATGCCCTGGCTCTGCAAAAAAACCATCACGTCCCGGACCTCTTTGTGGGCCTCCCAGGACGCCTGAATCATGGCGATCCGTTTTTTACCGATGCCCGGCACTTTGGCCAGGCGGCCGATGTCGGTCTCCATGACCTGAAGGGTTTTTTTACCGAACTTTTTTGTGATGCGCTCGGCCATGACCGGGCCGATGCCCCTGATCATGCCCGAGGCAAGGTATTTCTGAATGCCCTCCACCGTGACCGGGGCCCGGGCCTTGTAGGATTCCACCTTGAACTGGTTGCCGAAGGACGGGTGGGTGGTCCACTGGCCCTGCATTTCAAGGACCTCGCCCGGCGACACCCCCAGCAACGGCCCCACCACGGTAACCGGGTCTTGTTGCCCCCCCACCCTGACCCGGGCCACGGTAAACCCGCTCTCCTCGCTGGTGTAGGTGATGCGCTCCAGCTGGCCTGTCAACGTGGTTTCCATGGAATCGGCGGCTCCGGGCAAAAAATTGTGTCAAGCGCCCGTTTCGGGCTGAACACGAGCATACCATTTTCTACCGGTCAGGCAATCAAAAAGAGACCCGCCGGCGCGGCTGCAATACCTGCAACGCGCCCACGGGCCTCTCGGGACGCCGTTCCGTTCAGTACGGACAGACTATAAAAAAGTGTGGCGCCGGGCCGGCTTTTTGCCGTGGCTGCCGCTTTTTTCAAAGGACTTCGGCCGCGGTGAAGACTGCCGGGCCGGCTTTTTCCGGGCAGGCCTGCGGGCCGAATCGGTGCGAACCGCCGCATCGCCGGCAAAAGCCGGGGCCGCCGCCTTGTAATCAAAATTTTCCAGGGTCCGCTGCTCAATCTCCGACCCCAGCAGCCGGTTGATGGCCCGTACCATGTTTCTGTCCTCACCGGTGATGAGCGTGAACGCCTCTCCGGTGCAGGCGGCCCGGCCGGTACGGCCGATACGGTGAATATAGGCTTCCGGCGTGGAGGGCACATCATAGTTGATGACATGGGAGACCCGTGTCACGTCGATGCCCCGGGCCGCGATATCCGTGGCCACCAGGATCTGAAAGGTTCCTTTGCGAAAACCGTCCAGGGCCGCCTGGCGTTTGACCTGGGAAAGGTTGCCCTGCAGCGAGGTGGAGCGGAAACCGGCGCCGGCCAGCTTCTGGTCCAGGCTCTTGGCGCGATGCTTGGTGCGGGTAAACACCAGTACCGACCGGGCCTGGGTCTGTTTTAACAGGTCCAGCAGAAACGCGGTTTTCAGGTGCTGGGCCACCGGGTAGAGCGCGTGGCTCACCGTGTCGGCCGGCGCTTCATTGCCGACCTGGACGGTGGCGGGATTCTGCAGAATATCTGCGGCCAGCTTGCGAATCTCAGCGGGCATGGTGGCGGAAAACAGCAGGGTCTGGCGCTGTTTCGGCAGGTGGGTGAGGATCTTTTTGATATCAGGGAAAAACCCCATATCAAACAGCTGGTCCGCTTCATCAATGACCAGCACCTCCAGTTTGGACAGGTTGGCGGTACGGCGACCGATATGGTCCAGGAGCCGGCCCGGGCAGGCCACCACGATATCAACCATTTTCAACTTCTGAATCTGGGGGGTGATGCCCACGCCGCCGTAAACCGTGGCGCTTTTCAGGCCGGTCTTGCGGCCCAGAACGCCGATGGCCTGGTGGGTCTGCTCCGCCAGTTCCCGGGTGGGGGCCAGGATCAGGGCGCGAATGCCGCCTTTCTGCCCCTTCATTAACCGATGCAGGATCGGCAGGACGAACGCGGCGGTTTTGCCGGTGCCGGTCTGGGCCATTCCCATGACGTCACGGTTTTCCATGACCGGGACAATCGCCTGGACCTGAATCGGTGTGGGGACTGCATAGCCGGCCTCTTTAATGCCGGCGGCAACCTGGGGGTTAAAACCAAATGCTTCAAAATTCAACTTGCTACCTTTTCTTTCCGTGTTCCTAATATAAAAAAAGCCCCGGAGTCATTCCGGGGCTTATGCAATGTCTTTCATCAACAACCAGGAACACTGTTATGTTGCTGCGACACTACAGGGATACAGCGGCATTGTCAAGGATTATTATCTGAGTTCAAAGCAAATCCTGAGGCGTTTGTAAAAAGTGGTTCATCTCCCGGTTGTTTATCCAAATCGACATCGGGATCGCAATCGAATTGTATTTTTCCGGAATTTGTAAATTCAAATGATCATTTTGTAGACCTGTCAGTAACAACACTTGGACCCTCGACCCCTTGAATCCTTGAACCCTTTGCACCCAGCAACGCAGTTATTGGGCTTTTTACAAAGCCGCCAATCTTTCCTTCTGGAATCAGGGGCATCCCCGGCTCTGGCCGTTTGCCATGGCCCCGGCGATCAGGTGGGCCGCGCGAATGGGTTCCGGAATCCGGCTGTGCACGGCAAACCGCTGTATCACCTGCCGGGCCTGCTCCATTGAAATATCCACGCGCTGCACAAACACGTTGGCCACTGCTTCCATCGGCCCCAGCCGTTCAATCACGGCCCATTTCTTTTTGCCTTCCGGGATTAATGAGAGCAGGGCTTTTTTGATGGCCCCCATGTCGGGCCGAACCCGGGAGACCACCAGCACAGGCAAGCCGGTGTGCTGATGCAGGCTAAACACGTCCACCACGTTGAACCCGCCCAGCGCAATGCCCTGAAGCAGAATCAGGCGAATGTGATCCGAAAACCGGGATTCCGTAATCAGGGTTGCCAGCACGTCAGCGGCGTCAGTGCCGTCTTTCTGAATCTCTCCCATCAGCACGCCGTCAAGCCGGGGGCCGGCATACACCGCGCCCACCACGGCCACCGGCCCCGCATGGTCCCTTGAAAAGGGCGCGTCGTCAAACCCCACCACGTTGGAAAGCCGCTTCATGTCCCGTCGCTTTCGAGATTTTTTCTGCAAATTATACCACACCCTGCCCGGTGTCGGCATATGATCAAGGGGCCGCCTTTTTACTTTACAACCGCCGGGCGGCATTGATACTCTGAAACGCCCGAACACATGGG
>JAXHVI010000149.1:0-3713 GCA_034189195.1 Thermodesulfobacteriota bacterium | reverse complement strand
CGTCGATATCTTTCCCACATAAGTTCTGACAAAGTGGATCAGGGCGCTGTCGGCGCCTGTTTCCCGGGCGGCCTTGTTCAAACGCATCTGGTCCGGCCGGGTGATGGTATCGATAAAATCATAAAGCTGTCCCTGCCGGTATTGATACGTGTGCGCCAGCATCTCTTTTAAAACACCGGCGTTCTGCAGGCGGTCGCTTCTGAAATGAAGCAGAAGTTGAACTTTCTGGTTAAACCCGCGGGAATAGCAATCTATTTCTACACCGGTCAGGTCACCGTATTCCATAAGGATATTGTGCTGGGTAGGGATGATCAGGCTGCGTGTCATTCGGGGATACATCGCATTAATGCGTTCCTCGATCAGGGGCAGGGGGATAAACTCAGGGTGCCAGTGTATCGCCAGCACATCCTGCCGGTGCGCAAAAACAGTCTCAGGTTTCCTGATACGTTCGATCTGCTCGGGTGAAAGTTCGGTGGAGACAACCCTTAGAAAGTGTTCTTGATCCGATGCCGTAATTTCTTCGGGAATGTTGCCTTCCAGTGTGGTCGCTGGATGACCGGAGCTTGTTTTCCCGACGGATTGATTGTGCATCACCATGGTTCCCTTCTTCCTTGCATATCCTTTATCGTGTCTGGCCTGACGCGAAGACTGACAGGCGGGATGACGGATGAACCGTCTTCATGCCCGATGACCAGTGAAATTGTTTTGTTTTTTATATTATTTATTTAAGCGTCACATTTGTTTTTGATTATTTTTCTGTTACAGCCCATCCGTTGAGGAACGCTTCAGTTTTCGGGCCTTCTCCGGTTTAGTGAATGCACAGGGTTCAGGGATTAAAGGGGGCGAGGGTCCAAGGGTGTGTTGTTGAAATATTGATCAAGTTTCTGCCCCTGTTTTTGTCGCTGCTCGATTCTTATCCACAATCTATATATTGCTGTTGAATAATAACATAATTCCTATCCACAAATCAAACGGGGTTCGTCAAGTCTTTGTTTATGGTATTTACTTGACCACTTGAATTCCTGACTCCTTTTTTTGGAGGGTTCTTTCAAACAATCCTTGATACCCCCCCTTGCCCCCGGCGCCGCGGACCCGGTGCGGCCGGTGCAGCCGGACAAACTGCTTGACACATCAAGGGCCCGGCAAGTATTATTTTAATTATTAACCAGAGAACTTTCCCACGGTGCCCGCCGGCATCGATTTTTTTTACGGTGACAATCGAGACATGATTCTGAACGGAGGTGTCTGAATGACAACGGAAAACGGACGCATGGCGGCTTTCCTTCAAAAAAAGGAGGTTCGTCAGGTCGTTGATAATGTCAGCAGGGAAGAGGCGTTGCGCAAAAGCTTTCAGCCGGAACGGTGTGACGCCTTTGTCGGCGCATACACAGCGGTGCGAACCGTTTCAGGGTTCAAGTTCAAGAAAAACAGGGAGGCGGAAAAACAGCTGCCCGATATCATCGATAATCCGGTGCAGCAGATTTACAGGGAAGATGCACCGGCAGAGGATTTCAAGGAGAAATACTGCCGGAAACGGACCATCGGCATTGTCTTTTCCGGCGGACCGGCGCCAGGGGGCCACAATGTCATTGCCGGACTTTTTGACGCGGCCAGGGCCGCCAACCCGGAAACCGTTATTTACGGCTTCATACTGGGGCCCGACGGCGTGATTGAGGGGGAGGCGGTCAAAATCACCCCGGAGATGGTGGACAACTACCGGAACACCGGCGGTTTTTCCATGATCAAGACCGGCCGCACCAAAATCGATACACAGGAAAAAATGGCCCTGTCCAAAACAACCTGCGCCAAGTACGGGCTGAATGCGCTGGTGATCGTGGGCGGGGACGACTCCAACACCAATGCCGCCTTTCTGGCCCAGGCCATGATGGAAGACGGGGTGCAGGTCATTGGCGTGCCCAAGACAATTGACGGGGACATTCAGGTGAGAGATGACGAAGGCCGGGTGCTGTGCGCCATGTCTTTCGGGTTCCACTCCGCGGCCCGCGGGTTTGCCCGGCAGATCAGCAACCTGTGCACCGACTGCAGCTCGGATGTCAAGTACTGGCACGTGTGCAAGGTCATGGGTCGCGTGGCCAGCCATCTGGCCCTTGAGGTGGCCCTGCAGACCCACGCCAACATTACCCTCATCGGTGAAGACCTGGCCGACTACGTGGACCAGCGGCGCCTGGATGCCGCCGCAAAAACAGGCACCATCGATTACACGGCCTACGGCATGACCCTGCGTCATCTCTCCCGTGTCATCTGCGACGCCATTGTTCGGCGGGCCGCGGTGGGAAAGAATTACGGCGTTATTGTAATACCCGAGGGTGTGCTTGAATTTATAAATGAAATCCAGGTATTCATCATCAAGCTCAACACGATTATCGGCGAGTACAATTATACCCATGACACCGATTTTCACACCGATTTCCTCCTGCTGGAAGACAAACTGGACTATCTGCGGCGTCTGGCCCGTCGCTCCAGGGAGGAAGCGGATTTTTCCGTGTGGAACACCCGGGACGACGACCTGTTTAACGACATTCCGCCATTCTTTCAGGAAGGACTGCTCATGGAGCGGGACAGTCACGGCAACTTTCCCTTTTCTCAGGTGGAGACCGAAAGGGTGATCATGGAGCTGGTGACCGATTACCTGGACCGGCTGATAGAGCAGGGGGAGTACAAAATCGGCATCAAAAACGCCTACTATGTTCAAACCATGCAGAAGGCCGGCCTGGATCCCGATTACTACGGCCCCTTTCTTTTCAGAAACTGGGGCCAAGACTACCTGCTGTTTCACAGCAGCATGATCTCCTTAAAAACCCTGACCAGTGAACTGACCCGGCAGGGCGCCATTCTGGATAATGAAAAAGTGCCCGGCCCCATTGAAAAGCTGTTTAAAAAGTCGATCCCCAAGTTCAAGGCCCAGTATCATTTTTACGGTTATGACGGCAGGGGCAACGATCCCACCACCTTTGACTGTACCTACACCTACAACCTGGGCATGGCCGTCTTCTCTCTTATTGCCAACGGGGCTACCGGCCAGATGGCGGCCATCAAGAACCTGGAAAAAGGGTTTGCCAAGTGGGTGCCCCTGGGCATTCCCATTGCGCCGCTCATGCGCCTGGAAGAACGGAAGGGGCGGCTGGAGCTGGTGCTGGAAAAGAGCCTGGTGGATGTCAACGCCCCGGCCTTTCAGGCGGTCAAAGCCCTTCGGTCGGCATGGCTCTGCGCCCGGTCTGAAGATGATCATTTCCGAAAGCCCGCCCCCATTTCACTGGAAGCATCCACCGAGGAGGACCGGCCCATGACCCTTATACTCAACGCGTTTGCCGACGAATTCAAGCAGGCAAATGAATAACAACGACAGCTTGCCCCAAAGAGAACACAATAAACGACCCGGTATATCAACGTCTGGCCGATGTACTGGACACCCTGCCCAACGACTTTCCAAAAACCGACAGCGGCGTTGAAATCCGGCTGCTTCAGAAAATGTTCGAACCGAATTCCGGGGACAGAATTCCGCGCGGAATGGAATTCCGGGCAGGAATCCGGGGACGGAATCCGGGGGAATCCGAGGGAATCCGGGGACAGTGGGGAATCCGGGGACAGTGTATCTATTTTTATTTCTTTTTCTTCTTTGGTTTTCTGCCATGTTTTGCGGTGCCGGTTTTCTTCCCGCCCTGCGCTTCAGTTGCTCTGTAAAGGATGCTTTT
>JAXHVI010000148.1:0-32011 GCA_034189195.1 Thermodesulfobacteriota bacterium | reverse complement strand
TCTCTGGTTACACGTTGGATATAGACGCGACAGGGATTGAAGCGGAGAAAGAATCGGCCCGGATGACATACAAGGGATATACGGGTTATATGCCGATGGTGGGGCATTTGGCGGAGAACGGGCTGGTGATCGGGGATGAATTTCGTGAGGGCAACGAAGCACCGGCGTCTCGTAATCTTGAGTTCATCAAGTACTGTGATAAGCAGTTGCCCAGGGGTAAACATATCAGGGCATTTCGTGCGGACGGTTTGAGGCCAACGCGGTATTCTGGCGAATTGATCATCCGCGCCGATTTTTTCGCCCGACGCGGCACCCAAAACAACCCGGCGTAAAATCAGTCGCGGATTTTGGGGCCCGGCTTTGATCTTGACTATTTGGGGCGATCCATCTACATTAATGGCTGGCAAAAAAAACAATCGCAGCTGCGCATTTTATTAAAAACGGCGGAATTCATGTTCGTACTGGCAAATTTTCTGATGGCAGTGGCAAGGGTGCTCGACATCGTGTTGACCCTTTACATGTACGTGATCATCGCCCAGGCGGTCCTTTCCTGGGTCAGCCCGGACCCGTACAATCCCATTGTCCGGTTTATTCACAGCCTCACCGAACCGGTGCTGTACCGGGTTCGCAGGCTCCTGCCCACGGTGTTCGGCGGGTTTGATTTTTCTCCCATCGTGGTGATTTTGGGAATTGTTTTTCTGCAGGCCTTTGTAGTCAACAGCCTGTTTATGATGGCCCAGCGCATGGGATAGAGACCGTCGCGTCTGGATGGAAACAATTTAACAGATTCCGGCAGGCATTTATGCCGGCCCGTCGGAGGCGTTCATGGCAAAAATTGATGCATTTTTCAGGCTGATGCACGAGCAGGGCGCGTCAGACCTTCACCTGCTCAGCGGTTTGCAGCCCGCCCTCAGGGTTCGGGGCGATATTGAGCGGGTAAAGTACAAGGTCCTGGAAAACGACGACCTTCGGGCCATGCTTTACGAGATCGCTCCTGAAGAGAAGGTCAAGGTGTTTGAAGAGACCGGGGACGTGGACTTCGGTTACGAGATTCAGGGCCTGGCCCGGTACCGCGTCAATTTTTTCATGCAGAGAAACGGCGTGGGCGCCGTGTTCCGGGAGATTCCCAGCACCATTCTCAATGCCGAGCAGCTGGGTCTGCCGCCGGTGGTGCCCAGGCTGGCCTCCCTTCCCCGGGGGCTGGTGCTGCTGACCGGCCCGACCGGCAGCGGTAAGTCCACCACCCTGGCCGCCATCGTGGACGAGGCCAACCGGACCCGGAAAGACAACATCATCACCGTTGAAGACCCCATTGAGTTTGTTCACGAAAGCAAAAACTGCATCGTGAGCCACCGGGAGGTGGGCATTCACACCAAGTCTTTTTCCGCAGCCCTGCGCGGTGCCCTGCGTGAAGACCCGGACATTATTCTGGTGGGCGAAATGCGGGACCTGGAAACCATCTCCCTGGCCATTGAGGCGTCGGCCACCGGTCACCTGGTGTTCGGCACCCTGCATACCACCAGCGCGGCCAAGACCGTGGACCGTATCATCGAGGTATTCCCGGCCGAGCAGCAGGCCCAGATCCGCTCCACCCTGGCCGACGGCATTCGGGCGGTCATCTCCCAGGTGCTGTTCAAGCGCATCGACAAGATCGGCCGGTGCGTGGCCCCGGAGATTCTCATCGCCACCCCGGCGGTGCGCAACCTGATCCGCGAGTCCAAGACCCACCAGCTGCCATCCATGATGCAGACCGGTAAAAAATACGGCATGCAGCTTCTGGATGACGCCATCATGATGCTGTATCACAAGGGGTGGATCAGCGCGGAAGAGGCATACAACAAGGCCAATGACAAGTCCCAGTTCAGGGGCTTTCTCAAGAGCACGCCCAAGGACTTTACAGAGGCATGATCCGACCCGGGGAGACCGTCATGCAGAGAGCGGAAGTCGACCATATTCTAACAAGGTTGCTGGACTCATACGAAAATGTGTCCGACATCAACCTCACCGTGGGCAAGCCGTTCCAGGTGGAAAGCGCCGGCGAACTGATCGCCGTGGATATCGGCGACGGCTACAAGCCGCTGACCCCTTTCCAGACAGAGTCTTTTGCCCTGACCCTGATGGAAAACGATCGTCGACTGACCGAAATGCTGCTTCATTACGGCTCCTGCGACCTCTCCTATGCGCTGCCCGGCAAGGCCAGATTCCGTGTGAACGTGTTTTCCCAGTCCGGGCAGTACTCCATCGTGCTGCGGCGCCTGGAGTCCACCATTCCCACCATTGAAAGCCTGGAACTGCCGTCCGTCTTCCAGGAGATGTCAAAAGAGCTCAACGGCATCATCTTCTTTACCGGCGCCACCGGCACCGGTAAATCGACCTCCCTTGCCGCCATCCTTGAAGAGATCAACGAGAAACGGTCCGTGCATGTGGTGACCCTGGAAGACCCGGTGGAGTACATGCATCCCCATAAAAAGGCCACCTTCAACCAGCGGGAACTGGGCACCGATTTTGACACCTTCATCAACGGCCTGCGGGCCGCCCTGCGCCAGGCCCCCAAGGTTATTCTGGTGGGCGAAATGCGGGACAAGGAGTCCATCGAGATCGGCCTGCGGGCCGCCGAGACCGGCCATCTGGTGCTTACCACTCTGCACACGGTGGATGCCGGCCAGACCATCAACCGTATTCTGGGCATGTTCGACGTGGATGAGGAGCAGCAGATTCGCATTCGACTGGCCGAGACCCTGCGGTGGGTGGTGTGTCAGCGGCTGCTGCCCAAGGTGGGCGGAGGCCGGGTGGCGGCCTTTGAAATTCTGGGTACCAATCTGCGGGTCAAGGACACCATTCTCAACGGCGAGGGCGAGGGCCGCACCTTTTACGAAATTATCAAGCAGAACGAGGCCTTTGGCTATGTCACCTTTGATGACTATATCATCAACCTCTACTCGGAGGGGCTTATCACCGAGGATGTGGCCAAGGGCTACGCCTCTCGCCGGGGCGTTGTGGGCCGGGGTATTGACCAGGTGAAAAGCTCCAGGGGCGAGGCCACCACCGAGATTGAACACCTGGAAATCGACCGCAAGTACGGCAAAGCATAAGGGAGCGCCGGATGGAGATACAGTGTGATAAATGCGGCGGCAGGTTCAAGATCGCCGATGAAAAGGTGCCCCTGGGAAAGACGGTATCTCTGAGCTGCCCCACCTGCAAGAACCGGCTTTTCATCACCGCGCCTGACCCGAACGCGCCGCCGCCGGAGGAGAAGGCGTCGGCCGGGGCCTTCGGCTTTGCCGAAATGACCGATGACAGCAGCAGCTATAATACATCGGACAAACCCTTTGACTTTATCGAGGAGGAGGGGGAAACCGCCCTGATCTGCGAAACCGATACCCAGATCAGGGAGCCGATCAAAAAGGTGCTCAGTTTCATGGAGTACCATATCTCGGATGCCACGGACATTCGGGACGCGCTGAAAAAGATGCGCTACCACCTGTTTGACATTATCGTGATCAACGAGACCTTTGGCGCGCGCAACCCGGACGCCAACAACCTGCTGATCTACCTGGAACGCCTGAAAATGAAGGTGCGCCGGGAGATTTTCGTGGTGATGCTGACCAAGCGGTTTAAAACCATGGATCACATGACTGAGTTCAAGAAAAGCGTGAACATGATCGTCAACGTCAACGATGCCAAACATTTTGAGAAAATTTTAAACCGGGGTCTGTCCGAATACCACCAGTTTTATCATATCTACAAGGAGATGGTGCGCAACATCAGCACGATATGAGACCCCCGCCTTCGTCACAGTATACCTGCAAAGCCTACCGGGAGGAGATGCTGCTGCTCATGCTGGAGCGGCGGCTTTGCCAGCCCGGGCTGCCGGAAACCGAAAAAACCGCCATTCAGCAGGAAATCGACGCGCTGAAAAAAAAGATGAAAATGGATTAGTGGGGGCCGCCCCTCCACCTTTTATTCGAAATCGGGATCGGGATCGAAACAACAGAAAGAAGCCTGTTTCGTCATCGCCGGGTGCCACGGGCGAAGCGTCAGCTTGCCCGTGCGTGTGCGAAAGTTCCGTCCTTTACCATCACACCACCGTTATTTTCTCCGCCGGCAGGTTGTTCACCGGCACCCCGGGCTTTTCTTCCGCCGGATACCCTACCGCCACAATGGCCTCCACGGTCAGATTATCGGGCAGCTCCAGCACCGACCGCACATAGCTTTCCGCCGTGGTCGTGTCATTATGGTCCCGTTTGCGGACCTGGCACCAGCAGCTTCCCAGTCCCAGAAAATGTGCGGTCAGGTGAGCCACCAGCGCGGCAATGGAGCAGTCTTCCACCCACACGTCGGATTTATCCGGCTCTCCACACACCACAATACCCAGCCGGGCGTTTTTTAAAAATCCTGCGCCATGGGGCTTGCACCGGGACAGGGCCTCAAGCGTGCCGGGCGACTGGACAAAGTAGAACCGCCAGGGCCGCAGTTCCCGGGACGAAGGGGACCGCAGCAGGGCCTCTTTTAAAAGTTCAATTTTCTCCGGTTCAATGGGCCGGTCCGTATAGGCCCGAATGCTGCGCCGGGTCCGAAGCAGGTCGATCATGATGTGCCTCCTTCCTTATCATCCAAATCGGTATCGGGGTTGCTATCGGTGTCGAAACTCCAAATCAAAATGTATTCCCAGCCTATACTATCCATACGGTTTTTTCCAACCGGTTTGTTCTCTCTGCTTTCCCAGGGAGCGCCGCACCCCGGTGCGGCATATCCCCCTGCCCGCTCCTGCCCCCACCCCCGACCCTGAGACCGGCGGCGCAACAGGTGTTGACAGCCACACTCATTCGTGTTACATTGTCTTACCATGGATACATTGACTATCAGATTGCCGGAAGCGTTAAAAGCGGATTTGCAGCGGATCAGCGAAGACGAGAACAAACCTGTGAGTGATATTGTGCGCGAATCGCTTCGCCGTTACATTGCTGTGACAAAGTTCCGTGCGCTCAGGCGACGTGTTCTGCCGTTTGCCGAGGCCCAGGGCCTGATGACGGACGAGGATGTTTTCGAGGCCCTTTCGTGAGGGTTGTTCTCGACGCAAACGTCCTGATCGCCGCATTTGCCACTCGTGGTTTGTGCGAATCGCTTCTTGAGGCCTGCCTGAGCGATCATGAGCTTGTTGTGAGCGAGCATCTCCTGGCTGAGATCCAACACAATCTCGCTGTGAAACTCAAACTTCCCGTCGGCACCATACAGGATATTCTTTCGCTTTTACGAGATCGGGGAACACTCACGGTCCCTGATGTTGTGGGCCAGGATGCCTGCAGGGATGCGGATGATCTGCCGATACTGGGGCTTGCTCAGGCGGCATCAGCGGACTGCGTCGTCACGGGAGACAAGGACCTGCTCGTGCTTGGCCGGTTTGGAACCATTCCGATCTACTCCCCCCGCATGTTTGCTGACAGCCTGCGGTAGGGAAAGAATAAATTCCGGAAAATCCGCTTACGCTCGGCTGCGCCGCAAAGGGCCGGTGTCGTCATTGTGGAGACGGGCCGGAGTTAAAACATCAGGGTTTGTAGTGTGCCCGTAAGGGCATTCGGCAGAACAGTTTCAACCGCCTGACGGCGTCACTGCAAACAGGAAAACGTCATGAAACGTTTTTCCTCGTTTAAAAACACCGGAGTCCTTTTTGCTTTTCCGCGTACTTTACTTTTCCGATGTAAGGGGGCGTTCGACGGCGATGGGGGTGGAAATTTTTCTTGACATTTCTGATGTAAACAAGTAGCAAAAGCGGATTGTGTCCATTCATCGGTTATGGGGACACGAAAAAGGTTTCCACTCCGGTCCCGCATGGCGGGATTTCGCAAGATCAGGGAAAACAAGGGCTGACGCGGTGGCATACTGTTGTATGCCGCACAAGGAAGCCCGCAGTTTGACGCAGAGATTGCGGAAAAAGGCCGTTTATGAATGGAACCGGGTTTAATGTTCTGATGGAGCGCATTATTCCAGGTCTCCTGTTGACAACGGTGCAATTGTTTAAAAGCGGGGCGTTCAGGTTTTTCTGACACAAAAACGGGGGGGCAAGTGTCCAAGTCGAGTCAGAACGCCAAGACATCGGGAGATGATATTGCTGTTATCGGGATGGCGGGATTTTTCCCTGATTCTCCCGACCTTCATTCCTTCTGGCGGAATATCGTAAAAGGAAAAATTTCCATTCGGGAAATTCCGCCTGAGAGATGGGACTGGCGACACTATTATCATCATGACACTTGGAAAACAGATGCGATCAACTCCAAATGGGGGGCTTTTCTTCCTGATATTATTTTTGACCCCTTACGCTATGGCATTCCGCCTAAATCATTAAATCACATAGAAACAGCCCAATTGCTGATGCTTGAGTGCACCCGGATGGCGTTGAGCGATGCCGGGTATCTGGACAGGGGGGTTGATCATAACCGGACATCCGTGTTTATCGGGACGGGCGCCGGCGAAGGCGATCTGGGCCAGCATTACAGTTTTCGTTCCCTGTTTCCCAAGTTTTTCGGAAAAAGCGCCGCAGATGTCCTTTCGGGGTTCAGCGGGATGATTCCGGAATGGGGGGAAGACTCCTTTACCGGAGTTATTATGAACATAACCGCCGGACGGATCGCGAACCGGTTTAACCTGAAAGGCGCCAACGCTACCGTTGACGCCGCCTGCGCTTCGGTGCTGGCCGCTCTGCGAACAGGCATTCTTGAGCTGAAATCCAAAGAAAGCGACATGGTGATCGTCGGGGGCGCGGACACGTTGATGAGCCCCTACGCCTACACCTGTTTTTCAAAGATAGGAGCGCTGTCCGGTACCGGCAGAAGTATCCCTTTTGATGAAAAAGCCGACGGCATTGTGCTGGGCGAGGCAATCGGCGCGGTTATCATAAAGCGCCTGGCTGACGCCGAAAAGGACGGCGATCATGTTTATGCCGTGATTAAGGGAATCGGTGCCTCCAGTGACGGCCGCGGCAAGGCGCTTACCCTTCCCAGCCCGGAAGGCCAGGTTATGGCCTTTTCCCGAGCCTACGAAAACGCTGATATTGATCCAGCGACCGTTGAGTTGATAGAAGCCCATGGAACGAGCACGGTGGCCGGGGACAGATCCGAAGCGGCTGCCCTTCGTTCATTTTTTTCCCGGGCCGGAATGCCGGGCAAGTCGTGCGGTGTGGGATCAGTCAAGTCCATGATCGGTCATGCCAAGTGCGCCGCGGGGATCGCCTCCCTTATCAAAGCCGTTCTGGCACTCTATTACAAAACATTGCCGCCCACCGCCGGTATTAGAAAACCGATACCCGATTTGGATGGTGAAAACAACCCCCTTTATCTCAATGCCCGTGCCAGGTCCTGGTTCGCTCCCGATAGCCACCCGAGAAGAGCCGGGGTAAACGCCTTCGGATTCGGGGGCGTCAATTTTCATGCCGTGCTGGAAGAGTATAACGGCAAAACAGACCAGCGGGAGTCGCTGTCTTCCCTGGCGGAATGGGATACGGAACTCTTGATCTTTACGGGCTCTTCAACTACGGAAGTATCCGCCCGGCTTCAATCGATTGAAGATCTATCGTGGTCTTCCCCGGGTTCTTTTTTAAAAGATCTAGCCTACACGCTGGCCATGAAGAAATCAGCGGGGAATTCGGTTCGTCTGGCCATCGTGGCCTCGTCGGCCGATGATTTGAAAAAAAAGCTGCGAATCGCCCGGGCGATGCTCAGCGGGGATAAAAAGGAAGCCCGGGAAACATCAGGGGTTTTTTTCAGCCGGATACCAAGAGCGGAGGCGGGTAAAATCGCCTTTGTCTACCCCGGCCAGGGATCTCAATACACCGGGATGCTTAATGACCTGTGCCTGGCTTTCCCTCTGGTAAGAAAGGTTTTTGAACGCTTTGACAGCCATCTCAGGGAATTGTTTCCATCCGGCCTGAGCCGGTTGATACATCCACCGGTCTCTTTTTCTGAAACGGAAAAGAAAAAAAACGGGGAAGTCCTTACCCGGACCAATGTGGCCCAGGCGGCCATGGGCGTGGTGGATGCAGCCATGTTCGAGCTATTGACGTTTCTGGGGGCGGCCCCGGACATGTTTGCCGGGCATAGTTACGGAGAGTATCCCGCCCTTTTTTCAGCCGGTGTTTTCGGAGAGGAGGCGCTGGCCCTGATTTCGGAAGCCCGGGGGCGGTTCATTCTGGAATCGGCGGCTCCGGAACCGGGCATCATGGCGGCGGTAAAAGCGACGGAGGACGATGTCGTACCCTTACTGCAGGATATTGACGGTGTATGGATCGCCAACCTGAATTCTCCGGTTCAAACGGTCATAAGCGGTACCCGATCAGGTGTCCGGGCGGCCATGCATCGCCTCAAAGAAAAAGAAATCGCGTCAAAAGAAATACCCGTATCCTGCGCGTTTCACAGTCCCATTGTCGATGGAGCGCGATCCAGGTTGAATGCCTGCCTTGACGAGTTTGATCTTCGAACACCACGCCTCCCGGTATATTCCAACACGACCGCAACCTGTTTTCCCATGGATGGGCATGACCTCAGGCAACTGCTGGTTCAACAGCTGATCAGTCCGGTCCGTTTTACAGATGAGATTGAGGCCATGTACGCCGCCGGCGCGCGGATTTTCGTCGAGGTCGGAGCCGGTAGTGTTTTGACGAATTTAATCGGCACGATTCTTGAGGGGAAGCCGCATCAGGCCGTGGCAACAAACAAGAAAGGGCTGTCGGACCTGACGGGGCTGCAACACGCCCTGGCCGTTCTGGCTGTGTCGGGTTGTGATTTGAAGCTTGAACGATTATACACGGGACGTTCTTGCAGTCTCATAGATATGGAAAACCTGAAAGCTGAAGCCGCTTTTCCCCCATCCAGGACCGCCTATATCATCGGCAATGGAAAAATAAGGCCTGCGAATCAACCGGGGCCGCAAACTGTCATTCCGCGGCCGATATGTTTTAAAGATGCTCCGGTGAAGGCGCCGGCTGAGAACATTTCAAATGCCGGGGGCTTTTATGACAAGGTCAATTCTTTTCAATCTGACGGAGAAGCAATGGCATCGTTACACAATCAGCAGAAACAGTCAACGATTATGGGTATTCAAACGAATCAGGCGGCTGTGGATGATACGGTCATTGTCAGGTTCCAGGATTTAATGAGCCAGTTCCTGGATACCCAGAAGGCCGTTATGACTGCCTATCTGAGAGGCCTGGGGGCGGCTCCGGATCTTCAACCACCCCAGGAAATACAAACTTACGAACGGTTGTCAACGATGGAAACAACTTTGCCGGAAGCGGCCTTGCAGGTTATGGACGGCCTTGCCGGAGTTATGGGGAAAGCCATGGAAAAGCCGGCCGTTCAACTGGCCGGTACACCGGACTTTCAACAACCGCCTGATATGCCGCATGCTTCGGAAAAGAGCATCACTGCCCCGGACAAAAAAGAAAACACGATAGATCTTAAGACGATTATTCTGAATATCGTAAGTGAATGTACCGGATACCCGGTTGATATGCTGGAGCCGAACCAGGAGATTGAGGCAGACCTGGGCATAGATTCCATCAAGCGCATGCAGGTCATGGAGGAACTGGAAACGGCGCTTCATAAAATTAATATTAAAGTTCCGGAAAACAAGACGGAAAGACTTATAGAAAGCCTGACCCTGGAGGATCTTATTAACAACCTGCGGGAAGCCGTAGGAAATACGCGGGCGCCAGCTGCGGAGAATCGGCCGTCGACCTTCGACACGCTTGAAGCGCAAACACCGGCCGGCTTAACATCGTCTCTTGATATAGCCGCCATGTTGATGGATGTCGTGAGCGATTTAAGCGGTTATCCGACCGATATGCTGGAGCCGAACCAGGAGATTGAGGCAGACCTGGGCATAGATTCCATCAAACGCATGGAGATATTGACGTATTTCGAGTCTAAACTGGAAAAATTCCATGTAACCCTGTCGGATGCCGACAGAGAAAAGCTGGCTGAAAGCGTAACGCTGAACGATATCGTTGTCGGCCTGGAAACCGCGATCAAAAAAACGGCCGCGACAATGGAGCATCAGTCGAATTCAAAGACCGCCCAGATGGTCCTGCCTGGGGAAAAGGAAGCCGTTGGCGATGACTCCGCCCTTCCGGACGCAACTGCCTTGTCTCGTCAGGCGATAGACAGACGGTTGCATCAAATCGTGGAAAAACACACGGGCTATCCGGCGGAGACGCTGGAGCCGGACATGAAGCTTCAGGCTGATTTGAATATGGATAGCGCCGTAACAGAACAGGTCGTAAAAGATTTGATAACGGCTTTGGATACCGACATACCGGGCCTGGGGGCGGCAGCCGGGCGGCAGTTACCTGACAAGCCGGCGTGTCTCGGCGATCTGACGGACTGGATGGTTCATGTTTTGCGGTCGACCCCGACCGGTAAAGGCAGATCAGGACAAAACGCGGCGGAAAAAGAGATTTCCGGGAGTTCATCCGCCGGGGAGCGCCTTGTTTCAGGCGAAACGGCACCCATCCGGCGATTTTCTCTTCAGGCTAAAGAGCGCGAACTGATTATGAGCCCGGAAAATCTCTCCGGAGACAAAACCATTCTGGTTACAGTGATTCCGGGAGATCCGCTGGCAGCGGCGGTTGTCTCAAGACTGGAATCATTGGACCGGAAGGTGGTCGTTCTCAGGCATCAGGCCGCGTCGGACGCTGTTGACAATAAGGGAAACGAAACGAACAGGTATGAGGTGGATTTCAAAAATTTTGATCGGCTCGCCGTCATCGTAAACGATATCAGGCAAGCTCACGGGCCGATCTCCGCCCTGCTTCATCTTACTTCACTGGCCTCCGGAAGGAAGGTCCTGCCCCCTGATCTTGAGGTGTGGAAGTCGGAAACCGCCGTGATCGTTAAAAGTCTGTTCTGTCTCACGAAATTGCTGACGGAGGACCTGACGGCGGCACCGGACGGCGCTGCCGCCATCGTAGCGGCCACGTCCATGGGGGGCACTTTTGCCAGCATTGCCGCGGCATCACAATCAGACAAACCGGAGTTTTCCCCCATAGCCGGAGGCGTATGCGGCTTTTTAAAATCCCTGGCCGAAGAAATGCCCGGGATCAATATGCGGGTGGTGGACAACGACCCTAAAGACACGCCGGAAACGATAGCAACCCAGATTACCAACGAATTGCTGACCCCGTCGACGGATATTGAAGTGGGATACCAGAGCGGCATCCGGCAGGTGCTGGATATTGTCGAATCGCCCCTGGAACCAAAGGAGCGACCGGAAATTCCGATTGACGCCGACTCCCGCCTTCTGATTACCGGAGGCGCCCGCGGCATCACGTCGGCCGTCGCCCTTGAGATGGCCAGGCGTTTTCAGCCGATCATGCTACTGGTCGGCCGGACACCGCTGGTGGAAAAAGAATCCACGCAAACGGCCGGCATCGAGGATGAAAAACAACTCAAGGCTGTGCTGGCCAAGGAATTGAGATCCCGGGAAGAAAAAATCAGGCCAATGGATCTGGAAAACGCGTACAACCGTTTGATGGCCCAGCGCGAAATACGTGATACCTTAAAAAAACTGCGGGAAACCGGCGCTCAAGCATCCTATCTGCAGGCCGATGTCACGGATGCCGAAGGTTTTTCCGGACTGATAGAATCCATTTACGAAAAGTACGGACGAATCGACGGCGTCATCCACGGGGCAGGGCGCATCGAAGACAAAATGGTCAAGGACAAGGATGCGGAATCCTTTGACCGGGTATTTGATACCAAGGCGGACAGCCTGTTTGTTCTGGCCAAGGCACTGCGCCCCGGCACGCTTCGTTTCCTGGCGCTTTTTTCATCTGTGGCCGGGCGATTCGGCAACGCCGGTCAAACCGACTATGGAGCGGCCAACGAGGTTTACAGCAAAACCGCCCTTTATCTGAACAAATGCTGGCCCGGCCGGGTGATCTCTTTTATCTGGGGGCCCTGGGAAAGCCGTGGCATGGTATCGGAAGGCCTTCGGCAAAAATTCAACGCCGCCGGCATCTCGCTGATTCCCAGGGATACGGGCGCCAATCTTTTCGTTGACGAAATCCTGTATGGTCCCAAGGCCGCCACCGAAGTGGTCTATAGCGGATGGGATGATCGGAAAAAAGCCCTGACCCCCGCCAGTCGAACCGCCGGGCTGCCGTTGCTTTCGTACAACTCGAATTTTTATCCCTCACGGGATGGAGACCTGGAAGTGGTCCGGCGGCTGGATATTCATTACGATCATTATCTGCAAGATCATAAACTGGATGGTCATCCGGTCCTCCCCATGGCCATGGCCATGGAAATAATGGCAGAAGCCGCGGCCTATCGTTATCCAGACTATTATTTGAAGACTTTCGATAATTTTCATGTACTCAAGGGTATCGTGTTGAACAACGGCCTTGAATATATCAATATCGCGATTAACCCTGAGGTAAAAAATGATGAACGGATAAGACTGAATCTTCGAATCCGGGACGGCCGAAACAAAAACCGCCTCTATTACCGGGCCGACGCTGAACTGGTCAGGGGAAGACCGGCGCCTTGTCCTCATACATCACTGGAGCTTAACGAATCGAGCCCTTTTTTATTATCCGTTACCGAGGCTTATGAAAAGCACTTGTTTCACGGCCCCCTCTGGCAGGGGATCCAGCATGTCGAGACCATCGGCAAAGACGGCATCATCGGCCGGCTGAAGACATCCCGACCGGATTCATATCTTGGGAGAGCAGCGGACTGTGGGGATTCCGACTGGCTGATTGATCCGCTGGTTATCGACAGCGGATTGCAACTTGTCGCGCTGTGGATGAGGAATCAGATGAACGCGACCCCCCTGCCCACCAAGTTTGGAAAATATACCCGCTTTGACGTTCCTGAAAACGGCGGTCACATGCGTTGCGAAGTTCATGTCCAGGTACCCGAGAATGGCGGCCTTAAATCAGCGGACCTTTTTTTCACCACATCCGACGGAATATTGGCCGGCATCATGGAAGGGCTGGATATCATCGGCAGCCAATCGTTGAACCGCCTGACGGAAAAACAATAAAAAAATATGGATTCAGATTTTCATAGAAGTCGACATGGTTCCCGCGAGACCATTGCCATTGTCGGCATGGCCTGTTCTTTTCCCAAGGCCCCGGATATTAATGCCTTCTGGCGGAATATCGTGCGCAAGGTAGACGCTGTAACCGACGCACCGCCGGAAAGATTTGACCCGAGCCGTTTTTATGACCGGCGGTTTGAAGACAGAGATAAAATATACTCTAAGCGGGGCGGATACCTGGAATCCCCGTTCCGGTTCAATCCGGCCGAATTCGGCATCATGCCGAAAGCGGTGACGGGTGGGGAGCCCGATCAGTTTCTGGTCTTAAAAACTGCGGTCGATGCCATGCGCGATGCCGGGATCGAGTCCGGCGATCCGGCTCGTAAAAGTACGGTCTTCATGCTGGGACGCGGCAGTTACCTCAGCGCCGGAGCGTTTAATCTGCTTCAGCGTACGTTCATCGCGGATCAGACCGTCCGGCTGGTGGCCCGGATGCATCCTGAATTACCGGCCGATGCCATTGCCGAACTGAAGGAAAATTTAAAAGCATCCTTGAAGCCCTTTGAGGCCGAAACCGCGCCGTCGGTCATGCCCAACATCACCGCCAGCCGCGTGGCCAACAGGCTGGACTTGATGGGACCCAACTATATTATTGACGCCGCCTGCGCTTCTTCCCTGTATGCGGTGGACGCCGCCGTCTCTTTCCTCTTGTCCGGACGAAGCGATCTTGCGCTGGCGGGAGGGGTCCATCTTTTTAACAATATTCCTTTCCTGAATGTTTTTTGCACCCTGGGCGCCATGTCGCATCAGGATGAGATTCGGCCCTTTGATGAAAAAGCGGACGGCATGTTGCCGGGAGAAGGTGTCGGTATCGTGGTATTGAAACGGACTTCGGACGCAAAAAGAGATGGCAACAGAATTTATGCGGTAATCCGGGGAATCGGGACTTCCGGCGACGGGAGAGGAATAAGCGTCGCCGCTCCACGGGTTGAAGGAGAAATACTGGCGCTTGAACGCGCGTATCGTTCGGCGGCCGTTTCTCCCGCCACGATCGGTCTGATCGAAGCCCACGGAACGGCCACCACGGTAGGAGACTTGGCGGAAATCCAATCTCTGACAGCCGTGTTCGGGAGGAGAAGAAATAACGCGGCCCGGCACTGCGCTCTGGGATCGGTAAAGTCCATGATCGGACATGCCATGCCGGCGGCCGGAATCGCAAGCCTGATCAAGGCTGCTCTTTCCCTGTACCACAAAGTTCTGCCGCCGACCCTGCACTGTGATACGCCCAGCCCGAAATTTGAATTGGAGAAAACTCCTTTTTATATCAATACGGAAACCAGGCCATGGTTCCGGACCGATAATCATGTTCCCCGCAGAGCCGGCGTCAACGCCTTCGGCTTCGGGGGCGTCAATGCCCACGTGGTGCTTGAAGAATATGAGACCCCGGTCGATGCTGCCGGGGTTAGTCCCGTTACCATGCCCGGTACATTGTCGACGCAGAGCCAGCATGTTAATCCATCGTGCGGTCCGGCCTGGGATTCCGCCTTATTCCTTCTGACCGATGTATCCCGGGCAGGACTGGTGAAGGGCTGCGAAAACCTTATCCGATCAGTCAAGGGCAATTCGGCGTTGGATTTCATGGCGTTGTCTCACTCATCGCTGCGGTCATATCGTCCGGACGAACAGCGGCTGGCCATTGTCGCCGAATCGCCAGATGACCTTCTCCGGAAACTTGAATATGCCGCCGCCGGGCTGCAGAAGCCCGGCCTGCAAAAAATCAAAGAAATCAAAGGTATTTATTTCTTCGGTTCCCCGCTGGGCAAAACCGGCAAGGTGGCCTTCATGTTTCCCGGGGAGGGAGCCGCCTATAGCAACATGATGATGGATCTGTGTCTTCATTTTCCCTTTATCAGAGCCGCCTTTGACGTTCTGAACGCCACGATCGCCGGGCGCGTCCGGAAAAGCCGTTTTTTACCCACCCAGTTTATTTTTCCGGCCACGCTTCTGTCCAAAGCCGAAGTTGAAGATCTGGAGGCTGAATTCTGGAAGGTGGACAGCGGTTTGCAGGCGATTTTATCCTCAAGCCTGGCCATGAAGGACCTGCTCGGCCGGTTCAATATTTCGCCGGACATGATCGTAGGCCACAGCGCCGGCGAATACAGCGCCTGGATCGCTTCGGGTATTCTCGACAAGGACGACCTGTACCGCAATCAGGAAGAAATCGCGGCCATATATTCCAATCGGGGCGATGTCACCGAAACTTCAATGGCGGCGGTGTCGGCCGGGCTTGATAAAGTTAAACCCATCCTGGAAAAAACAGCCGGCGAAATCTACATATCCAATGACAATTGCCCTCATCAGGTGGTCGTGGTGGGGGAAACAGGAAAAATGGACAGCTTTAAGATCGCCCTGAGGCAAGCCCGGCTGTTATACACCGAGCTGCCTTCCCGGGAGGTTCATCATACGCCCCTGGCTATCCACCAGGCCGATCCCCTCAGGCGGGCCTTCTCATCCCTTTCCATCTCAACTTCGAAAACACCTGTCTATTCGCTCGTCACTTCGGCGCGATATCCGGAAAAGCCGTCGGAAATAATCGATCTTATGGTGCGTTACTGGACAAATCCCCTGCGTTTCAGGGAAACCATAGAGACAATGTACCGGGACGGCGCCAGGATTTTTATCGAGGTCGGGCCAGGGAACAATCTATCCGGGTTTGTCGATGATATCCTGCGCGGTCAATCTTTTATGACGGTGGTTTCCAACAGCAGACGCCGGTCGGGAACGTCACAGATCTGTCATCTTCTGGGGATGCTCGCGGCCCAGCACGTGCCGGTCTCCCTGGATACACTGATCGAGTCACAAAAGTCATCGGTCAGCAGGAAAGATGAATCAAAAAACGTGGAGCCGTCAAAAAACAAAACCGTCATGGTGGAGATGGATCTGGGGTTGCCGGAATTACGTCTGGATGATCCTGCGGTGGCGGCCTGGCAAAAACGACTGACGTCCGATGAGAAAGCCCCTCCGGAAAACAAGGTGCCTTCTTCAGCCACGCCCGAAGCCCGGGTGACGGATACCCGGTTGCGCCAAAAGGAAATGCCGGATCCTTTACAATCGAAAGAACGGGTCAATGATCCCAGGGCCGGAACGATGAAAAAATATATGAACACCATGTCCCGATTCCTGGAACTTCAAAAAGAAATGACGATCGCCCTGGCCGGACGAGTCAGCCCGGTTTTCGCTTCAGCCGCCGGCGCGTCAAACAATTCCGCCCACCCTATGATTGGCCGGGTGACATTATTGGAACCGCGAAATCTGGTTCGGATAGAACGTTTAATTAATCTGGCCGACGATATTTTTCTTTTTGACCATCCCTTTGGCGGCGATGCATCCGAAATCGACGGCCGGCTTTCCCCGCTGATCGTGACGCCGCTTACCTTGAATATGGAAATAATGACGGAAGCCGCCTCGCTCCTTTTTCCAGGGAAAATTCCGGTGGGCATTAAAAACATGAAAGCCGGCCGTTGGATTGTCGTGGATGAGGAAACAGGCGTCAGGCTGGAAGCCGAGGCCAGAGCTACAGGATCCAGTGAAGCCGCCGTTAGTTTATACGATCGTTCATCCGGTCAATCTCCATCAGCCGAGGCAACGATAATTTTTGACCACCAATATGCCGGCACCGAACCGGAGGCAATGGAAAAATTCACCGGTGCCATGGCATCCCCGGAAGCCGCCAAACGGGCAAGGGCAATGTATGATGAAAAGTTCATGACTCACGGCCCCCGGTTTCAGATCGTTGCCGGTTTAACCGGAACCGGACAGAATGAGATTATCGCCTTTCTCCGGGCTCCGAATCATCATGGCCTGTTCGCCTCCGGCGATAAATCCGGGTTTCTGATCAATCCGCTGCTGATGGACGCTTGTGCCCAGGTCACCGGATACTGGGCCCAGCAGGCATTGACCGAGCGGTTTATCACTTTTCCGGCAGGTGTAGGTGACATCAGCTTTTTCTCTGAACCGCCCGGACCGGGTGAAAAGGCTTGGTGCCGGATGCGCGTTCGGGACATCTCCGACCATCTTGTGCGGTCCGACCTGACGATCAGCCATAACAACGGCCGTCTCTGGGCCCGTATCACGGGCTGGACCCACCGGCGTTTTGATTTGCCGATGGAACTGTACCGATTCTGGCGGTTTCCGCGGCAACGAATGATAAGCGCCGTGTCCGGCAAAACGCGTTCCGGGGAAGAGGGGCTGCGCTGTACCAGTCCATATTATAAAAACCTTAATGGCACCATATGGCAAAAAGCCATCGGTTATCTCTATCTGAATCGTTCCGAGCGGCAGGTTTACAAGGAAAAATTACATGCGGGAAAAGATACAGCCCAATGGCTGGGCGAACGAATCGCGGCTAAAGACGCCGTCCGCGTCTTTCTGTATCGGACACAGGGTAAAACGCTCTCCCCGGCGGACATAAAACTTAAAAAAGGCGAGAACGGATATCTGATGCCGGAAAGCAGGGCCTTTCCAGGCCTGGAACGGCAGTTGGCCTTGTCTGTTTCCAGGTCGGAACAATCCGTGTCGGCATATACCGTTCGATCTTGATTGTTAAAAAAAGGAGACGATATAAAGATGAACAAACCGGACAAGACGGTAATTTTTAATGACATTCTCATGACGCTGGAAAAAGTGGGCGAGGACTGGGAGTATTCCGACGAAATCACAATGGATACCTATCTGCTCGGAGACCTGGGACTCGAATCCATAGATGTGGTGGTCCTGGGGGAGTTCCTGGAAGAACATTATGATCAACCGTTTCCATTTACGGAATATTTCACGGAACTGGCCCAGCAGGAAATCACGGATATCCGGGTATCTGACCTAGTGGATTTTATTGATAGAAATTTTATCACCCAGAGCGAGGCAATGTAATGGCAGGAGGAAAACCGATAACTATTGTCATCGGTCTGGACGGCGCCACCTATTCCATTCTGGACCCCCTTATGAAAGCCGGTCATATGCCGTATTTAAGCCGGTTCGCGGCCGAGGGCGTCAGGGCCGGTCTTGCATCGACCATCCCGCCGATTACACCGCCGGCATGGACCACCATCATGACCGGCCGCAGTCCCGCTTTTCACGGTATTCTTGACTTTTTCAGGCCGGAATCACCGGGAAGCCGGTTTCTGAGGTTCGTCAGCACCAAACAGCTGAAATGCGAAACCTTATGGGGGCTGCTGACCCGGCAGAAACGGTCATCCGTCTGTTTGAATTATCCGGTCATGTCCCCTCCACTGCCCATCAACGGCTACAGCATACCCGGCTTCGTCACCTGGCGCCACCTGAGGCATTCCTGTTATCCCGCCGATCTTATGGACACCCTGAAAACCATTCCGGGTTTTGACCTTAAGATTATCGCTCATGATTTCGGTCTGGAGGAAAAGGTGGTTGAAGGATGCTCACTGGAAGAAGCCGAGGGTTGGATCCGGTATCACACTTACAAGGATGACCAGTGGGTAAGGGTCGTGGAACATCTGGCCGGATATGACCCGTGCAACGTGTATGCCCTGGTCCTGGACAGCACCGACAGACTGCAGCACGTATTTTACCGCCTGCTGGATCCCGCCTGTCACAAGGATGGGTTATCAAAAGAAGAGCGGCATATTCAGGCTGTTCTTTTCGCCCATTACCGAAAACTGGATTCCATGATCGCCAGGCTGGCGGAAACGGCGGGACCGGAAGGTCATGTCTTTATTGTCTCCGACCACGGGTTCGGTCCCAGCGAAGATTGTTTTTACTTAAATTCCCTGCTGGAAAAACTCGGATACCTGACCTGGTCTGACAGAGCGGTCTGTGAATCCGATGGCGTGGGCGATGTGTCCATGGAGGCGGTTAAAAATCACGGACATCTGCTGGACTGGGAGCGCACCATCGCCTTTGTAAACACTCCCAGCAGCAACGGCATTGCCATAAACGTACAGGGAAAAAACAGTAAAACCGGCATTTTACCTGAAGAGTATCAAAACACGTTACACCGACTCAAGGAACAGTTGTTGTCAATCAGGCATCCTGCTTCCGGAAAACCCGTGATAAAACAGATATGGACCCGGGAGGAGGCTTTTGCCGGGCCCAGTTCGGAGAGGGCGCCGGATTTGACGTTGCGCCTCTGGGATAACGGGCTGGTATCCACGGTCAAATCCGAACAGATCATCAAGCCTCGACGCGAGTGCATCGGCGTGCATTATCCCATGGGGATATTCATGGCCAGGGGCCCGGCAATCAAGGCTGGAGAACAGGTTGATCCCCTGGACATCCTGGATGTGGCGCCGGCCGTGCTTTACAGCCAGGGAATAGCCATTCCGGAGGATTACGAGGGCCGGGTACCCGAAGAAATCATAAAAACCGAAACCCTGGCCGCCAATCCGGTTGTCATCGGCCCCCCCACCCCGGCGATGGATCAGCCCGTGAACGATTCCCCGGAAATGAACGAGGAAGACATGAAACTGATCATGAAACGGATGAAAGGGCTGGGTTATATATCGTAAACCATAAAAAAAAGAGCAAGTAAATGCCGTTTTTAAACGCGAATGGAATCAAACATCATTACCTGCAGCAGGGAAGAGGGCCTGACGTAGTGCTGATCCACGGGATGGGCGGTAATATGTCCTTCTGGTACGCCAACAAGGCGCTGGCCGCTCTGAAAAACGATTTCCGCGTCACTGTTTATGATATGCGGGGGCATGGATACAGTGAATTTACGGAGACCGGCTATACTTCCCGTGATCTTGCAATGGACCTGGGCGGACTGATGGACGCCGTAGGCTTGAGCAAGGCCGTTCTGGTCGGGCACAGCCTGGGCGGTCTGGTGGCTCTGCACACGGCTTATCTTTTCCCGGAAAGGGTATCCGGACTGATTCTGGCTGAGGGCAATATTCCAGCCCTGCGCCATCTGATCGATCTTGATAAATGGCCCTACCGGAAACAGCGGGAAGACATGCTGCGCCGAATAAACCCCAAGCTCCCCGAAATTTTAAACGGTTTCAACATGTACTATCTGGAATACCGGCTGAAAGAATTGCGGAATGGAAAAACCATCACCGATCTTGCTGATTTCGGCATGCGTAAAGGCTTATCGATTAAAGCCGGCGCCATCCTTAAAATTTTAGACGAAACCACCGCTAAAACCGATATCAAAAAAGTCGCCGGATTAACGGAAAAATGCATCAAGAGCATTAAACATAACACTCTGGCATTGTATGGGCAGTATTCCCCTCTAATCCCGGTCTGCAATTATCTTTCTGAGAATCTATGCAACTGCCAGCGGGTCGTGGTGCCGGAAGCCTGTCACCTTTTTCCGGCCCGGCTGCCAGAGCAGTTTGTTTATCATGTAAGAAATTTCCTGTTATACGCGACCAAGGAGCACGAACTTGAAAACGAACACGCGATTGGTTGACCGTTCCGAATTGCCGGGAATTTCCGAAGCCGTCACCCTGGTTTCCGGATTACCGCGTTCCGGCACGAGCATGATGATGCGCATGCTGGCAGCCGGGGGTATGCCTGTTGTCACCGATAACATCCGGGAAGCCAACGAAGACAACCCGAACGGTTATTTCGAGCTGGAAAAAATCAAAGAGCTGGATAAAGACGATACCTGGCTGAAGAATGAAAAAGGCAAAGCCATCAAAGCCATAGCCGCGCTGCTTCCCCAACTTCCCAGGAACATTTTTTACTACGTCATTTTCATGCAGCGGGACATGGACGAAATTCTGGCGTCACAGCGTAAAATGCTTGAACGCAGGGGAACGGCCGACAAGGCGGATGTGTCCGATGATATTATGGCGGCCAAGTATGAAACCTATCTGAAAGCGACCTGTAAATGGCTTGAACAGCAAGAGCATTTCCACGTGATCCATGTGCATTACAACGGAATATTACGCGATCCGCTGGGCCTGGCCGAAAGAATCAACGCCTTTTTAGGAAGCAGCCTTGATGCGCGGAAAATGGCGCAGGTGGTTGACCCGAATTTATATCGGCAACGGTGTCCCCTGGGCAACCGCGCCGGCTGATCGTGTGTCGACCTCTGAATTCCGCATTGAATTGGGGCAAAAAAATATGGCTGAACAATCAGGAGAAAGTCGTAAATAAAGTAAGTGTGCCTTGTAAATAACCGAAAAAAGGAGGAAAAAAACATGAAAAAAGTATCCGCAGGTATCCTTGCTGTCTGGTTTTGCCTGGCAATTGCTCTGCCCTGTCTGGGAATGGGGAATCGCCCACCGTTTGACAGTCGATTGGTGGCGAGAGCAGAAGTGGATGAATGTTTTAACGGTATCGGCAACCCCTACGAAGCCGGCCCGGATTGCTATCGGTGTGACGACCCCAAGGCCAACCAGACGTATGTCTGGGGGCTGACAAAAGCAGGCAGCAAACTGTGGTTCGGCACCTGTGCCAACATGCTGTGTCTGCTACGGGCTTTTAACTGCTATTCCATGGAAGATAACACCGGTGGAACACTGGCTGATCTGTTGAGCAATGTTTCCCCTTATCAAAACGATTTATGGGTTTGCGAATATGACGAGGGCCTGTACCCCAAAACAGAGATGATCAGTTCGGTGCCGGATATTTTCGGCGATTACCGGCCCCCGAAGATATATACCTACGATATCAAGACGGAGGTCTTGACGGACATGACCGGCACCATAACCGCCGATGCGGATAATATCCGCCTGGAAAACACCTTCGGCCTTCGATCAGCGGCCGCTATTGATGATATGGTCTTTTTAAGCGGCCCCGTCGCGCTTGGTCAGGGAATCAACATGTTCGTCTTTGACGCCGTCACCGGCTCGTTTATTGCTTCGGCGACGCTGCCGCAATATCAGAATATCCGGAAATGGCTGGTATTGAATGACGTCCTGTACGCGGCCGTAGCAAACGAAGACGGAGGCGGAAAAGTGTTGCGATGGACCGGTGATCGATCTTCGCCGTTTAGTTTTGATGAGGTGGGGGTCCTGGACGGTGGTGGATCTGAAATCGTCGCCCATGACGGTCGGATTTTTGTCGGCACCTGGCCCAGCAGGACTGAAGAGAACGCCGCCCTTGGGGGGATCTGGATGAGTCCGAAGATACAGGCGGGCGGACTTACCATAACCGATTACAACTCCTGGGAAAAAGTCTGGGAGGCCGATGAGTACGAACCGGATCCCCTGAACGCCTCCATTTACGGCGTCGGTGCCATGGCCTCCTTCGGCGGTTATTTATACTGGGGCACCATGCATGTTCACGGTAAAGCCGCGTCGGTATTCATGCAACAATATAATATGAAACTGTTTGAATTCCCCCTGGCTTATGTTAACAGCTGGCGGGCCACCTCCATCTTCCGGGGAAAATGTTTCGATTCCGATAAAAAGGTGGAACTGCTTTACGGCAATGATTCCCTTCGGGTTTATGTTCCCAACGGTGATTCCTCCGGTTACTGGACTTCCCGCAAAAACAACATGGGCGGGGTTTCAGGAAAATACGGCGCCGCCGGATTCGGCAACATGTATAACAACTACACCTGGACCATGGCGGTCTACGACAACCAGCTGTTCGTAGGGACCATGGATCATTCCTACCTCTGGCTGGACTGGGACGGTCTCCAGCGGTATTATATTTCCGGTGAGCACATCACGCTGCCAAGGCCGCAGATCAATTGGTGGTACACCCCCAGCGAAAATGAATACGGCGCCGATCTGTGGCGCTTTCCGTCAACCAATGCCGAAGCTGAAAGGGTAAGTCGCGACGGACTGGGCAATTACACCAATTACGGCTTCCGGTCTTCCATCGTGGACGAAGACACGGGCTTGTATATCGGTACCGCCAATCCGGCCAGCCTCCATACGGATAATTGCGGAAACATCAACGGCGGATGGGAATTGATCCGGGTATATAAAAACGACTGACCTGAATTAACGCCCCGGCCAGGCGGCCGGGGCGTTAATTCATGGAGAAACGCGGATATGTTCTCGGACAATGAAAAATGCCTGAAAGTAAAAACAACCACCAGGGAATATCATATTCCGGAACTGGTGGTGGCCTGTGAAAAGAGTCCGGCGGAAGTCATCCGTGAAATAGATTGCTGGATAACCGGGGTGGGAGCAACGCCGGAAAAATCCGGATTCATAAAAAAGCTGGCCTACGAAACGCAGCACGGACTGGATGATAGCCGCGGGTTTGAAGAAGATTTTCGTGTCGCGGTTACCGCCTACACGGAACGTGAGCTTGAGAAAAAACTGCTTCAGTTGCGCAAAATGGTCGCTGAAGAACCGGAGGTCTCGTTTTCCTATCCAGCCGCCGGTATGTTTTATGGGCACGGCAAACCCTTGGGACGGACGGCCTTTCTTTTTCCCGGTCAGGGCTCTCAATACCTGGGTATGGGAGGGCCATTGGCCAGCGCTTTTGCGGCGGCAAGACAAGTCTGGGAGCGACTCGGAACGATGCGGTTCAACGGGAAAACCATCAATGAAACAGTTTTCCCGGATGAAATGACGGATGAGCGGAAAATAGAAGAAGCGTTTTTGAAACTTTCCGGCGCGGATTGGACCAATCCATGTATTTCCGTGGCCGGAGAAGCCATTTTGACCCTTTTTAAAAAAATGGGGTTGCGGCCCGACGCGGTGGCGGCTCACAGCTTTGGCGATATCAGCGCTTACCGGGCCGCCGGTATACTTGCAGCCGCCGATATGATCAAGGCCACCCGTTACCGGGGCAAGCTGGGTGTCACCTGCCCCCTGGCCACCAGGGGATGCGTCCTGATCGTACTGGAAGGCGCGGAAAAAATCAATGCCGTGCTGGAAGAAAACAGACTCGACGAGGTGTGGATAGCCAATTACAATACCCGGCGGCAGACCGTTCTTTCAGGCATCAGGGATGCCGTATACAAGGCCCACGGAATTTTTGAGGCAAAGGGCATCAACAGCCGGCTGATCCCCATATCGGGGGCGCCCCATTGTCCTTTGGCAGTTGGCGTGGCGGACAAATTTTCCCAATACCTGACCAGCCTGAATTTTAAACAGGCCGATTGTGACGTCTATTCGTTTTTGTTCGGGCGGAAAGTCGGTAATGATCCCTCTTTGTTCCGGAAACTTTTAAAATCTCATATTGAAAAACCGGTCCGGTTTCTCTCCCAGATCGAACAGATGTATAACGACGGAATCCGTATATTCATTGAAATCGGCCCGTCCGATGTTCTGACCAATCTGGTCGAGCAGATACTGGAGGATAAAACGCATATCGCGCTTTGCACGGATCGGAAAAAAGGAGATGCCGTACTGGTGTTTCTAAACGCGGTCGCCGAACTATTGAAAGAAGGTTTGATCAACAACCTGGAAGTTCTCTGGGAAGGATACGAAATTCCCGAAGCAAGTCATGATAATCTCAGTACATGATGGCATAAATACGATAGGGCAAACCTCTTTTGACGGTCATGAGTATTTCACGGGAGCGGGTCTGGAAGCAGCTTGATTTGTATTATGGCCGGATAGCCATCAGTATCGACACCACGGTGGGAACAAGGTGAAATATTCGATCCATGACGCCGGAACACCGTTGATGATTCATTTTCTCAATTTTCTGGATGAGGCCCGGAACAAACCAAAAGCATGGTCGGAAGATGGCGGTTGGCGGCAGAATTTTGCTATTGCGTAAAACGAGCAAAAAAAATTTGCACGATATGAACAATAAAAAAAGTTATTGACCATGGCCGCCGCCCGGATGCTTAATGGCCGCGGCTTGAAGGTGACCGAAATGTGAACCGGCAGGCGAGAATGTCTACCGTCGATTGATTTTTATTCGGCCGAAAGGCTGATTGCGGGAAGTTACGTGCAAAATTCAGGTATCAACTCACAAGAAACGCCTGCACATACTTCGGGTCCATATCCTTCGGGGCTACCGCGCCCAGTTCCGCTTCCGCTTCGGCAAACATCCGCTCCAGCGCATGGCCGGCCTGCGCCGATATGTCATGAGGCGCCACGCCGGTGCGGTCTGAAAGCCATTGCAGAAACGATTCTTTTTTGTCGTCGTGAATACGGCCGTCTTTTTTGCCTTCAGCCTTTTTGAAAAGATCGGCAAGAAAAGGACGAAACTGGTTTGCGGAAATAAACTCAACGGTCTCGGGCAGGCCCAGCACGTTTCTGGCCCACAGGGTCAGAACCAGGTTGGTGGCGGTCAGCACAGTGCCGGACACCGGGGCAGGATCAATGTCCGCCTTTTTCAGAAGCCCGTCGACGGCCATGATCTCCTCCAGCACAACCCGGGTCCGGGCAATGTCCTCCATGCTTTCAAACTCACGGGGCAGGCCGGTCTGCGCATCAAAAAACAGGGGCCGCTTGATCAGCAGGCCGGCCAGGATTCCGGCCCGCTCCTCCCCCCAGAAACTCACGGGCAGCCGTTTGGCCGAACACCAGCTGGTCGAATGCCACCTGTCCGCTGTTCGCTTGATCTCCATGGCCGCGCCATAACCGGATCGGAAAATATCGGCCAGGGCGTGGGTTGTCATCAGGGCCGCGGCTTTTGACGGGTTCAGGGCCTCCTTGCTTTCCGCCAGCCGAAAAAGGCCGATGGCAATGTAGCCGCACGCCTTGTTCACCACGTGGGCCAGCTCTTTTTTTGCGCTCAGCCGGGCGCCGTCAGCCACCACGATGCTGTTGCACAGGGCCGCAAACTCGGTGGAGAGTTCCTCCAGGGCCGCCGGGGAATCCACCCGCTCCAGGGCCTGGGCAAACAGGGTGGTTTTTTTCAAAAGCCGGTGGTGTACAACCGGCACCGGCAGCCGGCTTTCCTTTGCCGGCCGGCGGGCCTGTTTTTTCGAGGGTTTTCGGCCTCGCGGCAGGGGCTGATAAATGCCGACAGCCTCATCAAAGGGCAGCAGCCCCTTTTCCGCCAGTCGAATGTCGCGTTGCCGCAGGACCTCCTCCTCGGCTTCGGCGGGCAGCACGTTGGCGGTATAAAAGAGAAGGTCCCGGTAGGCGATGAAATCGATTTCAGCCAGATGCTTGAGAAAGGCGTAGAGCATCTTTTCGTGGTCCGCCTCAAGGGTTTCCGGCAGGTCCGGATCCTGATCCTGGGGCCATCTTTTGACAAACCGCACGTAAAAGACATCGTCAAAGGTGAAAAAGGACTCGTCAAACTCTGACGGCTCCTGGTCATGTTCCCGGGCCGAGGCCTGGGTGGTGTAGTAGAGCAGCAGCTCCAGAAGCTCATGCTTGTCGGTGGCCATCCATTGCACAAACCGGTTCTTGTCGGCCCGCATCAGCAGGTCAAACCACCGGAGCATTTCCGGCCCGCTGATTCGGTCTTTGTGCCAGCACTCGATATCGGTGATGTGTTCCCACTGGCTGCCCGATCCCAGGGCCAGCAGATCCAGGGCATCTTCCGGGCCGATGTCGTTGACCAGAAAATAAAAATCCTGGTCGGCCATGGAGTGGACAATGGCCGGCGCGTCCGGCGAGCCGAGAATCAGGTCCATGGCCTGCTTTGCCGGCAGGGACAGGGCCTTTTGCCGCTGGGCGGCCACGGCGGCCAGTTTTTCCTTGATGATGGCGGGTTGGCGGGTCATGTTTTGTTCCTTGTTTATCCGAATCGTTATCGGGATCGAAATAACAGAGAAAATTTTTCTTCGTGATCTTTCTTTTCTTCGTGTCCTTTGTGTTAAAAAGCGACCGGCCATATGAATCGACCGGGTGTTTCAACACGAAGATCGCGAAGGTGTGGAAGACCACGAAGCGGTGTTTTTTTTGTGGACTTCATACGCCTGGTGATTTTTGTAATAAAAAGCGCCCCATCGACCAGACCGGCGTTTCAACTATAGAGAAAGGCCGGGCCGGTGTCAATTTTTCCGCGTGGGTTTAGTTCGAATATTTCATGAAATCTTCGGTTTCGAGGGTTCAACGTAAATATCGCCGGGCAGAAACAGGACGGCGATCATGCCGGGCACGGATAAAAGAAAGCTGATGCCGAAAAAGTATCCATACCCCAGCCACCCGGCCAGAAACCCGCTGAGAATGCCGGCAAACAGGCCGGAAACATTCATCAGCCCGGTGCCGATGGCGTAATGGGCCGCCTTGAACTCTTTTGCGCAGATCCGCATCAGAAAGGTCATGAGCACGGCCGTGCCCAGGCCTCCGGAAAACTGGTCAAACCCGTGCACCACGGCCACCCAGAAGAGATTAAGCACGCCAACAGGCCGGGCTGCGGCCGCGCCGGTGTTGACGGCGACAAACGGGGCAAGGTGCAGGGCCAGCACCATGTAAACCAGGTTGGTGAGGTTCTGCAGCAGCAAAAAGGGCCAGATCACTTTTTTCAGCGAACAGGTGGAGATGCAAAACCCTCCCACCAGCGCTCCGGCAATGGAGAGGGGCAGGCCCACCACCGACGAGAGCCACCCGTAATGGACCTTGATGCCCACATCCACGAAAAAAGGGGAGACCATGGCCGTGAGCAGAAACTCGCCGGTGCGCATCAGGATGATGGCAGCGAAAATGGTGCCGATCTTTTCCCGGTCGGTGAAGGTGATAAAGGCCCTGGCGTAAAAGGTGTCCGGATTGCCGGCAATGCGGGCCCAGATCCGCTTTCGCAGCACCAGCAGGCCGATCAGGGACAGCAGCAGAAAGAGGCCCACCCAGTGGGGAAAACTGATTTTCTGCAGCACCGGGTACTGCTCCCTGATCAGGGCATAGGAACGGGAGGCCAGAAAAGCCCGCAGGCCCAGGACCAGAAGGGCGGCGCCGGTCACAAGGGCAAGGTTTTTCAACCGAAGGGCGGCTTTTACCAGTTCATTGGCCGGCCGGCCCGGCTGCTCCACCCGGATCAGAAAAAAGAAGTGGTACACAGACACCATGCCCATCATCAGGGCCGCGCAAAAAAACGCCAGGGGCCAGCCCATGGTGGTGCCGATGGTGGCCACCACGCCGGTGCCGGTCATCATGGCGATGCGATAGGCCATGACCCGGTAGCCCACGAACTTTGCCTGGCCCTCACTGTCTAATGCCTCCATGTAAAACCCGTCAATGGCGGTGTCATGGGTGGCGGCAATAAAAGAACCGGCGAAAAAGAGCAGGACAATGGCGGACACACCCCGGGAGAACGGGGCAAAGGCGGCCGTCAGCAGCATCATTCCCACCAGGAGAAACTGGCAGGCCAGCATCCAGGTCCGCTTGGTGGAAAAGCGGTCCACCTGGGGTCCCCACAGGAATTTTAAAATCCAGGGCAGGCCGAACAGGGAGGTCAGGCCGATGGACTCCAGCCGGACATTCATGTCTCTTAAGAAAAGCGAGGAGAGGGTGCGGATGACGGTATAGGGAAAGCCTTCGGCAAAATAGGTGGTAAAGGTCCACACATAAGGAGAGGAGAGGACGGAGTTCCGTCGATTCTTATTCACTATCCATCCTGACTTTTTGCTGTGTTTTGTATAACCCTTATTCCCTATCTTACTCTTACTCGTGCTCGTAATCTTGATCAACTTTCATCAACAGCCGATCACGATCACGATTCGACCCGGTCAAACAAAAAGGCCGCCCGTCTTGTTTTTTGGACGGGCGGCCTTGGGAATAAAAGGGCTATTTTTCTTCCAGCTGTTTGGGGGTGACAATGGGGCCGAATTTGGCCTTCAACTCCTCAAGCCCCTTTTTCTGCTCCGCCAGAATCGTAAACAGCTTTTCCGGAATCCGCTCGTCCTTCTTGTAGGCGGCGGTCTGGAGATCGATGCGGGCGATGATATTGTCGATATAGAGGGAGAACTGCTTTTCATACAGCTCATAGGGGTAGGGCTTGTTGATCAGATCGGAAAAGAGCTGCCTGAGGTCCTCGTATTTGGGCAGGTTGCCGATGGGGGTTTCGATAAACGGCACTTCGTTGTGGGCCAGCCGCTCCAGCCAGGAGAGCCACACCTTGACGTCTTTTTTTTCACCCAGCAGCTTTTTCGTTGTTCCGCCCCTGGCCTCGTCGGTGAGAAAATAGTTCAGCCCCGCCATTACCGGCCGCTTGTCGGCCGCGATTTTCGGGCTTGCGAAAAACTCGAACTGGGCCTCCATGTAGTCTCCCAGGGCGCCCGGAATAAAAGGCGCGTTGGCCCAGGGGGCCCTTTTGACGCCCGACGCCCCCACTTCCGTGGCCGTGGCCGCGGAGACAATGCAGGCCCCGATCACCACGCCGTTGTCTGAATTCCGGGCCGCCCACACCGGTGGCATGGTGTCCGAATCCCGGCCGCTGTAAGTCACCACCCGGGTCTCCACGCCGGCCGGATCCTCGGCTTTCTCTGAATAGTTGGCCAGGGCCGTGGAGGAGATGGTGCACCGGGCATTGGGATGGGAGGGCGGAACGGGCTTGCCCTTTTCGTCGGTCATGCCCTTTTCCCATTTTCCCTGAAAGTTTATGCCGTGATCCGGCATGGGCTCGCCATGGCCGGTCCAGTGGGGCACCCCGTTGTCGTCGATCAGCACGTTGGTCCAGATCACCTCGGCGCCGGGGTTTCTCAGTTTTTCCATGAGCAGGGGGTCGCCCTCCATGTTCACATCTTCAACAATGCCGAAGATGCCGCACTCCGGGTTGATGGAGCGAATGGAGCCGTCTTCGGCGATCCACATCTGGGCCAGGTCATCACCCACGAAAAAGTCGCCGGCCATGGCCGTGGTGGTTTTGCCGCAGCCGCTGGGGGCCGCGCCCACGCACCAGGTCTGCCGGTTGCCGGGTCCCTTCATGCCGGTGATAAACATGTGCTCGGCCAGCTGCTCGCCCCGGTGTTCATACACGGCCTTGTCCACGGCAAACCGGTGGTTTCCCTTTTTCAGCAGCAGGGTGTTGCCGGCATAGGTGCAGTTGAAGCTGTAGGTGGTGCGGTCCTTTCTGTCCATCAGCACCCGGGCGTTGGGCAGGTCTTCGGGCCGGTTTTTGCCTTCGCTGTGAATGTTGGTGAAAAAGTGGCCTCTGGCCGCCACCTCCCTGTCAAAATCGGCAAAGAAGTTTCGGTAGAGAATTTCGGCGCTGTGAAGCACGTAGGCTGATGTGGAGGCCTCAATGGCCGGGTTTGAGGCGGGCGCGCCCACCGGCCCCCGGGAGTAGAATCCCACGATCAGGGTCTTTCCCCGCATGATGCCGGTCATGTGGGTTTTTACCACGTCCACGGCGTCGTTTCGCAGCATTTTCTGGGCCAGGGAGCTGATCTTCTCTTCCGGGTCGGCGATATAGTAGGTCCGGTCCACGATACGGCCCTGCTCTTCCTTAAGGTCAAAGTGAATGGTGTGGCCTTCCATGGGAAGTTTTGCCTCTTCACCTTTGGCAAGGGCATGGTCCCGGATCCACTGTTTGTCTTCCGGGGAGCCGGTGTTGACAAACACCGCGTCCGGATCGCCCATCACAATGGCATTGGCGATCTTGATCAGGGCCTTTTCCGTCTTGATTCTGTCGATTTTGGCAAGGCTCTCCTTGTCCATCTTCTTTTCAAACACCTTGCGGGCCGCGTCAACCGAGTCGATGCCTCCGATTTTTCGGGCGATATCGATTTCTGCCATGACAATCCTCCTTGTAGATGAATATTCTTTAAATGATGAGAATCTCTAAAAATTAAAATTCACCGCAGAGACGCAAAGAAGAATACAGCCGCTGCGCGTAAAACCGTGAAACAATGATCGTGTTTCCATCATCCTTTGCGCTCTTTGCGCCTTTGCGGTGCAAAAAGCCCCCGGAAATTAATTTCCGTTTTTTTTGCATAATGAAGAACCCCCGATTCTTAGAGGCCTTCTTATATAATTTGGCTTTCGCTGTTTTGCATGCCTACGGGTTACCACTGACAACAATGATATCCTCCAGCTTCCGTTTGGGCACATGGTGTATCCCGGACTCGTCCCGCCAGTAGCGAATGTCGTTGTCCGGTCCGACCTCTTCAATGACGACCTGCTCCTTGGGTTTTCCCAGGGCGATCACCAGCAGCAGGATCAGGTGATCAGGAATGGCCAGGTCGGCTCTTAATTTTTTTTCGTTAAAGGCGCCGATCATGCAGCCGGCCAGACCCATCTCCCGGGCTCCCAGCAGAATGCTCTGGGCCGCGATGCCGTGGTCGCACCAGAAGTTGTCCGTGATGGTGGTGTCGCCGGTAATAATAATGTAGGCGGCGGGCCGCTCTCCAGCCCCGGGACCGTTCCATTCGGTCAGGTAACCGGCCCAGGCCAGGCAGGGAAAGATCATCTGATTTTTCTTTTTCTCCCAGGAGAGAATGTACTTGAGGGGCTGGCGGTTGGCCGCGGACGCGGACAGCCGGGCCAGGTTGACCAGATGGCAGAGGGTGCCCCTGTTTACCGGCTGGTTTTCGTAAAACCGTCGGCAGGTCCTGTTTTTACGGACCAGGTCTTCAATCGTTGTTGGCTGTGTCGTCGTCATGGCTCAGGCAGGCTGCCTTTTTAAAGATCGGCATGTTCTGATCGATCCAGATCAGTATTTTATCGAACTCGTGGGCCACCTCCCGAAGGGCCTTGCCCCGGTGGCTCACCTGGTTTTTTTCTTCAGTGGTAAGCTGGGCAAAGGTTTTTTTCAAGGGGGGATAGTAAAAGACCGGGTCATAGCCGAACCCGTTGTCGCCCATCGGTTTTTCGGAGATCTCCCCTTGGCACCGGCCTTCGTAGGTCAGGGCCGCTCCCGTGGGCACGGCAATGGAGATCACGCATTCAAAGGCGGCTTTTCGGTGGGTCTGGCCGGCCATGTCGGAAAGCAGTTTTTCGCATCGATCGGCGTCGGTGGCATCGGGGCCTGCATACCGGGCGGAATGTACGCCGGGTGCCCCGTCCAGAGCCTCCACCACCAGGCCGGAATCGTCGGCCAGGGCGGCAAACCCCAGGATTCTGGCGGCAAAACTCGCTTTTTTGTAGGCGTTTTCGTCAAAGGTGGCGCCGTCTTCTTCGATTTCCGGAATGGGGCCGAAGTCGTCGAGGTTTTTGATCTCCACGTTCCGGCCGGCCAGAAG
>JAXHVI010000147.1:0-10420 GCA_034189195.1 Thermodesulfobacteriota bacterium | reverse complement strand
GATCGTCGGACCTGTCGCCCCGGCGTACCAGGATGGACCGGCCTTCCCGCCATGCGTCAAACACCAGGGCCAGGTTGGAGCGGAAGGCGTTTGAAAAGATCTCGGTTTCGGTCAGGTTGCAGGCGGCACGCAGGGCCGGTGTCTGTTTCGGTGTGTCGGAAAACCAGAACAGGGCGCCCCGTTCCGCGCCGAAGTAACGATTGGTGGCCTGCACCAGCCGGGTGAACAGCCGGTCCGGCGCCGGGCCGGGCATGAGCTCGGAAATGATGTCGATAAACCGGAGCAGAAACTCCTCTTTGACTTCCGGCGTCGGCTCCCTGGCCGGCTCTTCGGTCAGCAGGTGGCGAAGGTCGTCCGGGAAAAAGGCCTCTCCGTAGCCGGCCAGCTCTTTCCAGGCTTTTCGGGCCTGGCGCCGGGCTTCGGCAGGATCGTCCCGCTTCAGGTGAATGCGCATCAGGATAAAGCGGGTCTTGGCCAGTTGTACCGGTGTGCCGGATTGCTTCAGATAGTCCGCGCTGGCGTTCAGGTCCTTTTCAACGGTTTCGGGTTCGGCGCCGAGAAAAAGGCGCTGCTCAGCCATCAGCCGCAGCAGCACACCCTTTAAATGAATGTTGGGCTCCCGCATGATGCGCATCACTTCCCGCTGCATCTCGGTTTCGGAAAAGATGGGCTTGCCCGCCTTGTAGAGTTCGAACCCCATCTCCAGGAAGATCGGCGTGGCATACTGCCGGACCAGGCCGGCGGCGGTCCCTTCGACGATGGCGTGGGTGATGTAGCGACTGGCCTCTTCCAGCCGGCCCTCGGCAAAGTGGTAGTAAGCCATGCCTCCCCTTGAAAAATAGAGAGCCAGGTCGTTTCCGGTCTTTTCTCCTTCGGAAATGGCGCCGGACAGGTGAATGGCCGCCTCCTTGTTCTTCTTGAGTTCCAGCAGGACAATACCCAGCACGGCCCGGGTAGTGGCTGCCAGTGCCCGGTCCCCCCGTTCCAGAAGCATGCGGCGGTAGTAGTCCAGGGTGCCGATGGCCCGGTGAAACTGGCCCAGGTAGGCGGCACAGTAGCCCAGCCACATGGGGGCCGACGGGTTGGGCACCAGTGGCCCCTGAGTGGTTTCAAACCGTTCCACCGCTGCTTCAAAGTAGGCGATGGCTTCGGTGAACATGCCCTGAAGGTGGTAATAAAGGCCGATAAATTCGGCGGCGCCGGCCTGAATGTCCTCGTCGCCCAGGGCTTCCACCTCGGTTTTGCCCTGTTGAAAGAAAGGAATGGCCGCCGACCGCTGGTTGGAAAAATAGTAGTGGCGGCCCAGGTGCAGCTTTATCATGGCCTTTGAACGAAGGTCGCCCAGGTGTTCGGCCGCTTTCAGGGCCGCCTGGAGAAAGGGAATGGTTTCCCCAAATCCTTTGCCCAGAATAAAGTTCAGGTTGGAAAGTTCCAGGGTGGCGGCCACCAGCACATGGCTGGTTTCCGGCCGGTCCCCGGCGGCAAGCCGCGCCACCGCGTTGTGAAAATGGATCCGGGCCGCCTCCCGGTCAGCCGTTTCAAGGGCCGCCCGGGCCAGGTCCACCTCCAGGCGGGCCGCTTCTTCAGTATAGGCAGGCGGGGGTGCAGGATTCATCTTTCCCTTTCCAATCGAAATCGGTATCGAAATCGAAAAATTTCCATGACCGGATTGTCACCCGGGTATTTTAAAAAATCAACAAGAATGTTCATATATGGACATTCTTATGACCTTATATGGACATTGGCTGATTGGCTGATATGTTTATACATTAAAAAACAGGTGTTTATTTTTTATTGGGCAGCGGTATGCTTTTTGCACAAAACTTATCGTTTTTGGCTTTAAAATTACCAACCACCTGTCATTTACAAAAGGAGTTGAACAATGCGCGATGTATATGTGATCGGCGTGGGCATGACCCCCTTTGGCAAGCACATGGACAAGAACATGAAAACCCTGGCCGCCGATGCCACCAACAGGGCCATGGAGCATGCGGGCATCACCAAGGAGAAGCTCCAGGTGGCGGTGGTGGGCAATGCCTACCAGGGGCTGGTCACCGGCCAGGAGTCGATTCGGGGGCAGGTGGTGCTGCGGGCCATGGGCATCGGCGGCATTCCGGTCACCAACGTGGAAAACGCCTGCTGTTCATCGGCCACCGCACTTCAGGTGGCGTGGATGGACATCTCCCTGGGCCTTCATGACGTGGCCCTGGTTCTTGGCATGGAAAAAATGTACATGGATGACCGGGAAAAACGGCTCAAGCTCTTTTCCGCCTCTGCCGACGTGGAGGTCATCGAAATGCTGGTCCAGGCCATGAAGGCCGATGCCGAGCGCAAGCGCAAGGAGGCCGAGGCCAGGGGAGAGGTCAAGAAAGAGAAAGATTCCAAGGGCGGCAGCGCCTTTATGGAAATATACGCCATGGGGGCCCGGCTGCATATGGACAAGTACGGTCTCACCCAGCGGCAGCTGGCCGTTGTCAGCTCCAAAAACCACAACCACAGCGTGAACAACCCTTATGCCCAGTACCGCAAGCCCTTTACCGTGGAAGAGGTGCTGGCGGCTCAGCCTATTGCCTATCCCCTGACCCTTCCCATGTGCGCGCCGGTGGGCGACGGCGCAGCCGCGGCCATCCTGTGTTCCAAAAAGATGATCAAGAAGCTGGGGGCCTCCAAGCCGGTCAAGATCCTGTCCACGGTGGTGGGCGGCGGCATGGACCGGGGCTTTGATGATCCTGACATCGGCGAGCGGGTGGCAAAGGTGGCCTATGAGGCCGCCGGTGTCGGTCCCGAAGATATCGACGTGGCCGAGTTCCACGATGCCACGGCTTTTGGCGAAGTGGTCAACACCGAGGCCCTGGGGTTCTGTCCCAGGGGTGAGGGCGGGATTTTTGCCGAGCAGGGTCACTCAACGCTGGGCGGCAAGCTGCCCATCAACCCCTCCGGCGGCCTGGAGTCCAAGGGCCACCCCGTGGGTGCCACCGGCGCCGGCCAGATCGCCGAGCTGGTGTGGCAGCTGCGGGGCGAGGCCGACGGCCGGCAGGTAGAAGGGGCCCGCATCGCTTTGGCCGAAAACGGCGGCGGAAACATCGGTATCGAAGAGGCGGCCATGGTCATCACCATTCTTCAGGCTGACTTCTGATCCGCTGCGTCCGTCAGGCCGTGATCATGGGAAGGTGTTCAGGTGTTATTTTGTTCTGATGTGCTCAAGTCCAGGCGGCAGGGCCTTTCCGGGTTCTGTGGGCGGCCTGTTTAATGAAACAAGGAGGGAAACATGTCGGATGTAAACAAATCAGGAAACATCGAAGATCTGTCCATCTTCAAAGCCGTCAACCTGAAGATCGAGGATCCGGAAAAGGTGGCTCTGCGGTTTGTCAATGAGGACGGCACCGAAGAGCCGGTCTCCTACCGAAATCTGTTCGAGCAGACCAACCGCACGGCCCATGCCCTGCTCAAGGCGGGCATCGGCAAGGGCGACACCTTTACCATGCTTATGAAAAATCATCCGGAGTTTATCTATGCCCTGTTCGCCGCGGTCTCCATCGGCGCCGTGGCCGTTCCCATTGATCCCCGGTCCAGGGGCCGGAAGCTGGCCTTTCAGATCAAAAACACCAAATCCAAAGGCATTCTCGTGGCCGACCAGTTCATGGAGAGCCTGGAGGAGATCAAGGCCGATATTTCAGATGTGCCGGTGGTGGGGGTTTTGTACAAGGCCCATCACAAGGTTCCGGAAAACAGCGCCTACCCGGTTTTAAACGAGCTTCTGGAAACCGGCAACACCGACATTCCCGACCAGGCACTGCCTTTTGACGCAGGTGCGCCGGCCCAGATCATTCACACATCCGGCACCACCGGCGACCCCAAGGGCGTGGTGCTCAAGGCAGACCGCTTCCTTATTTATTCCTTCATGGCCGACCTGCTGTGGCAGTATGGGCCTGATGACGTTCCCTATACCGGGCTCTCCCTGACCCACGGCAACGCCCAGTCCGTGACCCTGATGCCATCTCTGGCCAAGAAGCTGCCCGCCGTGATCAGCGAGCGGTTTACCAAAAGCAACATCTGGGACATCTGCCGCAAGTACGGCTGCACCACTTTTTCCCTGCTGGGCGGCATGATGGCCGGCATCTACAACGAACCGTCCAGACCCGATGACGCGGACAACCCGGTGCGCAAGGTGATCAGCGCGGGCACGCCCCGGGCCATCTGGGAAGACTTTGAAAAACGGTTCGGCGTCAAGATTCATGAATGGTACGCGGCGGTGGAGGGTGGCCTGGCCCACAATCCGCCGGGCTCCGGTCCCGTCGGCTCATTCGGCAAGCCGCCCCAGGGCCTGGTGGAGATGAAGGTCGTGGACGAAAACGACAACGATGTGCCGCCGGGCACGCGGGGTGAAATGATCAGCAGAATGTCCAACGGCCCCACCGAGGTGAATTACTACGGCAAGGCCGACGCATCAAAAGAGAAGACCCGGGGCGGGTGGCTGCGCAGCGGTGACATCTGTCACCAGGACGAAAACGGGTTTTTCTATTTTGATTTCCGCAAGGGCGGCGGGCTTCGGCGCCAGGGCGATTTTGTTCAGCCCGACCTGATCGAAAAGATCATCGGCGAGCATGAGTCGGTGTCCGAGGTGTGCGTGTACGGCGTGCCCGCCGCATCGGGTGCCCCGGGCGAAAGCGACATCGTGGCGGCCATGGCGCCCTTTGCGGGAAGAACCGTGGACGTGGAGGGGGTCAAGCAGACCTGCCTGGCCGAACTGGAGCGCAACTCCGTGCCCACCTATTTTCAGATCGTCGACGAGATACCCAAAACCATTTCAGAAAAGATGTTGTCCCGGGTGCTGGAGGAGCAGTTCGACCCCAATGCCCCCAACGTGATTCGTGTCTGACACGGTTGAGGTTTTGACCGGAAAAGGACAACCAGTGCCCCGCAGGGCAAAAAAGGAGAGCATCATGCTTGAGTCATTAAAACAGGCCTATCTGCCGGAAATGAGTTTTCCCGTCCGGACCATTGATGCCGAAAGGTGCGACAAGTGCGGCCGGTGTTATGAAACCTGCCCCACCTACGGATACCGGTGGGAAAAAGGCCAGGTGCCCGAGCCCATTGGTTATGGCGGGTTTTCCCAGGCCTGCATCAACTGCGGCAACTGCATTGCCGTCTGCCCGTCCGGTGCCATCACCATGACCGGCAGCTTTGTGATTCCCTTCGGACGGTACAAGGTGCTGCTGGAGGGGAAAATGGCGGCCCCCCATCCCCTGGGCGCTGAAGAGCAGCCCTTTGATGCCATTGAACCGGAACTCACCGAGGTGGAAAAGGCCATTTATACCCGCCGTTCCAACCGGCTCTTCAAGGACAAGCCGGTGCCCCGGGAACTGTTGGCCCGCATCCTGGAGGCGGGACGGTTCGCCCCGTCGGCGGGCAACTGTCAGCCCTACCGGTTTATCGTTATCACCAACCAGAAGATCATCAAGGAGTTCGAGCGCCGGGCCATGGGCTCTCTGCGACTGCTCAAGAACCTCTACCTGGCAAAGGACGGCAAACGGTCCACGATCAAGAAAATCGTGTTCAGTGTCATCAGCTGGTTTTCGATCAACAAGATGGATCCCCGGCCCATCACGGCCATGGAAAAAGCGGATCACACGGACGGTGCCATCTACTTCGACGCGCCGGCGGTGATTCTGATTCTCAAGGACAAACGGGGAATCAGCAACCCGGACCTGGATACCGGCATCTGCGCCCAGAACATGGTCCTGGCGGCCCACTCCCTGGGCCTGGGCACCTGCTATGTGTCGCTTCCCATGGAGCCGCTTTCCATGCCCCTGATGGCGGGGTTTCGCAAGAAGCTGGGGGTTGCCAAGCCGTATGTGGCGGTGACCAGTATTGCCGTGGGCTATGCCAGGGGAAAGATCGACGGCCCGGTGAAGCGCGACACGCCCAGGGTGGACTGGAAGCTTTAACCACAGCCAAATCAACTCGTGAAACATTCGGGCGAAACGCAGCCAAATCAACTCGTGAAATATCCGGGCGAAACGGCCGGACCGTTGACATAAACACCAAACCACCTGGCCGAAAAAACGGCACGGCGTGAGGGTGAAAAATGGGAATAATCGATTTAAAGGGTAAAACGGTCTTTATCACCGGCGGCGCTTCCGGTATCGGCAAGGCGCTTTCTCTCTGTTTTGCAAAGGAGGGCGCCAACCTGATCCTCATGTCCCGCGAGGGGACAAAAGAAGATATCATTCTAAAGGAGTGGGCCGAATCGTTGCGGAAAACCTGTTCCGTCAAGGTATGGACCGTCAGCTCTGAACTGTCCCGCCCTGAGGGTCCGGAAGATCTCTACAACCAGGTCAAGGCCTGCGTGCCGCGTATCGACGTGCTGGTGAACAACGCCGCGGCCATTGCATTCGGCCTGTTTCATGAACTCTCCCTGGCCGATCAGGATCAGCTTGTCGCTGTCAACGCGCGGGCCTATATGGCGTTGATGCGGCTTTTTATTCCCGAGATGGTCCAGCGGGGCCATGGGCATGTGTTCAATGTCTGCTCTGTATCGGCCTTTGTGCCCACCCCCCGCCACGCGGTTTACGGCGCTACCAAGGCCTTTGTTCAGTCCTTAAGCGAGGCGGTGAACGAAGAACTGAAAGGCACCGGAGTGAAGGTATTCACCTTAAACCCCGGTTACACCGACACCCCGCTGCTGCAAAGCGGCGGCTTTCCCAAAAAACTTCGGTTCTACAGCTTTGCCGGGAAAGCCAGCCCGGCCGTTATTGCCGAAAAAGGCGTCAGCGCCTTTGTTCGGGGAAAGCGGGTCTATGTGCCTGAACCCCACCTCCGGTTTCTTTTTCTGTTCATGAACCGGTTTACCCCCAAGCGCGTTATCAACGCCATTTCAGAGTGGATGGTAAAAGGCACATAACCCGGATATTGTGTGATGTCTTTTGATGAGGGAACGGCGGAAACTTTTTAGTCCAAGGAACTTAACAAATATGGTTTCAGAAAACACGCCCGTCATCATCGGGGCCGGCCAGGTGACCCGCCGGCAGGTGGCCCCTGTTGAAACCGGATCCCCGGTGGATCTGATGGCGCAATCGGTGCGGGTCGCGGCGGAAGACGCCGGCCTTGCGGCCCAGGCCCTGGCAAAGGCCGACCTGCTGGTGACCACGTCGCTTTTCTCCGACGACGGCATTGTCAATGTGGCCGGATGCGTGGCCGACCGGCTCGGCCTGGCCGATGCCCGGTGCAGGGTTTCCGGGTTCGGCGGCACCGTACCCCACTCCATGCTGCATCATGCCATGGAACAGATCGCCCAGGGCAGGGCCGAACTGGCCGTGCTGACCGGGGCCGAGGCCCAGCACACCCGGCAGCAGGCGGTGAAAAACAAGCGTTTTTTCGGCTGGGGCCTGTCGTCGGACCGCGACTGCCTGCCGCCGCTTTCTCCGGTGGGCCCGGCGGACGGGGCCTGCGAAACTGAGCACATTCACGGGCTTTCCATTCCCGCCTATGTTTACCCCATGTTTGAAAACGCACTTCGAGAGCGGTATGGCCGCACCATTGCCGATCACGCGAACGCCATGGCCGACCTGATGCACCGCTTTTCCGAAGTTGCGGCGGACAATCCCCATGCCTGGTTTCAGGCGCCCTTCTCAGCAGAAGAGATTGTCACAGCGTCGGGTGACAACCGTTACATCGCCTTTCCCTACACCAAGCGGATGAACGCCATGTTGTTTGTGGACCAGGCCGCGGCCCTTATTGTCACCTCCGAGGCGCATGCCGACCGCATGGGCATCGACAAGTCAAACCGGGTTTACCTGCACGGCTATGCCGAGGCCCACGACCACTGGCATGTGCTGGAGCGCGAAGCCTACGGCGTCTCCCCGGCCATCGACATCGTGGGCCGGGCCGCCCTGGCCCAGGCAAAAACAACCATCGATCAAATCGATTTCTTTGATCTTTACAGCTGCTTTCCCGTGGCCGTTCAGGCCACCCGGGACATGCTGGGCATTGCCCAAAACGATCCCCGGCCCCTGACCGTGACCGGCGGCCTGCCTTACTTCGGCGGGCCGGGCAACAATTATGTGCTGCATTCCATGGTCCAGATGGCCGATGTGTTGCGCCGCCATCCCGGCAAAACAGGTCTTGTGACCGGCAACTCTTTTTATATGACCAAGCACTCGGCAGCGGTCTGCTCCACCCACCCCCCGGCGGACAACAGTGCGGTTACCGCTGATGTTCACCAGTGCCAGCAGGAAGTGGACCGGGGTCCCAAAAATCAGATCGATTCCACCCCTTCAGGCCGGGCCACGGTGGAAACCTATACCGTGGTTTATGACCGGCACAACGGGCCCACAAAAGGAATTGTCATCGGAAAAACAGAAGAGGGAAAACGGTTTGCCGCCTACACCCCGCCCGATCCTGACCTGTTTGCCGCCATGACGGCCGAGGATTTCTGCGGCGTTTCGGGCAGGGTGGTGTCAACGGACAAGGTCAACACCTTCACGCCGGAGTGACGAAGATAACCGTGCAAGGCACCGGCTGGCAGGACTATCTTAGTGGCCATCCATTTAACATGGAGGACATCATGTGGTGTTTCCAATCCAGAAATGAGAATTTTTTCGCAAGATCAAGGAAAACAAGGGCTGACTGAAGGCGTACTGTTGTACGCCGCACAAGGAAGCCCGCAGTTTGACGCAGAGATTGCGGAAAAAGGCCATTTATGGATGGAAACTATCTTAACATTTTCCCCATATATGACGCGGCTGCCTTGATGATGCCGCCGTTCAATATGCCGGTAACTAACAGGTTCACCGGGACCAGCGGGATTTCCCACTGGATCGTCTGACGCCTGGCTTCCACCCAGTGCCGCATGCGTTTTCGCCAGCTCTCTCTTTTGATTTTTTCAGCCGTCATTCTAAAGGAGGCGGTTATGGTGTAGGGCTGCCGGATATTATTGAAGATCAGTCTGGACCGCAGTTTTTCAAACAGTATCATCACCTGCAGGGCCTTGCTTTGCAGGCGTGCCGACAGGGACAGTCTGCCGAAAAATGCCTCATACTGTTTGCGTACTTCACCGGCCAGTTGCCGGGCATGTTCATTGGGCGCGTGCCTGTACAGAACATTCAATAACGGGTACATGAATTTGGCCCGGGCGACCTTTTCCTCGTGTCGCAGCTTCATAAAACCCGCCTTATGACCGCGCGTGGCCATCACGCCGCGCATGGCGGTATCAATGATTCTCAGCAACGAAGGGCCGTTGAGCTGATAATCCCGAATAAACGCGTTTTTCAGATACGTGGCCGACTCCTCGCCGGAAAAATGGGGATGGATGAACCATATTTGATGCTGGCCATGCCACTCCTCGTAAGGGACATCCTGCCTCAACCGGCCCTGTTTTTCATAATCCTTGTACAGTGCTGTGCCCGGCAGCGGTCCCAACTGCATGAACTGGACCAGATCGGCGTCCAGACCGGTGATGAAATTGATATCCTCATAAATGGTCTCTTTGTCATGGTGCTCCAGGAAAAGAATTCCCGAGGCAAGCACGGAAATGCCGTGATCCCGAAGCTCTTTTATCAGGGCTTTAAAGTCAACCCCTTTGTTTTTCTCATACACCTCCTTCTGGGATTCCGCGCCCATCCATATAAAATTGACCCCCAGCCGGAGAAGAAAATCGATTCCCATTCGGGTAACCGTTTCAGCGGATGAAAAAATGTTGAATGTATAATTTTTGCCGTTTTTTTCCAGTTCGCAAACGAGCTCCCGGGCACGGTCTTCTGATTTGAGAAAATTCTCATCCATGACAAAAAAATCGGTAATGCCCAGCTCTTTTTCCATTCGCGCGCAGACGTCATATATCTCCCGGCCGGTTTTAAAAAACGGCGTGTAAACCTTCTGGAAATAGTGCGTCGTGCAGCAGAACCGGCATCCATTGGAACACCCGACGCCCGTCATGATAACCCCTGAATCCCGGGGCAGGGGAACGCCCACTATGTGTTTGTTAAACGACGAATAGATCATCGGGTGAACAACAGGCGCGTTGACATCCTCATTAAATAGCTGCCGCAAAAATTTTACCCCGTCCCCCCGGCACACATGGTCACAGGGAATCAGCTCCTCAATGTTGCCGATGCTGGTGCCGTGGCCGCCCAGAATAATTTTTGTTTTCGGGGAGACGTGCCGGATGATCTCCGCCATTTTGCGGGCCTTGGCAAAGTTGGGAACAATAAAGGAGATGCCGATATAATCGTATCCTTTTTTAACCTCATCCCGGAACCGTTTTTGGGACGGAAAATCAAGGACCATGGTCGGTACCTGGACATTCTCCGCCATCAGGTGGAGCCCCCCGCTCTGGTGGTTTATGCGAAGCGAAAAAACCCCCTGTTCCCGTGTAACCTGGTTATGGAACAACTCCATGATGTTTTCCTTACGGCCATAT
>JAXHVI010000146.1:0-20197 GCA_034189195.1 Thermodesulfobacteriota bacterium | reverse complement strand
CCGTGGAATTTTTAGTGGATGAAAAGAAAAATTTTTATTTTCTGGAGGTCAACACCCGGCTTCAGGTGGAGCACCCCATCACCGAACTGGTGACCGGCATCGACCTGGTGCGCCGGCAGATCGAAATCGCCGCCGGTGAAAGACTCGATCTTGTCCAGAAAGATATTCAGGCCCGGGGCCATGCCATTGAGTGCCGCATCTATGCCGAGGATCCGGAAAACAACTTTATGCCGTCACCCGGCCGGATTACCCTGCTGGAAGAACCCAGGGGGCCGGGCATTCGCAACGACTGCGGCGTGTATGCCGGGTTTACCGTGCCAATGGAGTATGATCCCGTTCTGTCCAAGCTGGTGGTGCATGCCGGTACCCGCCAGGCGGCCATTGACCGCATGAAAAAGGCCCTGTCCGACTACCGGATCGCCGGCATTCGCACGCCGATTTCGTTTTTAATGGAAGTGGTCGATTCAGCGCCGTTTCGAAACGGTGAAACCTTTACCGACTTTTTGGACACCCATTTCTCTGAGTGGAAACCGGCCCAGGCGGACAACACACTGGCGGCCCTGGTCTTTATTGCCCACACCATGTGGGCCGGGACGCCCGTGGCCTCCGGACCGGGAACCGGCACCGGCGGGAATGGCGGAATTCCATCCCCGTGGCAGACATTGGGCCACTGGCGGCTTTAACCCGAATGTTTTATGAAAAGAAGATTCAATACAACACTATACTCCTATCGGTATCGAAATCGAAATCGCAACCTATCAATTAAGACAGGAATGAAATGGACTACCGATTGAACGTCAACGGAACGGTTTTTCCCGTTTCCGTTGACCATGACGGTGAAGGCTGTTTTTCCGCCCATATCGACGGCCGTGTATACCGGGTGGAATCTGTTCAGGCCGGGACCGACGCTCTGGTCGTTTCCGTGGACGGTCGCCAAGTGAGGGCCGGCGTGGCGCCGGCGGACAGCGGCAAATGGATTGGCATCAATGGCGGGTCGTACATGGTTTACGATGAAGACACCGCTGAGCAGAAGGGCGTCCGCCGCAAAAAAGGGGGGCAGGTGCCGGATGTGGTTACCCCGCCCATGCCCGCTGTTGTGGTGCGGATACTGGTGAGCATGGGAGACGCCGTGACAGCGGGCCAGGCCGTAGCGGTGGTGTCGGCCATGAAGATGGAGACCACGCTCAAGGCGCCCTTTGACGGTGTGGTGACGGGTGTGAACGCGGCACCGGGGGACAAGGTGGCGCCCGGCCACATCCTGGTGGACATTGAAAAAGCGGCTGAATAAAACGGGGGTGCGACGATGTCTGATGAAGCATTGCAATATGAGGTAAGGGGGAAGGCCGCGTGGCTGACCATCTGCCGGGAAGACCGGAGAAACGCCATCAGCCCCGGCGTGATTGATCTGTTTTTTAAAGGCATGGACAGGGCCGAGGCCGACCCGGCGGTGCGGGTGGTGGTGATTACCGGCGCCGGGGACAGGGTCTTCTGTTCCGGGGCCGATCTGGCCGGCCAGGGCGGTTCCGGACAGGATGTGTTTGCCGCCTATGCCGGCCTGCTCAAGCGGATTTACGCCTTTTCCAAGCCCACCGTGGCCCGGGTGAACGGCCATTGCCTGGCCGGCGGCACCGGCTTCATGCTGGCCTGCGATATCGTGGTGGCCAGGCAGAGCGCCATGTTCGGCACCCCGGAAGTGAACGTGGGCCTGTTTCCCATGATGATCGGGGCCCTGATTTTTCGCAATGTGCCCCGTAAAAAGGCCATGGAGATGGTGCTGCTGGGAGAAAAACTGACGGCGGTCCAGGCCCTGGAGATGGGCATGATCACACGGGTGACGGCCGACGACGCCCTGGACGGGGAGGTGGAAAAGGTTGTGACCCAGCTGGGTGAAAAAAGCCCCATCGGCATGGCCCTGGGCAAACAGGCCTTTTGTGCCGCCGAAGAGATGAACCTGGGAGACGCCCTGGATTATCTCTCCGCAAAGCTGGGAGAGGTGATGGCCACCGGGGACGCGGCAGAGGGGATTGCCGCGTTTCTTGAAAAACGAAAACCGGTGTTCCAGGGCCGGTAGTCCGGATCGGATGACACGGGGAAAGGAAAGGCAAACATGGACAAGGACCGATTGATCATCGCCAATTGCAGCGGTTTTCTGGGAGACCGGTTTTCAGCGGCCGAAGAGATGGTCACCGGCGGCCGGATCGATGTGCTCACCGGCGACTACCTGGCCGAACTGACCATGGCCATTTTATTCCGGCAGAAATTGAAAAAGCCGGAAACCGGTTATGTGACCACCTTTTTAAAACAGATGAAGGCGGTCATGGGCCTCTGCCTGGAAAAGAATATCAGGGTGGTGTCCAATGCCGGCGGGCTCAATCCCCGGGGCATGGCCGCGGCCCTGGCCGAAATGGCCAAAGAACTGGGCCTTTCCCCGAAAATCGCCTGGATCGAAGGGGATGACCTGATGCCCCGGTTAAAGGAGCTGCAGGCCGCCGGGGAACCGTTTACCCACCTGGACAAGGGCATTGCCCTGGCCGACGGCGGGGGCATGCCGGTTTCGGCCAACGCCTACCTGGGTGGGTGGGGCATCACCGAGGCCCTGAAGCGCGGCGCCGACATCGTGGTGTGCGGCCGGGTCGCGGACGCGGCCCTGGTTTCCGGCCCCTGCGCCTGGCATTTCGGCTGGGCCCAAGACGACTGGGACCGGCTGGCCGGGGCTTACGCGGCGGGCCACGTGATCGAGTGCGGAGCCCAGGCCACGGGCGGCAACTACGCTTTTATGGACGAGGTGCCCACCTATTCGAGAATCGGGTTTCCCCTGGCCGAGATGCATGCGGACGGGTCTTCCGTTATCACCAAGCATGCAGGCACCGGCGGCCTGGTCTCCGTGGGAACGGTGACGGCCCAGCTGATGTATGAGATCCGGTCCCCCGCCTACCTGACCCCGGATGTCACGGTGCGGTTTGATACCCTGACCCTGACGCCGGACGGCGACAACCGGGTCCGCCTCTCCGGGGTCCGGGGCGAGCCGGCCACCGACACCACCAAGGTGTGCATCAACCTGGTGTCCGGGTATCGCAACACCATGACCGTGGTGCTCACCGGCCTTGATATTGAAAAAAAGGCCCGCATCGTGGAACAGACCCTGTGGGAAAACCTGGGGGGAAAGGAGCGATTCGGCACGGTCCATGTGCAGCTGGTCCGTTCGGACAAACCAAACCCGCCCACCAACGAGGAGGCTTTTGCCTTTCTGCGGATCACGGTGATGGATGCCAACCCGGCCCTGGTGGGCCGGGAGTTTTCCGCCGGGGTGGTGGAACTGGCCCTGGCCAGCATTCCCGGCTTCACCCTGACCAGCCCGCCCACGCCGGAATCGCCGGCCGTGTTCCACTGGCCGGCCCTGGTGGGGAAAAAACAGGTTACCCAGACCGTTTATATTGATGATCAGCCGGTCACCGTGACGTCAGATGTTAAAGCCGCTTCCGGGGATGGAATTTCAGCCCCGGTCTTTGATTTTCCCGACCCGCCCGGCGGACCGGAACAGCCGGTGCCCCTGGGCAGGCTTTTTGCCACGCGGGCCGGCGACAAAGGGGGCAACGCCAACCTGGGCGTGTGGGCAAAGACCCCCGAGGCGTTTTCTTTCTTGAGGACGTTTCTGACCACGGAATGCTTGAAACGCCTGTTGCCGGACATCGGCCCCTTTGATGTGGAGCGGTATGAGCTGGCCAACCTGCTGGCCGTTAATTTTTATATTAAGGGGCTGCTGGGAGATGGCGCGGCTGCGTCCTGGCGCAGCGACCCCCAGGCCAAGACCCTGGGAGAATACCTGCGGGCCAGGATCATTGATGTGCCGTCGTCCCTGCTTGATTGAGTGTGCCGGCGGCAAAGACGGCTCTGGCGGGTATACATGGAAAGGATCAGCAAACAATGCCGGTGACAGGAGCAAAAAAGCCAGCGCGCACCGCGTTGCGGCGCCAGCGGGAAAAGGAGCAGCGGTACGAAACGATTCTGGGGGCCGCGGAAACGCTTTTTATAAAAAAAGGATACCACCAGACCAGCCTGGAAGAGATCGCCGAAGCGGCCGAGGTGTCGGTGGGCACGGTCTATTTTTACTTCAAGAACAAGGAGGATCTGCTGGTCAGCCTGATGCAGAAGGTGGGCGCTCACCTGCGAATCATACTCCAGGAGGCGTTTTTAAAAAAACAGGGAACCATGGAGGGGATCGTGGAGGCGGGCACTGTTTTTTTTCAGGATTTCTGCCGCTCCCACCCCGGCCACGCCTTCATTTTTTTCCGGGAATCCGGCGGTCGAAGCGCCCGGGTGGAAAGCGAACGCAAGCGCCTTTACGTCAAGCTGATTTCCGACCTCCAAAAGGCCCTGGCCCGGGTCCGGTCAGAGAGCGGGACAACCTATCTTTCCGCCGGTTCCGAGGAGCTGATGGCGGTGTGCATTCTGGGCATCTACGAGCGGGTGGCCGAGTATTACCTGTTGTGGCACGACCGGGCCGACGACATTCCAGGGGTCGGCCGCGAGGCCGTGGCCTTTACCGTGGCCGGTATTCAGGGGCTGATGACGGGTCGGTAACACGGGATATAGCCCGGATATTTCATGAAATATCCGGGATAAATCAGAAGGTGTGAAGCCCAGAGCCCGGGGGTACAGAGGGGGAGGAAGTGATGATGGCGTCTTCCGGGTTTTTTTTACACCATTTTATAAACAGGTCCACGCAGTCGGGGCAGAGCTGGGTGCCCTTGGCGTCGTGAATGATCTGCATGGCCCGGTCATGGTTGGTGGCAATGCGGTAGGGCCGGTCGCTGCTCAAGGCGTGGTAGGTGTCGGCCACGGCGGTCATTCGGGCCAGCAGGGGAATCTGGCTTCCTTTCAGGCCCTCGGGATAGCCGTTGCCGTCCATGCGCTCGTGATGGTAGTGGACCATGGGAATGATGTCGCGAAGGCTGGGAATGTTCTTGATGATCTCGGTTCCCTTTTTGGGATGCTCCATGATGTGGGAGAGCTCAATGTCGGTCAGGGGGCCGCTTTTCAGCAGCACGCTGTCCCGCACCCCGATCTTGCCGATATCGTGAAGCCGACCCCCGATATTGGCGCTCTGAATTTCCTGTCTGCCGGCGCCGGTCAGGGCCACCATGCCGGAAACAATCCGGCCCACCGCCTCGGAATGGCCCTTGGTATAGGGATCCCGCGCCTCAAGGGCGGAAATCAGGCTGGAGATACTGGCAATGACCAGATTGCGCTCGTTTTCAAGCCGTTCCTTTTCCTTGAGCAGCAGCAGAAAATGGTTGGACAGGGTCTCTTCGATCTGAATGACCAGGGCGTCCATGTTGAAGGGCTTGCACACGTAGGAGACGGCGCCGTGCTGCACCATGCGGTTCATGTGGCCCCGGTCGCTCTTGGCGCTCATCACGATAAACGGAATGCCGGAAAAGGCCGGGTCCGCGTGAATGGTTTCACAGAATTCCAGGCCGTTCATCACCGGCATGTCGATGTCGCTTAGAATAAGGTCCGGGGGCGTGTCCCTGAGTACTTCAAGGGCGTGTCTGCCGTTTTCCGCGGTGACCACCTTGAATCCGGCGGCGGTCAGGCCGTTTTCGACGATGCGGCGGATGGTGGGGGAGTCGTCCACCACCATGATCAGGTGGTTGCTGTTGCGCTTTGTGCGGGAGAGCAGATCCTCGACCACGTTGAACAGATCGGTGTAGACATCGTTTTTGGCGATGTAGTAGGTGGCCCCCACTTCAAAGCCTTTTTCAATATTTTCCTCGGAATCCAGGGAGCTGACCACGACCACGGGAATGGAGCGGGTCTGTTCGTTGTTCCGCATGCGCCGGCACAGCTCGATGCCGTCCATCACCGGCATGTCGATGTCGGTGATCACCACGTCGAACCGGGTGGTGGTGATCATGTCCCAGGCCTGCTGGCCGTTTTCAGCCTCTTCAAAGGAGGCGTTGAGCGGCTCCAGCAGCTTGATTAAACGGCGGCGAATGGCGGCACTGTCGTCAATGACCAGTATGGTGGGCGTGGAATCAATCAACAACCAAATGTCCTTAATAAAAATAGGGCAGATGTTCAAAAATCATTGAAAATATACAGCACCCCCCGGCCTTTGTCAAAGGATGTTCTTATTGTGTTTTTATTGAAATTGATAACAGCCTGTATTTTATTAAAAATCTTTTTTCTGAACTGCCCTGCGCTCTCTGTTTACGGGTGACATGGGCACAGAGAAACCGCTCTGCCAAGTGGGTGGAGAAAAACTGCTCTCAATTGGGTGGCACGGGCAAAGCCGCAAGCGGCTTGCCCGTGAAATAAAAATGACACACACCTCTTTTTTGCCACTCCGGGCCTGACGGCAAGCAGTGAGGAGGCGTTCGATACCGATTTCGATTTCGATAATAAGGGATCAAAGATCAGTTTTATGCTGGATCGCCGGGTCAAGCCCGGCGATGACCGAGGGGGGAAGGATTGCCCGGTTCGGCCTTTGCCCTGCGGGCTACGGTCCGACAGGCAAACCGGGCAATCACGAGTGCAGTGCCGGTCAGGTCTTATCCTCATCCTCCTCCGGCGGTGTGGCGCACTGTGTTCAGAGGACTTCGCGTCCGGTTCTGATGATTTCGCAGGCCAATGGGTGGGACAGGTTAAAGTCGCCGGCCGCGAAAGGATGGGGCTCGATGCGGGTGTCGAATTTTCGTCGTTTTTTCATCAGTTCAACCTGCATGTCAAAGGCGTCGCCAAGACGTTCAAAGACGATAGCCAGATCAATGTCGCTGTCTTTGCCGTGCGTACCCCTGGCGTATGAGCCGAACAGAAATATTTTCTGTACCCCCGGCGTTGTCCGTTTGATAAACCGGGCATATTCTATTGCGGACTTCGGAGCCTGTCCTTTATCCATTGTCTGAGCGCCTCGATTTCATTTATCCATTTTTCCCTCAAGATAGCGGCGGCCGAAAGGCCTTTTCTTGGTCCGCACAGAAATCCAGGTGCTCGAACTTAAGAAATCTTGCAGGATGAGATGGTGAAAAAAGGGGTTATTCCTTCTCGGCCTTGATTTGAGAGATCACGTCATCCAGGGCAAGGTTATCCAGCCATTTCCCTCGATCTTTCGCGTAATTTCCCCTGCCAAGAGAAAACTGATTCAGAAAGCGGATGGTGTCAACAACGCCCATTTCACGGAAGAGAATGTGAGTGGCCCGGTGGCTGATTTCAGATATCGGTTTTATCTCTGTATTCATCTGTCTACCTCCATCACCAGTTCGGTGGGGGAAACCACCCTGGTCGTCAATCCTTCCAGACGTTTGGCTTTATTTAGAAAAACATCATCACATGTGCAAAACCAGTCGGTTTTTGATGTGCAGGCGAAGGCCAGATGCAAAGCGTCCAATGCCTTGATGCCTGATGCTTCTATCTTTCTGGCGAGTTCCTCTGTTTCATATGTTAACGCCAACGTTTCTTTTGCAATTTTGAGAATCGCCAGTGCGTCGTTCGCACGGTCCCGGTCAGGGGTTCGATGAATTTCAAACAGCAGAGCATCCGATGAAACAAGCTCCAGTCTGCCGGACTCGCATAGCGCGAGAATCACCAGCACGGCTTCAGCTTCAACCGCTATCCTTGGTTGGGTTTTATCATCAAAAGGGCGTTGCAGGCTGCAACAGTCAAGATATATCCTCATGTGATGCCTTCCCCGTGTCCCTGTTGTCGCACTTGAACCGTTCCGAGAGCTTATAAATTATCATTTATGGATTCAGGGCGCAACTGGAGAGATGCGCATTGTAGAGATGCGCATTATGTAAAACGACAGATTATGGGTCAAATCGGAATCCTCGGTACTTATCAGTCTACCCCTCGCAGTCCCATGATGGTCCGGGCCTCGTCCGGCGTGGCCGAGTTCTGCCCAGGACCTCGGCGATTTTGACGGCCTGTTCCACCAGCTCATAGTTGCCCTTTGCCAGTTCGCCGCCGGCCAGACGGGTGTTGTCTTCCAGGCCCACGCGCATGTGGCCGCCCATGAGGGCCGACTGCATGATGGCGGGAAACTCGTCTTTTGCCACGCCACAGTCGGTTTTGGCGTGCACATGGACCATGGCGGCACCGGCTTTATATGCCTTTGCCGCTTCCTCGGCAAACTCGGCAGGGGTGTAGGGCACCGACGGGTTGTTGTTCTTGAAAGTGGCGGCGCCGGACAGGGCTGCGGTGATGATTGTTTTTTCTGTCATGTTAACCTCATTTTTTTGTTTTTCTGGACCTTTTCCTGCTTAATGGGCGCACAGGATTCAAGGGTTCAAGGGGTTGAGGGTCCAAGGGATTGTTACGGAAGATGAATCATTTTAACGTCTTGTCAGGCATGCCGATTACCGCGGCAAACCGGCCGGTTCTGCCTTCGCCGCGATAGGAGAAAAACAGGTCGGTCCGGCACCGGGTGCAGAGACCGGCAATTTCGATATGGGCTTCAGGCACGCCGGCTGCCATCAGCTGATGCCGGCTGATCTGCCAGAAATCAAACCGATTGCTTTTGTCTTTGTATTTCCAGAAAGGAGGGGGCAGTTCATTTTTATAATTGACAAACTCGGCGCAGCAGGGGCCCAGCGACGGGCCGATGCCGGCCAGCATGTCGCCGGGGTTGACGCCGAACCGCTGGGTCAGTGTTTTTATGGTTATGCCGATAATGTCGGCCACGCTGCCCCGCCACCCGGAATGGATGTTGGCCGCAACGTTTTTGACCGGGTCATACAGCAGGACAGCCTGGCAGTCGGCCAGCTTGATACCCAGCAGCAGGCCGGGGTCTGCTGTCACAAGGGCGTCTCCATCCGGCTGTTTTGCCGCCGGAGCTGCCGCGTCCACGACGACATGCACGCCGGTTTTGTGCACCTGGTTTAAAAAGAACAGGGGCCGGTTGCCGAAACAGGCGGCCACTGCCTTTCGGTTCTGTTTCACGGCTTCAGGGGTGTCTCCCACGCTGGTACTCATGTTGAGGCTGTCAAAAGGCGGGCCGCTGACGCCGCCCGTCCGCGCAAAGATGCCGTGAAGCACTCCCGGATACCGGGCCAGGTGGGAAAACTGGAAAAAGGTCAGGCCGTTTTGCGTGGTCTGGATCATGTCGCCGTCAGTCAAACCCGATCCATGTTGTCAGGGCATCCACCGGTTCCCGTGTGCTTTCCAGGCGGTTGGCCGGAAAGTCGGGGTCCGGGTAGCCGATGGCAATGGCGGTGACGATTTTCTTGGATTCCGGAATATCGGCGAATTTGCGAAGTACATCCGGGTACTGGACCCCCTGGCCTTCGATGCAGGTGCCAAGATCGTGCTCCACCGCGGCCAGGCAGATCATCTGCATTACCGCGCCCATGTCCAGCAGGGGGCCGGGGTCGTTGAGAACCCGGTCATGGGTGAGAATAATGGCGGCAGGGGCGTCAAAAAAACGGAACCCCCGCTGGGCCCATTCGATGCGCCGGACCATGTCGTCCCGTTGAATGTTCATCAGGCGAAAGAGCTCTTTTCCCAGCTCCACCTGCCGCCGGCGATACACGCTGTCGTTGGGCCAGACCGAGTAGGCCGTTTCCGGCGCCGGGGCCACGCCCTTTTGCAGGTTATCGATATGCTGGTGCTTGACCGATTCCAGGGCCGGTCCGGCAATCACGAAAAACTCCCATGGCTGAATGTTCATGCCCGAGGCAGCCCGGCCGGCAACGGTCAGGACCGCTTCAAGGGTCTCTTTTGACACCGGGTCGGGTTTGAATCTTCGAATGCTTTTACGCGCATACACAACGTCCTTGAACTCCATGAGCGTCTCCTTTTTGTGGTTTCGCAAGGGGCTGAAAAACAGGCCAGGCGGAAAATATCTTTATGCCGGCACAATGGTGCAGGTGTCGCTTTTCATGCCGGCTGTTGCGTTGCGGGTGTCGATGACCAGCCGGGCATGCCGGATGATGAACTGCATATCATAGTCGCTGTGGTTTGCCAGGATCAGCACGGCGTCGGCAGCGGCCAGGGTCTCGGGCGCCAGCGGCACCGATGCCATGGTAAAATCATATTTGCGGGTGGGCCGCAGCCGGGGAATCCAGGGATCGTTGTAGCTGACGGCTGCGCCCTGGTCCGTGAGCTTTTTCATGATAGGGTAGGCCGGCGACTCCCGGTCGTCATCCACGTCCTTTTTGTAGGCCACGCCCAGGACCAGGATGGTGCTGTTGCTGACGCACCGGCCCACGCGGTTTAAGGCGTCGGTGGTTTTTGCCACCACGTAGTCGGGCATCAGGGTGTTGATCTCTCCGGCCAGCTCGATGAATTTGGTGGCAAAGCCGTACTCCTTGGCCTTCCAGGTCAGGTAGAAGGGGTCGATGGGAATGCAGTGGCCCCCCAGGCCGGGGCCGGGGTAGAAGGGCATGAACCCGAAAGGCTTGGTGGCCGCGGCTTCAATGACTTCAAAGATGTCGATGCCCATGCGGTGGGCCAGGATCTTGAGTTCGTTGACCAGGGCGATGTTGACCGACCGGAAGGTGTTTTCAAGGATCTTGGCAAACTCGGCCACCCGGGCCGACGATACCGGCACGGTCCGGGTGATGCTGCTGTAAAGGGTGTCGGCCACCTTCAGGCAGGCCGGGGTGATGCCGCCCACGATCTTGGGAATGCTGGTGACGGAAAAGTCTTTATTGCCCGGGTCTTCCCGTTCCGGGGAAAAGGCCAGGAAAAAATCGATGCCCGGTTTCATGGTGTTTGAGGCAAACCGAAAGAGCAGCTCTTCTTCCGTGGTTTCCGGGTAGGTGGTGCTTTCCAGCACCACCAGCTGCCCTTTTCTCAGAAACCGGGCAATGGTCTGGGCCGTGTTTATCAGGGCCGAAAGATCGGGCACCCGTTTGTCGGTCAGGGGCGTGGGCACACAGACGAGAATGCAGTCCGCCTCGGCCAGACGGGAAAAATCGGTGGTCGCTTCAAAGGATCTGTTTTCAATCAGGGGGCGCACCGGCTCCAGGGGAATATGCCGGATATAGGTTTTCGCCTGTGCGATGTTGTCGCATTTGACGCCGTCGGTGTCAAAACCGATGACGGAAAATCCTTGTTTCGCGAAGGTCAGGGCCAGGGGCAGGCCCACATAGCCCAGGCCGATCACCGCGATTCGGGCGGTCCGGGCCTCTATTTTTACGATCAGTTCAGCACAGCGGTCGCTTCGGGTCATTTTTTCCTCACAATTGGTCATCGAGATCGGGTCACATCCTGCTTCGGGCATTCGGCTTCAACCGGGCACCGGCTGCAAAAGGGCGACACCGGTACGCAGACGGTCTGGCCGAATGAAACCAGGAGTTCATTGTAGGGTTTCCAGTATTTTTTGGGAAGTGTTTTTCTCAAGGCGAACTCGGTCTCTTCCGGGGTCCGTGTGGTCACAATGCCGGTGCGGTTGCTGATGCGGTGTACATGGGTGTCCACGCAGATGCCGTCCCTGCCGAACCCCTCGATCAGCACGAGGTTTGCTGTTTTGCGGCCCACGCCGGGCAGGGCAAGCAGGGCCTCCATTTCGTCGGGTACCCGGCCGTCATGGCGTTCGAGCAGAATGCGGCTGATCTCAATCAGGCGTTTTGCCTTTGTGGGATAAAACCCCACCGGGTAGATCAGCTTTTCTATTTTTTTTGCCGGCAGCACGGCCATCTCTTCCGGCGTATGTGCCACGGCCAGCAGGCGCCGGGCCGCGGCATCGGTTACCGCGTCTTTTGTTCGCAGCGACAGCAGGGTGGAAGCGAGGATTTCAAAGGGAGTGGCGCCCCGGTTGGCGATCAGGGTGATCACCGGTGCCTGGCTCTTTTTCCTGGCTCTTTTCAGTTCGCGCACAAAGCGGTCAAGGTCAACAACTTGTTTTCGCATTTTCAGGTTCCATGCCGGGTCGTAAATGCTTCAGGCCAGGGGCGGTGCGATTACCATCCACTGTTTGCCCTTGTGTTTTTTTGCCTCGTACAGGGCCTTGTTCACATGTTTCAACAGTCGGTCTATGGCCACCGGCGTGTCGGGAACGGCGGCGATGCCGAAACTGACGCCCACGTCGGCCCCCTGGCTTTCTGCCCATTCAATAAACCGGCTTCGCAGGCGGTCGGTCACCCGGGCCGCGTCGTCAACAGTCATGTCCACCAGCATGAAAACAAATTCGTCGCCGCCATACCGGGCCACGATATCGGTTTTTCGGAGCAGATCCCAGGTCAGCCGGGAAAAATAGCTGCATGCGCGGCACATAAACAGCCGGCGGCTCATTGTCGGCAGAGGGTTGGTTGAACGCCACCGGGTTATTTTTAAGTCAGGAAGGCAATGGTCGTTTCCGTTGGAAAGTCTGTATTTTCATGAATTTTACCACATTTCACCGGTTTTGCCAGCACAAAACCGGCGGCACGATCGGACCGGTTGTACAGCCCGTTTGTTTCATGATCAACCCGGCCTGTTTCTATGCCCATTTTTTGGAAGGTTTTTTTTAAAGGTTTCTTGACAACGGGAAAAACCCCTGCTAAAAATGAATGAGCCTTCATTCATTGAGTGAGTATTCATTCATTTATACGGCACATGTGCCGGTACATAATTTTTTATTATAAAGGAGAACAGGTTATGGCACAGGGAACACTTTCAGGCCGCAGGGATGTGGATTTTGTTCTGCATGAAATGCTCAATGTGGAAGAACTTTCCAAGCACGAACTGTTTGCCGACTTCAACCGGAAAACAATTGATATGGTGGTTTCCGAGGCCCGCAATTTTGCCCTCAAGGAGATTCTTCCCGCCAACGAGGAGGGAGACAAGGGGTGTGTGTTTGAAAACGGCCAGGTCAAGACGCCTGAATCGTTCAAACGAATTTTCGATCTTTATCGTGAAGGCGAATGGATCGGGGCATCGGAAGACCCCGAGTTCGGCGGCCAGGGCATGCCCAACGTGCTCAACCTGGCGGCGGCCGAGTTCTTCTCAGGCGCCAGCATGGCCTTCATGATGTACCCCGGCCTGACCCACGGGGCCGCCAAGATGATCGAGTCCCTGGGCACCGAGGAGCAGAAAAAGACCTATGTCAAAAACATGTATACCGGCAAGTGGGCCGGCACCATGCTGCTCACCGAGCCCAATGCCGGCACCGACGTGGGCGCCCTGACCACCACCGCGAAAAAGAACGACGACGGCACCTACTCCATTACCGGCAACAAGATTTTCATCTCCGCGGGCGAGCATGACATGACGGAAAACATTATTCATCCGGTGCTGGCCCGTATTGAGGGTGCACCGGCCGGTACCCGGGGCATCTCCCTGTTTATCGTTCCCAAATACCGGGTCAATCCGGACGGCAGCCTGGGCGAGTTCAACGATGTGGTATGCACCGGCATTGAAGAAAAGATGGGCATTCACGGAAACGCCACCTGCTCGCTGACCCTGGGCGGTAAGGGAAACTGCATCGGCACCCTGCTGGGCCAGGAGAACAAGGGCATGAAGGCCATGTTCCTGATGATGAACGAGGCCCGCTTCGGTGTTGGTGTTCAGGGCTTCTCCCTGGCGGCCACCTCCTATGCCAACGCGGTTGCCTATGCCAAGGAGCGGATTCAGGGCCGAGAACTTCTCAAGTTCATGGATGCCGACGCACCGTCGGTCAATATCATCAAGCACCCGGATGTGCGCCGGCAACTGCTGGTCATGAAATCCTATGTTGAAGGCATGCGGGCTCTGCTTTATTACGTTGCCCGGTGTTTCGACATGGAGCGCGTGCTGGAAGAGTCGGATGAAAAGGAAAAATACAAGGCCCTGATCGAGTTCCTGATTCCGGTGGTCAAGGCATACTGCACGGACAAGGGGTTTGAAGTGTGCGTGCTCGGCATGCAGGTATACGGCGGTTACGGCTATATCGCGGAGTATCCCCAGGAGCAGCTGGTGCGCGACTGTAAGATCACCAGCATCTACGAGGGGACCAACGGGGTCCAGGCCATGGACCTGCTGGCCCGCAAGCTCGGCATGAAGGGCGGCAAACCCCTCATGGACCTGATGGGTGAAATGGGCAACACCGTGGCCCAGGCCAAGGCCGTGGACGGCTTAAAAGAGCTGGCCGAGTCGGTTGAAAAGGCTTCGGCCAAGCTGGGTGAACTGGCCATGGCCATCGGCCAGACCGCCATGTCGGAAAAGGTGCTGGACGCTTTCGGTTCAGCCACCCCCTTTCTGGAGGTCACCGGTGACGTGGTGATGGCCTGGCTGCACCTGTGGCGGGCCACTGTGGCGGCCAAGGCCCTGGCAAGCGGCAACGCCAAGAAAAAGGATGAGGCCTTCTACCAGGGCCAGGTCAAGACCGCCCAGTTCTTTATTCAGACCCTGCTGCCCACGGCCATGGGCAAGATGGACGGTGTCAAGACCTTTACCTCGTCTGTCATGGAGATTCCTGAAGACGGATTCATGCAGTAGGATGAAAACAGCCGGTGGCCGACCTGCCGCAGCAGGGGGGTCGGCCACCGGACAGAAGGAGTGACCGGCCCGCTGACACACCGTGTCAGCGCCAGCTGTTCATATAATGGTTGTGTACCCCCTACACAGCCATCCCCCCTGAGAGGGGCGTGCTTTGCGCGCCCCTCTTCCTTTTTCATGAAAACCCCGAAAACCCTAATCCGCATCATCCTCTGCTTCCTGTTTTTCTTCTTTTATCCGGTGGAGCAGGTCCCATCCCTTTTTGGCCAGCAGGTTGCCGGTGATGGCGGCCCCGACTGCGAACAGAAGAGAACCGGCCCACAGGTAGGCGGTGTGTTCCACCAGGCGGCCCATTTTGTCACCGAATCCAAAAAAGGCAAGGGCTGCCTGCAGCAGTTCCGATCGCCCTAAAAGGAAACGACCGATCCAGTGGGCCGCCAGGTAGACCGGGGCGGCTGTCAGCGGGTTGGTCACCCAGCAGGCGGTCAGGGCGGCAAACAGGTTGACCCGGAAAAAGATGGCGCCGAGTACGCAGAAAATCATATGAAAGGGAATGGTAGGGGTAAAGGCGATAAAAAGGCCGAGGGCAAACCCGTCGGCCAGGGGCTCCTTTTCAAACCCCCAGATAGAGTGGGCAAATATCCGCTCCCCGAAAAGCCGGTGCAGCCGGGTGTTGCGAAGACCCCGCTTCAACCGGTCCTGCTCCGAACGTAAAGAGGCAAGCCATTTTCTGAGTTTCATGGTGGTTCAGTATTTTCAAGGAAGCTTGCGCCGCCTTACTTCGTGTCCCAGGAAAAGGGGCGGCGCTTCACGTAAAACGCTCCGTTAAAAGGGGCTCTCCTTTTAACGGAGCGCTGGCTGGCTTGCGGAAACAGAATTCGGTGTTACTCAGACTCCATTTTTGTCTCCCAGACCTCCCAGACCTTGCCGACCAGGTCAGGGGAGGGCTTGAGAGTGAGTTTGCCCGGCTTCCACCCGGAGGGTGTGGCCTCGCTGCCCTTGGTTTTTCGCACCAGCTGAAAGGCCTGAATCTGCCGCAGGGTTTCGGCCACGTGCCGGCCCACCGGCGGGGTGAGCACTTCGTAGGCCTGAATCACGCCGTCCGGATCGATGATAAACCGCCCCCGGTTTTCCACGCCGGCATCTTCGTCATAGACGCCGTAGGCTGTGCCCACCTTGCCGCCGCCGTCGGAGAGCATGGGAAAGGGAATACCGCCCTTGACCATTTTTGACAGCTCATTGTCGTTCCACATCTTATGAACAAACACGCTGTCCACGCTCATGGAAAAAAGCTCCACGCCCAGCTTCTGAAAGGCCTTGTGGTTCGCGGCGACCGCCGCGATTTCCGTGGCTCAGACAAAGGTGAAGTCACCCGGGTACAGGCAAAGCACCACCCATTTGCCCAGGTAGTCGGAAAGTTTGATGGATGTGAATTTGCCTTTGTGATACGCGGGCGCCACAAAGTCGGGGGCTGGTTTTCCTACCTGAATCATGGGTTTCACCTCCCTGGCGGGTGCTGCGGTTTTTTCCTTGTTTTCATCGGTTTTCTTCTGTCCTACCACGCCGCCGGTGGGGCGGGCGCATCCTACCTTTTCCTCTTTTGGCATCTGCAACCTCCTTTTTTTCGCCGGGTGCCGACGATGATCGAGTGCCGCGTGGTTTTTTCGTTCTTTCGGCCGCGGTGCCGGGGATCAATTTGTCCCCATTATTCCGGTTTTCGCAAAAAGAGTCAATCGAAAGCGGGCTAGGGGCTGGTTACTCGCAGGCAACAAGAAGAGGGCACCTGTGGTTCCCGGTATGTGAAACCGCTGTCGGCACTGCCCTTCTTTGTTTACTGATACCGGCAGGCGACAAAGGACTCAGGCGGAACAACGGTCATTGGTTGTTCCGCCTGAGGTCGAATGGACACAATAAATTTTTTGAACTACAACATTTCCACGGCCGTTGCCATGGAGACGCCGCCGCCGCCGCAGAGCGTGGCCATACCCAGGCTTTTGCCCCGTTTCTTCATGGCATGGATGAGGGAGACGATGATCCGCGCGCCGGTGCATCCCACGGGGTGACCCAGGCCGATGCCCGATCCGTTCACATTGGTGATCTCGCGGTTCAAGCCCAGCTCTTTTTCACACCCCAGGTACTGGGCCGCAAAGGCCTCGTTGAGTTCGATGAGTTCAAAGGCGTCCAGGGAGAGGTCGGGATGTTTGTCAAACATGTTTTTGACCGCCGGCACCGGGCTGATTCCCATGACCGACGGATGGCAGGCCCCCCGCCCGCTGGCCACAATTTTTGCCAGGGGAGTTAATCCCAGCTCCTTTGCCTTGTCCGCGGACATGATGACCATGGCCGCGGCCCCGTCATTGAGACCGGAGGAGTTACCGGCCGTGACCTTGCCGATGCCGGGAACAAAGGCCGGCGGCAGCTTGGTCAGCTGTTCCATGGTCAGGCCGGGCCGGAAGTGCTCGTCCTTGTCGAAGATCACCGGGGGCTTGCCCTTTTTCTGGGGGATTTCCACGGGCACGATCTCTTCGGCAAAATCACCTTCCTTTGTGGCCCGTTCCACGTTGTTGTGGCTGCGCAGGGCCACCTCATCCATCTCTTCGCGGCTGATGTTGTAGAGTTCGGCCACCATTTCAGCGGTGTGGCCCATGATGTAGGGCTTGCCCTTCAGCCGCTCGATCAGTTCGCCTGTCTTGAGCGGGCCGTCTTCCGGGTGGGGAATGATGTGCGAGCCGCAGTGAAGTCCCCGGATCAGGGCATCCACAAAGGTGGTGTCCTGAAGGCGGCATCCCCACCGGGCGTCCTGGACCACGTAGGGCACTCCGGACATATGCTCCACGCCGCCGGTGAGCAGCACGTCGGCCATGCCCGCCTGAATCATGGCCATGCCGCTGAGTGTGGCCTCCATGCCGGAGATGCAGACCCGGTTTATTGTGACGGCGGGCACGGAGTCGGGAATACCGGCCAGCAGGGCCGCGGTGCGGGTGACATTCATGGAATCGGTGGGGTCAAGGCAGCAGCCGAACCGGATATCATCAATGATGCCGGCGTCGATACCGGCCCGGCGAACCGCCTCTTTCATGACGACACTGGCGATGCGCGAGGCATGCATGTTTTTCAGCGTTCCTCCGAACGTGCCAATGGCGGTCCTGCAGGCGGATACAATAACAACCTCTTTCATTAAACAGTCCTCCTTTGTAGAAAAAATATGACAGATGTCCGATTTTGCGAAAAAAACGCAAATGTCACTATAATATGATGTACATGGGGAGTCAACACATTGCGGCGGTCGGCTTGAAATTCACCGCAGCCGGGCATCCGCAGAAGGGCTGGCCGGGAGGAGGAGACGCGGAAAGGTCAGATCACGATCACCTTTTCCGCCAGTTGCATGGCGGTGACGATGTCCAGCATGTTGGTGGTCCGGCCCACCTGCTTCCGGTCCATCAGGTCAAAATGGGTCAGGCAGGTGCCGCAGACCAGCAGCCGAATCCCCGCTTCTTCGTATTTCTGAAGGTCCGGCAGGACCGCAGAACCGTCAATGGTCAGCCGAACCCCCGCTGTTGACAAATACCAGCCGCCAGAGATCGGTGCCCATAATGGTGATGCGGTTGGGATCGTTCTGTTCAATAAAGGACTTGGCCGCTAAAACCGGCCCCGGACAGAGCAGGTTCCGGGCATCGATGGGGGTCATGGCGCCTCCTTGGTCAGAAAAGAAAATGTGAAGGCAATTGTTGCCCGGTCTGATTGATTTGTCAAACCGGAAGGATTAATAATGTCATTACAGTTTATTTAAAAAATCTATGTGATGGAGGCGGTCATGGATCTCTGGCGGTTGCGTATTTTTTGCCGGGTGGTGGAGCTGCGGAGTTTTTCAAGGGCGGCGGCGAGTGTCCGCCTTTCCCAGCCCACGGTGAGCAGTCATGTAAAGGACCTGGAGGATCATTTCAACTGCCGGTTGATCGACCGGCAGGGCCGGTCCGTGGTACCGACCCCGGCAGGGGAGCTTCTGTACCGGCAGGCGTCGGACCTGCTGGCCCGGTACGACGAGATCGAGGCGGAGATGGCCGGCTATCACGGCCGGGTGGCCGGCCGGCTGGTGATCGGCGGCAGCACCATTCCCGCCGGTCATATCCTTCCGGGCCTGATCGGTGCATACCGCAGGGTCTATCCCCAGGTGACGGTCTGTCTTCTGGTCGGTGACACGGAAAAAGTTTTTTTTGACATTCTGTCCGGAAAGGTGGAGCTGGCGGTGGTCGGCGGCCGAACCGCCGACCGGCGAATCGTGCAGCAGCCGTTTCTCACCGATGAGATGCGGGTGGTGGTACCGGCATTCCATTCCTGGGCCGGGAGAAAGACGGTGACGGTGGGGGATCTGGCACAGGCCCCCTTTATTATCCGCGAGCGGGGCTCGGGTACAAGAAGCGCTTTGGAAGAGAGCCTGGCGGCGCGGGGAGCGGGCGTCGAAGGCCTGAACGTGGTGGCCGAGCTCGGCAGCACGGAAGCGGTGGTCCAGGGGATTAAAAGCGGTATCGGCGTTTCTGTTCTGTCTTCCATGGCGGTGGCCGCGGATGTGCGGGCCGGCGCCTTAAAGACCCTGACCCTGCGGGGCATAAAACTGACCCGGGTGTTTTACCTGGCCTTTCTCAGGAACCGAAGCCAGTCCCCGGCGGCAGATGCGTTTCGTAAACTCATTGAAGCGGGCAGGCTGAAAGAAAGGGACACGTCGGATGCCTCATGAAGTCCGCCGGGGCGGCGCGATATACTCCCCCCGGTTCTTGCCGTTTTTCTTGGCCTTGTCCTGTACCGCCCTGGCGTGTAGATTGCCGATGTAGTACTCCAGGGGAGAGAACCACATCAGAACAGCCAGCAGCAGCACCGTCGGGGTGATTTCAAGGTGGGGATCGACCGCTTACAGTGCATGGGCCGCCAGCAGCAGCATGGAGGTCCCGTAAGAGGCCCCGGCAACAAAAGTGAGTACGAAAAAGGTCCGCAGTCGCAGCTTGAACACGCCGAACACAAAAACGATCAGGTGATACGCATCAGCCCAACGTAATAGGCGCCGATGCATCTGACTCCCCACAGCAGGTATGAGGCGCAGGCCATCAGGAACCGGCGTATTCGCAGGATCTGCTGTCTGTTGTTGCTGCATCCATCATGAGTTGTCACGCCGTCCGCTAAAATAGAACCAGCCAATCAGGGCAATCTAATCGCTTCATGCCCGGAGGTCAAGCGTTGGTTGCAAGCAAAGGCTGATTCCATGTCGCTGAGGGGGGGGTGTCTTTAAAAACGAAATGGAGAAAATACCCCATATATTGTGGTGGAATTTTCTTGACATACAATTTTTATATTTATATAGTACAAAAAAATCGAGACAATCGATTCGGGGCATTAGTGGTACGGGTGCAGCAAGGTCGGGTCTTGACCGGGGCAGAAAAGGACATCGCTGTTGAACAGGGCGGGGTAACGAACATGGTTTTATTCCTTGACAGGCGCCATTTTCGGTGTTAATTTTCATAAATTTTACACGGCCATACCGGGGATGTAGCTCAGCTGGGAGAGCGCGGCGTTCGCAATGCCGAGGTCAGGGGTTCGACCCCCCTCATCTCCACCATGTTTTATTCGGCGGAAATTGGCGGCCCAAAGGGCGTACATCGTTGCTTTCCGCGTAAACCAAGCCAATCAAAGGCGCGGGGTTTTTCATGAAGCGTTCTGCTTCTGTACAGCGACAAACAGCGGAAACGCAGGTGAGTGTCACTGTTCTGCTTGATGGTATCGGCACTCAGACCATATCCACCGGCATTCC
>JAXHVI010000145.1:0-9036 GCA_034189195.1 Thermodesulfobacteriota bacterium | reverse complement strand
GTATTGCAATGGCCTTGCTTTTTTTTTCGATTAAAGGCAAAAAGAAGGCTGTTTTGTGCACCGGCAAAAAGAGTGCGCGTTATTTCAACCGGAAAACAAGGAGACACCGATGAACGTCAGACTGGATACCAGCATGGGAGAGATCGAACTGGAGCTTTTTGAAGACAAGGCGCCGAAAACCACGGCCAACTTTATTTCATATGTCAGATCAGGGCATTATGATGGAACCATTTTTCACCGGGTCATCGACGGGTTCATGATTCAGGGCGGCGGCATGGATGCGGACATGAAGGAGAAGCCCACGGGCCCGCCCATTGAAAACGAGGCGGACAATGGATTGAAAAATGACGCCTATGCCGTGGCCATGGCCCGCACGCCGGATCCGAACAGTGCCACGGCCCAGTTTTTTATCAATGTGAAGAAAAATGATTTTCTCAACCACACCGCCAAAAACCCCCAGGGGTGGGGATACGCGGTCTTCGGCAAGGTGGTCAAGGGTCATGGCGTGGTCAACAAGATCAAGGGTGTGGCCACCGGCAGAAAGGGCATGCATGATGACGTGCCCCAGACCCCGGTGGTGATCAACAAGGCCGAGGTGGTTGAAGGGTAGTCCCTTATGCCGTCACCCCCGGGCTTGACCCGGGGGTCCAGACCAAGATTGCCCTTATTCCGCATGAATAGAGAACCAGGTCAATTTGAAACTGAATTGCCGGTCAAGCCCGGCAATGACGATTCAGTACCAACCATTTTCCCCGATTGTTTCTTTTCCCGGTTTTTAAAATGAAACACACCTGTTCTGTCGCCCCGATTCGGGGCACCTTTCTGCTCGTCAGTCCTGATAAAAATCCTGATTTCACAAGACCACTCCGCAAAAGGGCGGTCTCATAAAAATTTTATTTCTTTGCAAAACAAGTTGTTGTATATTAATCAAACCATTTTGGGAGGAAACGCATTCGAATACAGCATTCATAACCGATAATCCTACAATGTGGTATATTCTGGCACGCTTCTTGGATGTATTATCTTAGATGTCAACAATTCATCCACGAAGGAGGAAGATATGGCGAAAACCGATACCGAGCAGATCAAAAAACTTGATACCCGAAGCGTAACCATATGCGAAGCCACGCGCCAGATGCTGGACAAGGCCCAGCGGGACGGCGTTGAGACTGCCTTTGACCGTGCCGCCTCCATGAAGCCATGCCCCATCGGGGCGGATTCAGCCTGTTGCAAGCACTGCTCCATGGGTCCCTGCCGGCTCAATTCCAAGGACCCATACGGAAAAGTGGGGGTGTGCGGTGCCGACATTGATACAATCATGTCCCGTAATTTTGCCAGAATGGTGGCCTCTGGGGCCGCGGCCCACACAGACCATGGCATGTCAATGCTGGACCTGTTCCGGGAGGTGGTAAACGGCCATATTAAGGAATATGGCATCAAGGATGTCAAGAAACTGATGGAAGTGGCACAGTCTGTGGGTATTGAAACCGATAGCAGGGAAGTTTCTGATATCGCAATGGATTTGTATAATGAACTGGAAAAGACCTATACCCAGATAGAAGGAGAGATTCCCTTTGCCAAGCGGGTGCCGGCCAAAACCCTTGAAACGTGGCGAAAACAGGGTATTGTTCCCCGGGGCGCCATGCGGGAGATCATGGAACTGATGCACCGGACCCACATGGGGGTGGATCAGCAGTATGAGAACATCACCCGGCAGATCAGCCGCACGGCCCTGGCGGACGGGTGGGGTGGATCCATGGTGGCTACCGAGATTTCAGACATTCTTTTTGGCACACCTTCGCCGGTACAGGTTGAGGTCAACATGGGTGTTTTAAAGGAAAATATGGTCAATATCATTGTCCATGGCCATGAGCCCAACCTGTTTGAGTCCATGCTGGTGTCGGTCAACTCACCGGTGCTGGTGGAGGCGGCCAAAACGGCCGGCGCCGACGGTATCAACCTGGTGGGCATGTGCTGTTCAGGCGCCGAGATGCTGGTGCGACACGGCATTCCCCATGCCGGCAACTTCATGTCCACCGAAGCGGTACTGGTGACAGGGGCCGTGGATGCCATGTGCGTGGATGTGCAGTGCATCAAGCAGGGCCTGGTCAAGGTGGCGGACTGCTACAATACGCCGCTGTTCACCACTAATACAAGGTGCCATATAGAAGGCGCGGTTCATATTGACTTTAATGAACATAAACCCCTTGACTGTACGGATGAAATCGTTATCAAGGCCATTTCGCGGTTTAAAAACCGGACCGCCGCCATTGAAATTCCACAGATCATTAACAAGGGAGTGCACGGATTTTCTTACGAATATATCAATTACATGCTGGGCGGAAGCTTCCGGTCCGGATTTACCCCCTTGAATGAGAACATAATTAATGGTAGAATACGAGGCGTAGCCGGGGTCGTGGGATGCACCAACCCGAGAGTCAGGCAGGACTGGGTCCATGTGGAGCTGGTCAAGGAGCTGATCAAAAATGACGTGCTGGTGCTTCAGACCGGATGTTCCCAGATTGCGCTGGCCAAGGCGGGCCTGACAACGCCTGAAGCAGCTGTCCTTGCCGGACCGGGGTTGCAGGAGGTGTGCGAGGCCGTAGGCATGCCGCCGGTGCTGGGTCTGGGCTCCTGCGTGGACAATAGCCGCATTCTGATTGCCACGGCTGAAATGGTGAAAACCGGCGGCCTTGGCGAGTCCATTGCCGATCTTCCGGCGGCAGGCGCCGCGCCGGAGTGGATGAGCGAAAAAGCCATCTCCATCGGTCAGTATTTTGTGGCATCCGGCGTCTATACGGTATTTGGTGTGACGTTTCCCGTTGTAGACGGAACCCGGTTCCAGAAGCTTCTGTTTGAGGGACTTGAAGAAAAGGGAATGGGAAAATGGGGGTTTGCCGTTGACCCCTATGAAATGGCGCGCATGATGATCGCCCATATCGACAAAAAGCGCCAGCAGCTTGGCATCGACAAGACCAGGGAACGGATCCTTGTGGACATGGCCGATCGCCGGGCAATTGAAACGGCCTAACGATGTGAGTCGCAGATTCCCAGCTCCGGACTCCCCTCCTCCCCCTCCTAACCGGACAGGAATCTGTAACTCGGGGCGGGCTTTCGAGCCCGCCCCATTTTTTTCCCACCAAGCCTTTTCTCACCAAAATCCGAAAAACCGTTTGACAGCTCTGTTGCATTTTATTTAATGTAAGCCAGTTTGGCCGGATCGGTCCGGATAAAGCCGGAACAATTATTCAGCCCGGCCTTTTTCCCCTACAAAAAATTTCCCAGTAACGGGATAGAACTCTGTGACATTGGAGCTTGGTCATGGAAGATCGTTGGCTTTCCGTGGATGAAATCGGTGCTTATCTCGGCATCAAACGGGATACAGTCTATAAATGGATATCAGAAAAACAGATGCCGGTGCATCGTATGGGCCGTCTGTGGAAATTTCGCAGGGAAGAGGTGGATGAGTGGGTAAGAACAGGCGGAGCTAATGACGCCCGAAAAAACGAGAAAGCTGGGAAACGATGACCACTTCAACCGGACAAATACGGGAGGGGTGTGTCCTGTGCGGCGCGCTTTTCAACGAGCCGATGCGTGTGGAAACAGCTCATATCAGTAGTGACGGAACCTGGACCGTTGGCCTTGTCGGACTTGAGTCAGAAAAATTTCGAAAAGTTACTCTCACAGCCCAGGATATTGAGGGGCTTTCCATTCTTGAGTCCGGCTTTACCTATGATGGTGACGGGCATCTTCTTCGTTTAGGACTTCAGGCCTATTCCCTGGGCATATCCTGGGAATTTGATCCCTACTTTGGTCTTTCAATTTCGCGGGTCGATCCGCTGCCTCATCAGCTTGAGGCCATCTATGACTACCTTTTAAAACTAGCGCGGGTCCGTTTTCTGCTTGCCGATGACGCCGGAGCCGGCAAGACCATCATGGCGGGGCTTCTTATCCGCGAACTTCAGTTGCGTGGGCTGGCCGAGCGCATTCTTATTGTCTGCCCGGCCAACCTTTCGTTCCAGTGGCAACGGGAACTCAAGGAAAAATTCGACGAAAAATTTCTTGTCTTAAAGGGCGGGGACATCCGTGACCAGTTCGGCGTCAACCAGTGGCTGGAGCAGAAAAAGATCATCACGTCGCTTGACCTGGCCAAACGGACGGAGATTTTACCTGGGCTGCGGCAAGTCCACTGGGACCTTGTCATTGTCGACGAGGCCCATCGCATGTCATGGTCACCACCGGCCCGAAAAACCGCGCGTTATGCGCTTGGTGAACTTCTGCGGGATTCATCGGATAATATTCTTTTGCTTACCGCAACCCCCCACAAGGGCGATCCGGTAAATTTTTCACTGTTTTTGCAACTGCTTGATCCGGATGTTTATGCGGATGTCCGCTCCATTCAAGAGGCCATGGAACGTCGTCGGGCTCCGTTCTATCTCCGCCGTACAAAGGAGGCAATGGTCTACTTTCCTGAACGGCGCGTGGATGGAACCTGGTCGGCGGAAAAGATTTTTACCAAACGAATTCCCCGCACAGTTGATTTTCAGATTGATGGACCGGAGTTCGATCTCTACAGAGAGGTCACCCGCTTTGTGAAGCGCCAGAGCGCCAGGGCTGCGGCCCAGGGAGACGACCCCCGCGCCAGGGCCGTGGGCTTTTTAATGGCCCTTTACCAGCGCAGGCTGGCCTCCAGCACCTATGCCATGCGGCGCAGTTTGGAAAACCGAGCGCGCAGGCTGGAAGAAGGGCTTAAAAGAGCACAGGACATGGCCCGGCAGTCTCCGCCTGATCTCCCCGATCCGGAAGAAATAGAAGAGATGGAAGAAAACGAGCGTGAACGGCTCGAAGAGATGCTTGAAGCCATCACGCTGGCTGGCAGTGCGGAACTGGTTCATGAAGAAATCGCCGAACTGAAAGAACTGGCCAAACAGGCCCAGGCCGTGGAAGATTCCGATGCGGAAGCCAAGCTGTCCAAGCTAAAAGACCTGCTCCACAAGGAAGGATTTTTCGATCAACCGGATAAGCGATTATTGCTTTTTACCGAATTCAAAGACACGCTGGATTATCTTTCCCGGAAGTTGAAGGCATGGGGGTTCAGCATGGGCTGTATCCATGGTGGCATGAAGCCGGGTTCCCGCAACGAACCGGGCAGCCGCCTTTATTCCGAACAACAGTTCCGGGAAGGCGCTATTCAGGTATTGATCGCCACCGAGGCGGCTGGAGAAGGTATCAACCTTCAGGTCTGCAACATTCTTTTCAACTACGACATCCCCTGGAATCCGAATCGCCTGGAGCAGCGCATGGGCCGTATTCATCGGTACGGCCAGCGGAAGGACTGCCTTATCTTTAATTTTGCGGCTACTAATACGATAGAAGGCCGTGTGCTTCAGAGACTGCTGGAAAAACTTCAGGAAATCCGCAATGCGCTGGACGATGACGCCGTATTTAATGTTGTGGGGGAGGTGCTTCCCGCCGCTCATGTGGAGCGTGTGCTTCGGGATTATTATTCCGGCAGGCTTGGCGATGCGGATCTTGAGGAACGGCTGCTGGAAAATGTGGATGAGGGGCGTTTCCGCGCCATCTGTCAGAATGCCCTTGAGGGGCTTGCTTCCAGAAAACTGAATCTGGAAATGCTGATAGAAAGACGCGCCCGTGCCCAGGAACGCCGTGTTGTGCCCGAAACCATCGCCCGTTTTATCCGCGAGGCGGCCGAAACCGTCCCCCTGAACCTGAAGGTTATAGAAAACATGCCGCACACCTTCGAACCGGCACGGACGCCGCCGTCTCTGAAACGCTTCGAACGGGATAACAGCTGGAAGCTTCCATCTCTGGCGGTCAGATATCCCCGTTGTTCCACCGACCGCGAAACCGCAGAAACCCACAACCTTGAATGGGTCACGCCCGGCCATCCCTTCTTTGAGGCCCTTCGTCGGTATGCCGGCGACAAGGGCCGCGAAGAATTCGGCAAAGGCGCCTGTTTTTATTCTTTACATCATGAACACCCGGCCCGTATTGATTTTTATCGAGCCCGCATTGTGGACGGCCTTGGCCAGATCGTTCACGAGCGACTTTTTGCGGTGGAAATGGCATCGCACCATAGAGACAGGGTAAAGCCGGAGGACGGCAAAGAAGGCAACAGCCAGGACGACAAGGACATTGGTGAAATGTACCGGCTGGTGGAACCCGCTATTTTAGGGAACATGCAGCCGACCGCTGTGCCGGACGTGACTCCCGCCATTGTCTCGGAGCCTGAACCTTCCGCATGGCTTCACAAAAATGCGCTTCAGCCTTTTCTTGATGAAACAAAAGAAGAGCGCCTGGCTGAGGTGCAGCGCATCGCCGACCATGTGGAGATGTCCCTCACCGAACTGTTGCAGCGGGCCGATGAGGAGATTGGCAGAGCCGGCGAGGAAAAGGAGAGAAATATTCCCGGTGCCGACGGCCGCATGGCCCAGGCGGAAAACCGGCATGCCGAACTTCTGGCCCGGCGAGACCGCCGTCGTCAGGAACTTGAACAGCAGTACTCTTTATCCCTGCAGGCCGTGGAGCGCATGGCCAGTGTTCTGGTGCTGCCTCATCCCGAGCGGGAAGCGCCGGAGGTCTCTCGCCTGCGGCCCAGCCTGGAGACCGAAATAACTGCCATGCAGGTGGTGATGGCCCATGAACAGACCCAAGGCCGTCAGGTTTATGACGTTCATGAAAAGAACCTGGGTTACGACATCACCAGCCTGGATCTTGGTTCCGGCGAACTGCGTCTTATCGAGGTCAAGGGTCTGGCGGCGGCAACCGGTACCATTCTGCTTTCTCCAAACGAAAGACGCGTGGCTGAGGACCGTCGCGATTGTTACTGGCTCTATGTGGTCACCAATTGTGCCGACCAGCCGGTTTTACAGGAGCCGATCAAAGACCCCGCCCGATTCAACTGGAACGAGGTAAAAAAAGTGGCCCATTACTGGCTTGAGGTAAACGCCATGACCCGACCGATGAGCGTCAGAGAGGATCAGTCGCCCTATGGAGGGCAAAATCAATGAGTGAGACCTCTCCAAAGAGTAAATATCGTTTGTATGTCGATGAAGTCGGCAATCCGGATTTGGGAAATTCCGATAATCCGAACCACCGGTTTTTAAGTCTCACAGGGGTGATTTTGAATCTGGATTACGTTCAGACAACCCTTCATTCCGACATGGAATCGTTGAAAACAAAATATTTTTCCGCCCACCCGGATGAGCCGATTATCTTTCACCGAAAAGAGTTGCTGAACGGCAAGCCTCCCTTTACCGCTTTACAGGATGCGATGACAAGGACGGCTTTTGATGAAGATCTGCTTATATATCTGAACAAATGGCAATACACCGTGATAACGGTTTGCCTGGACAAGCAGAAACATCGGGATACCTACACGACCTGGCGATATGACCCCTATCATTATTGTTTGGCCATACTGTTGGAGCGCTTTAATTTCTGGCTGAAGCGGCAACCTGCAACTGGCGATGTCATGGCGGAATCACGAGGTGGCAAAGAGGATATAAGGCTCAAAGAGTCTTTTAATCGGCTCTGGAAACAGGGCACGGAGTTCGTCAATCAGGAACAATTTCAAAAATCATTTACGAGCAGCCAGTTAAAGGTAAAGCCAAAATCCGCGAACATTAGCGGTCTTCAACTGGCGGATCTTGTCGCGCATCCAAGCCGGGCGGAAATATTAGACGAAGAAGGCTTGCTTGGGCGCCCGCTGGCCAGCTTTTCCAGAAAAGTAATCCAAGTGCTACAGAAAAAATATGACTGTCAGGCCGGGAGAATGTTTGGGAAGAAATTCATCTAAAATAAAAAAGGCCCTTACGGGCCCGATGGCTTTCGCCATCCACCTCCGGATAACCGGATTGGCTTTATTAACACCCATGGCGTTTTAAATGTCAAGATTTTTTTACAATTTTCTGATGTGTTTCCCGGTAAAGGAAAACCAATCTCTGAGGCTTGTTGAATGATCCCCAAGGAATGCAAGCGTCTGGCAGAAGTGGATTTTCCCATTGCAGTGGTTTCAAAGCACTCTGCTCGGGAAAAGTCCATTCGCCATGGCCACCCCTCGACGCTTCATCTGTGGTGGGCGCGGCGGCCGTTGGCGGCGTGCCGGGCCATGCTGATGGCATTGCTGTTACCAGACCCCTGCGACCCGCTTTGCCCGCCGGAATTTAATGAACGGGCCAGAGCGTTGCTGCCAGGCGTGCCCGGCTGGAATAACCAGCGACTGAAGGGACAGTTAAAATCCAACGAGGGTTTGCGCAAAGCAATTCTGACCTTTATCGGGGATCTGGCCAATTGGGACAACTCGGGGAATGAAAAGTATCTTTCCGTGGCCCGCGCCCTGGTCAAGGCGGCCCATCCGGAGGAAACGCCGCTGGTGGTCGACCCTTTTGCCGGCGGCGGGTCTGTCCCTTTGGAGGCGCTGCGGCTGGGATGCGAAGCCTTTGCCAGCGATCTTAACCCCGTAGCCTGTCTGATATTAAAAGTCATGCTTGAGGATATCCCGCGGGAATCTCTTCGCAGAACCGCGGAGGGCGCGGAGTCTTTGGCGGATGAGTTGCGGAGGGTGGGAAAAGAGATAAAAGAAAAGGCTCAAAAAGAACTGGCCAAGTTCTATCCCAAAGACCCGGACGGCGCCACGCCCATTGCCTATTTATGGGCGCGGACGGTTCGGTGCGAATCGCCCAACTGTGGGGCCGAGATTCCGCTAATGCGGTCCTTCTGGCTATGTAAGAAGGCCAGCCGTAAACGGGCGCTGCGATATACGGTTCATCATAAAGGCACGAAGAACACAGGGATTGTATTCGAGATATTTGAGCCGCAAACTGATAAAGAAGTGGCCGGAGGAACTGTGGCCCGGGCCAAGGCAACCTGTTTGTGCTGCGGCAATGTTCTGCCGCCGGAACGTGTGAGGGCTCAACTTTCCAAACAGCGGGGCGGGGCTGATGCGGTTTTTGACTCAAAAGGGAGCCGTATCGGCGGGGCGCGGATGCTGGCTGTGGTGACGATTCAGCCGGG
>JAXHVI010000144.1:0-14606 GCA_034189195.1 Thermodesulfobacteriota bacterium | reverse complement strand
GAGGAAAAGAATGGCAAAACATCAGACTCCTTTGCTTGACCAGCTGGAGTCCGGACCGTGGCCCAGCTTTGTGTCCGACCTCAAGCAGGAAGCAGAGGCAAGAGCGAAGAACGAGAAGAACATCGAGTACCAGATTCCTCAGGACGTGGTGGAAGACCTTCTGGGTGTCCTTGAGCTGTCCTACAAGGACGGTGTCACCCACTGGAAGCACGGCGGCATCGTGGGCGTGTTCGGTTACGGCGGCGGCGTTATCGGCCGTTACTGCGACCAGCCCCAGCAGTTTCCGGGTGTGGCTCACTTTCACACCATGCGCGTGGCCCAGCCCGCGGGCAAGTTCTACACCACCGCATACCTCAAGGACCTGTGCGACCTGTGGGAGTTCCGGGGCAGCGGCCTGACCAACATGCACGGCTCCACCGGCGACATCATCTTCCTGGGCACCACCACGCCCCAGCTGGAAGAGATCTTTTTTGAACTGACCCACAAGCACAACCAGGACCTGGGCGGATCCGGCTCCAACCTGCGGACCCCCTCCGACTGTATCGGCGAGGCCCGGTGCGAGTATTCCTGTTACGACACCCAGGCCCTGTGCCACCACCTGACCAACGAATACCAGGACGAACTGCATCGTCCGGCCTTTCCCTACAAGTTCAAGTTCAAGTTCGACGGATGCCCCAACTGCTGCGTGGCCTCCATCGCACGGGCCGACCTCTCCTTTGTCGGCACCTGGAAGGACGACATTCAGGTCGATCAGGATGCGGTCAAGGCCTATGTGGACGGCACGTATCCGCCCAATGCCGGCGCCCATGCCGGCCGTGACTGGGGCGCCTTTGACATTAAGGCCGAAGTGATCGACCGCTGCCCCACGGGCTGCATGAAGTATGAAAACGGCAAGCTGGAAATCGACAACCGGGAGTGCACCCGGTGCATGCACTGCATCAATGTCATGCCCAGGGCGTTGAAACCCGGCAAGGAAAAAGGTGTTTCCATTCTGGCCGGCGCCAAGGCCCCCATTCTCGATGGCGCCCAGATGGGCTCCCTGCTGGTTCCCTTTGTCAAGGTTGAAGAGCCTTACGACGAGATCAAGGAAGTGATCGAGGCGGTGTGGGACTGGTGGATGGAAGAGGGCAAGAACCGCGAGCGCCTGGGCGAGCTGATGAAGCGCCAGGGCTTCCAGAAACTGCTTGAAGTGACCAACATCAAGCCTGTTGCCCAGCATGTGAAGGAACCCAGGACCAACCCGTACATCTTCTGGAAGGAAGACGAGGTTCCCGGCGGTTTCGAGCGTGATATCAAAGAATACCGTAAAAACCATCAGAGATAAGAAAGGGGAAAACCATGGCTTTTATATCCTCTGGTTATAATCCAGCAGAGCCCATGAAGGACCGTATCACCGATATCGGCCCGAGAAATTACGAAGAGTTTTATCCGCCCGTCATTGCCAAGAACAAGGGCAAATGGGCCTACCACGAAATCCTTGAGCCCGGCGTGCTGGTTCATGTGTCCGAAACCGGCGACGAGGTTTACACCGTGCGCGTCGGCGGATGCCGCCTGATGTCGGTCACCCATATTCGCGAAATCTGTGAAATCGCGGACAAGCACTGCGACGGGTACCTGCGCTTCACCACCCGTAACAACATCGAGTTCATGGTGGATTCCAAGGACAAGGTGGAGCCACTGAAAAAAGACCTGACCAGCCGGAAGTTTGCCGGCGGCAGCTTCAAGTTCCCCATCGGCGGCACCGGTGCCGGCGTGACCAACATCGTCCACACGCAAGGGTGGATTCACTGCCACACCCCTGCAACGGATGCTTCCGGCCCTGTAAAGGCGACCATGGACGCGCTGTTTGAGCACTTCCAGAGCATGGATCTGCCGGCCCAGGTGCGGGTCTCCCTGGCCTGCTGTCTGAACATGTGCGGCGCGGTGCACTGCTCGGATATCGCCATTCTGGGCTACCACAGAAAACCGCCCATGATCGAGGACGAGTACCTTGACAAGATGTGCGAAATTCCGCTGGCGGTGGCGGCCTGCCCCACGGCGGCCATCAAGCCCGTCAAAAAGACCCTTGAGGACGGCACCGAAGTCAAGACCGTGGCCGTGAACAACGAGCGGTGCATGTACTGCGGCAACTGCTACACCATGTGCCCGGCCCTGCCCCTGGCGGACAAAGAGGGTGACGGTATCGTGATCATGGTGGGCGGCAAGGTCTCCAACCGGATCAGCGCGCCCAAGTTCTCCAAGGTGGCGGTGGCCTTTCTGCCCAACGAAGTTCCGCGCTGGGAACAGACCACCAAGGTCATCAAGCGGATCATTGACGCCTATTCCAAGGACGCCAGAAAGTACGAGCGGATCGGCGAATGGGCCGAACGGATCGGATGGGAACGCTTCTTTGAGAAGTGTGACCTGGAATTCACTCATCACCTGATTGACGACTTCCGTGATCCCGCCTACTACACCTGGCGGCAGACCACCCAGTTCAAGTTCACTGACTAGTCATTTAACCGGCACTAGAGAGACGGGGATAATCTTCGTCTCTCTTTTGCCTTTTTGAAGGAGAGCGACCATGGCGGAAATGGATCAGGAAACTGCAAACAAAATGGTTATCGAGGCGCTGCAGAAAAAGCAGAAGACCAAGTCCAAGTTCTATTTTTCCGATCTTCAGGAGATCCTGGGCTTGAAACCCCGTGAAGCCAAGAAGTTTGTCAACAAGATGGTTGAAGCGCAGATCCTGGAGTTCTGGTCAAGCGGCAGCACCACCATGTACGGCCTGAAGGGAACAGGCAAACAGGCCGGGGCGGAGCACGAAGACTAGGCCTTCTGCACCCTGCCATACAACAGGGACGCGCACCCTTTTCCCTGGTGAGGTTCCGATGCAACACCCCATTGTCTGCCCGCGCCTGGTCTTTTCTGCGTTAAGAGGCGGGGCGGGAAAGAGTACTGTTGCCATAGGCGTCACCGCCGCGCTGAAGCGTCTTGGAAAACGGGTTGTGTCCTTTAAAAAAGGTCCCGACTATATAGACGCCGGCTGGCTTTCATTGGCAGCCGGCGTTTCCTGTCGGAACCTGGATACCTTCTTCATCCCTTCCGAAGCGGTTCTTTCTTCTTTTTTCACCCATACCACCGGCATGGAGATTGCCGTTATCGAGGGCAATCGCGGCCTTTACGACGGCATCGACATCGACGGTCGCACCAGCACCGCGGAAATCGCAAAACTTCTGGGTGCGCCCGTGGTGCTCTGTCTGGACTGCACCAAGACCACCCGCACCTCGGCCGCCGTGGTGGCCGGTTGTATGCAGTTTGACGAGGCCACCCGGATTCGCGGCGTTGTTTTAAACCGGGTGGCCGGTCCCCGGCACGAATCCATTGTGCGCCGCTCCATTGAACACTACTGCGGCATTCCGGTGGTAGGCGCCATTCCCAAGCTGGCCCAGGAGGATTTTCCGGAACGTCACATGGGCCTGGTGCCCACCTGCGAGCATGCATGGGCCCAGGAGGCGGTGGGAGCGGCAGCCCGTATCGCGCAGCAATATATCGACCTGGATGCAGTTGCCGCCATTGCCGACCACGCCCTGCCGGTCGAGTCGCCGGCGCCGGCAGCCGCGGCAGCGCCTCTTTCCGGCTTTCGGCCAGTGGTTGCGGTGGCCCGGGACGCGGCCTTTCAGTTTTACTATCCGGACAACCTGGAGGCACTGGAACAGGCCGGCGCCGACCTGGTATTTGTCAGCCCCCTTTCAGATCCGTCGCTTCCGGCGAATATCGACGCCCTTTATCTGGGCGGCGGATTTCCCGAAACCCACGCGAAAGAACTGGCCGCCAACGCGTCGTTCCGGCAGCACGTGCTTGAGCTGGCCGAGGCCGGACTGCCCATTTATGCCGAGTGCGGCGGCCTGATGTACCTGGGAAAAGAGCTGGATCTGGAGCATACCGCATATCCCATGTGCAATGTGCTGCCGGTCTCCTTTGGCATATCGGCCAGGCCGGCGGGCCATGGCTATACCATCTCGATGGTGGACCGTGAGAATCCGTGGTTTTCTGTGGGCATGGAGATTCGAGGCCATGAATTCCGCTACTCTACGGTACGACAGTGGGAGGGAGCCGATGCCGACCTGGTATTTTCAACCACCCGGGGCAAAGGGTTTGTCAGTCACCGGGACGGTATTTGCCGCAACAACGTCTTTGCCGCCTACACTCATATTCACGCCCTGGGCACACCGGCCTGGGCCCCAGCCCTGGTGGCCAACGCGGCCCGCTTTCACTCCGGCCGACGCCCCTGATCGGCCTCATAAAAATTGCAAAATCTGCCGACTTCGATTACGTCATATCGTCCTGGGCAAACTGTTCCCCGTCGATGATGGCCGGGTTGATGCGGGCGGCCAGCAGCGACAGCCGGGTTTTCGGGTTGTTTTTCCGCATGGCCACTTCCACCGCTTTTGATGTTCCCACCAGCACCACCAGTTGCCGTGCCCGGGTCATGGCGGTATAAAAAAGGTTGCGCTCCAGCATGGTGTAATGGCGGGTGGTCATGGGAAGCACCACCGCCGGGTACTCTGATCCCTGGGACTTGTGCACGGTGATCGCATAGGCCAGGGTCAGGTCATCGGCTTCGACCACATCATACTCAACGATGCGGCCGTCATAGTTCACATCAATCATGCGCCGCCGTGTGTCCACGGCTGCCACGGTACCGATGTCGCCGTTAAACACCTCCTTGGTGTAGTTGTTTCTCAGGTGCATCACCTTGTCGCCGGGCCTGAAACCGGCCAGTGTTTCTTTATTTCCGAGGCCATCCGGGTTTAATGCCTGCTGAAGTGCCTGGTTCAAGGCGATGGTGCCCAACGGACCCTTGTGCATGGGGGTGAGTACCTGAATATCGTTTACCGGGTCCAGGCCAAAGGTCTGCGGCAGACGGGAAACACACAGGTCTTTTACCGTGGCGGCGATTTCCTCTTGAGTTTCTCTTTCTACAAACCAGAAGCCCGTATCCGGGGAGATGGCGGCGGCGGACGCCAGGTCCGGGGGCTCGCTCCGGCGAATACGATGGGCGTTCCGCACAATGGCGCTCTGTTCGGCCTGGCGGAACACCTGGGTCAGCTCAAACACCGGCAGGCCGCCGGATGCAATAAGGTCCCGCAGCACGTTGCCCGGGCCCACCGGGGGAAGCTGATAGACATCCCCCACCAGCACCAGCCCGGCGGTGACCGGCGTGGCGGACAGCAGGGCGAAAAAAAGCAAAATATCCACCATGGAGGCCTCGTCCACCACGATCACGTCGGCGCGAAGCTGGTTGTCCTGGTTTTTCAGAAAAGGGGTTTCCTCAAACCCGATGCCCAGCAGCCGGTGAAGGGTGACCGCCTCCTTGCCGGACACTTCGCAGAGGCGTTTGGCGGCCCGGCCCGTGGGCGCGGCCAGCATCACTTTTTTACCGGCACCCTCGAACACCGCGGCAATGGCCCGGATCAGGGTGGTCTTGCCCGTGCCCGGCCCACCGGTCACCACCACCACACGATGGGAAAGAATGTTTTGAATCACCGCCAGCTGTTCGGCAGAGGGCTGAATAGCCAGGTGCCGCACCACCTGGTCCATGATCTGGTCGCTGTCGGCCCGGTCCGTGGTGACGGGAACCGCGGCAAACGCGGCCAGCCGGGCCGCGATGCCGGTTTCAGCGGCGTACAGGTCCGCCGGGTAAACAATGGCCACATCCGGGTCCGGGCCGGGCATCTCGGTTATCACCAGTTCCTCGGCTTGGGCCAGCTCGAAAAGAGCGGTCTCCACATCCGCCGGGTCCATGTGGAACTGCGTGCCGCAATGATCCACCAGGTGGGAAACAAAGGCAAACACGTTGCCTGCCGTTCTGTTCTGGTCCAGGGCGTGGCGCACGCAGGCCCGTATCCGCCGGGGGTCGTCGGCCCTGGCCCCGGAAGAGAGGGCGATGGTGTCGGCGATCACAAACCCGGGGCCCGGCAGGTCCTCGGCCAGGCGAAAGGGGTCGGTCCGCAGGATATCCACCGCCGCCTCTCCATACGCCCGGAAAATCCGGGCGCTGTGGGAGGCATCCACCCCCTTTTCCTGCAAAAACGCCATCAACTCCCTGACAGCATGATGCTCGCGCCAGGCATTCCGTATCATGAGCGCCGTTGCTGCGCCGATGCCCGGCACTTCGGTCAGCCGCTCGGGCTGGTTTTCAATCACGGAAAATGTCTCTTTGCCGAAATGGCGGGTGATCTTTCCGGCCATGGCGGTTCCAACGCCCTGGACCAGGCCGGATTGCAGGTAATTTTCGATGCCTTCCACCGTGGCGGGAAGGACGACTTCACAGGTTTTCACGGAAAACTGCTGGCCGTACCGGGCATGGGTGGTCCATTCGCCGGTGAGGGTAACGGTCTGGCCCGGGGCCACACCGGGCAGGGTGCCCACCACCGTGACAAGGGTGCCGGGCCGGGCCACACGCAGACCGGCAATGGTGTAAAAAGTGGAAGGATGGCGATATCGAATGGTCTCCAGGACACCTTGAAGCGTGATCATGCGGCCGGATCCGAATCGTGGTTTTTGATCAGCCACAGGGCCGCCACCAGCAGGTCGGCGGCCACCCAGGTGAGAAAAACAAGCTTTTCGGCCGGCTCTTTTTCCGCCTGCCTGCCGCTCCCGGTTCTGACCAGAATCGAACAGCCGCACCCGGCGGCCCGGGCGCACCCGATATCTTTTTCCCTGTCACCGATCATCACCGAAGAGAGCAGGTCCCCGTCCCGGTCCAGGAACACAACTTTTCGCAGTTCTGGCGTTTCCATCATTCCGCAACAATAAATGCATCTGCAAAACCGGCCGCGGCCATCTGGGAGCGGGCCGCCTCGGCCGCTTCCCGGGACGGGTACCGGCCCACCCGCACCCGGTAAAGCGTGCCGGTGCCGTCAAAAAACTCCACCACGTGAACATGGGCAACCCGCTCTGAAAGAGATGCCTGAAAATTATCGGCGTTCTGCCGGCTGGCAAAGGCCCCCACCTGAAAAGCAAACACCCCCTCTTCTTTGCCGAGCCGCACATCACCGGGATGGGGTTCCAGGGCCGTGATGCGCACCGGTGCGGTGCCCGGGCCGATTACGCCCAGTTCCCTGGCCGCAGCATAGGAAAGGTCGATGATCCGGCCGGCCACAAAAGGTCCCCGGTCGTTGATTCGCACTTCAAGGGATTTTCCGTTCTGTTTGTTATACACCGCGACCCGGGTGCCCAGGGGAAGGGTCTTGTGGGCCGCGGACGGTTTATACATATCATAAACCTCGCCGCTGGCGGTTTTCCGGCCGTGAAACGGCTCGCCATACCAGGAAGCCATGCCCTCTTCGGTAAAACCGGCGGCGCTGGGCAGCAGCCTGTATTCTTTGCCGAACTGACGGTAAGTACCGGCGGACGGTTTTGCCGGCGGCGTGGAAACGACCCGGGTCGCGCATCCCGACATCAGCAGACAGACAAGAAGGAAACCCCATGGCAAAAAACAGTGATATCTGCTACCATGCGGCCTGAAACGGGAAAAAACATTGCTCATTTTAACACCCGGGTTAAAGGATTGTAACCGGTCAACTGTCTATTTTATGTCATGATCATGACCAATAATCAAGCAGGGAAGCGCAAGACCGCGCGCCGTTTTGATTCACGCCCTGCCGGAGACCAGACGTTTCATGGTTGAAAAAGAGACCCCGGCCAGCCGCATCAGCCTCGCGCTGCAATACTTTCTCTACTTTGCCGTGCTGGGCATCTTTCTGCCCTTTTTCAATCTCTACTGTTACCACCTGGGCTTTTCCGGTTTTCAGATCGGCACCCTGTCCGCCATTCAGACCGGCGCCACCGTTGTCTTTCCCCTGGTCTGGGGGGTACTGGCCGACCGGTTTGAGGCCCGCAAGCCGATCTACCTGATGTGCAACATGGTCAGCGCCGGCTTGTGGAGCTTTTTTCTGTTTACCACCGACTTTATTCCCATGCTGGTGATTACGCTGTTTTACAGCATTTTCCGCGCTCCGGTGATCTCCTTTATGGAGGCCTTTTCCATGGACATCCTGGGCGCGGAAAAAAACAGCTACGGCCGGGTCCGGGCCTGGGGCACGGCCAGCTTTATCGCGGTGGTCATCCTCATGGGCCGTATCACCGATATCTTTTCCATCAGCATCATCATTCCCCTGATTCTGGCCGGCACCCTGCTCCAGTCCGCCGGCGCACTGGCCCTGCCGGCGGTAAAAAGCACCCGGGAGAAAAGCGGCGCCGGCTCCCTGCTGCGGCAGAAACGGGTAAAGATGTTTCTGGTCTGCGCTTTTCTGATGCTGGTCAGCCACGGCACCTACTACGGCTTTTTCTCCATTCACCTGGAGAACCTGGGGTTTGACGCCACTTTCATCGGGTTTAGCTGGGCACTGGCATCCCTGGCCGAAATCGTGGTCATGCTGGCCTCGCCCAGGCTCTTTGCCCGTTTCTCCCTGGAGGCGGTGCTGATCTTCTCCTTTTTTGTGGCCGTTGTCCGCTGGCTGCTGATGGCCGTTGTCATATCGGCCCCGCTGATTCTCCTGGGTCAGCTGCTGCATGCCGCCACCTATGCCGCCTTTCACATGGCCAGCATTCTTTACATGGACCGGGTGAGCCCGGAAGGCGCCAAAACCCTGGGCCAGGCCGTAAACAACGCGGTGAGCTTCGGCCTTGGCATGATGATCGGTATTTTTATCAACGGCGTTTTTTTTGACACCACGGGAGCGCGCCCCCTGTTTGTCGTCAGCGCGGTAACGGCCCTGGCCGGCGGCCTGGCCATGATGGCCACCACCCGCCTGGCTGCGCGCAAGGACAGGGCCGTTGCCTGATACCAATAAACTAAGACCTGGTTCAAGAGACATCCACCAGATTTTTGACGATGTCCCGCAAAGGCGGTTTCAGGGGCCGCCATTTGGGGGCCACGGCCATGCCATCTTCCCAGGTGAATTCCACTGCCTCAAAAATTTCATCAATCTGTTTTACGTGTTTGACGCCGTACTGAACGGCCGGGTAGTGCTCCACCCAGAGCATCCGGTGGGGATCGATATAGAACGCCCTGGAAATAAAGGAGGCCAGGGGGCCGGCCCACCCCTTGACCGTGATGCTTTCTCCCGGGACATCGGACACCACCACCACCATGGGTCTCAGGTGACGCACGCCGCTGTTTTCCGGGGTCTTGTCCAGGTCGAAAATCCGCAGCCGGATTCTCCCCGTGGCCAGGCCGAAGGCCTTGCCCAGCCCCTCCCAGTGATAAATGTCGTTGTAGAGAATCATGTCATTCATTGATCCACCCACATTCGCTTGTAAAATATCCGGTTCGATTTCCTATTTAATCTTACTCGTGCTCGTGCTCTTAATCGTAATCGAAACTTTTCAGCTGTGGATCACGATTACGATTATAAGTAAGAGTAAGAACAGGTCTGTGCAACCATATTGTTCGTCAGGGGCATTCATTTCGTTGCGCCAAAGACAAGTACACCGTCACCCCGTCAACCGCCCGTAGATTCGCAGCAGCTTGTCCGGCAGCTCCCGCACATTGGAAATCACGCTGTGACGCACCTTTCCGTAAAGATCGTCCAGCACGCCGTCACCGGCGATGTTCACGGTGATGGTGTGAACGGCAATGCCGCCGGCCCTGGCCTCCAGCAGGGCCCGCCGGGTATCCTCGATGGCCCGCTCCCGCTTGTAGTCCAGGTCGTTGGGAAACCCGTCGGTCACGATGATCAGCAACCTGGAGGCGGCCGCCGCAGCCTTGAGCTGTGCCGTGGCATGCCGGATGGCGGCTCCCATGCGGGTGTTGCGCTGGGGAGACAATCCGCCGATGGCCCGGCGCACGGTGTCGGTCATGGGCTGATCAAAATCCTTGATGGGAAAATAGTCCACTCCCAGGCGGCCGGTGCCGGAAAACCCGGCAATGGCAAAGGTGTCGCCCACCACCTCCAGGGCTTCGCAGAACAGGACCGTGGCCTCCTTTTCAACGGAGAGCACCGTGGCCGTGTCTGAACCGGCCACCGCGCCGGAGGTGGAACGCGAAATGTCCAGCAGCAGCAGCACAGCCACGTCCCGCACCTTCTTGAGCCGCTTGATATATATCCGTTCGGACGGGGTTTTGCCGGCCTTTTTGTCAATCACAAAATCAATCAGCTGGCGATAATCGAAATCCTCTCCTTCCCGCCACCTGCGAAGCACGGTCATACCCTCGGGCTTGAGCAGTTCAAAGGCGTAACGGATTTTTTTCACCAGGCCCCGGTGACGGGAAAGGGCCGACTGGTAGAACCCGGAATCCGGCGGGTCGAAACGGCGTTCCCGCACCAGCACATGATCGGCAAGATAGTCCCCGATGGTGTTGTCCCACTCCCGGTACCGGTAAACCGGCCCGCCGGCAGGGTCCGGCGCCGGCCCGTTCGCCGCCAGGGCATCGTGAAGATCGGACAGGTCAATACCCGGCAGACCCGGGCCGGCACCGCTTTCCGGTACGGGTTCATGCGCCTGTGGGGTGTGTGCCACGATCTGTTGAATATCTTCGGCATAAAGAAGCCCTCCCTGTTCCCGCATTCGCCGCAGGATATCAGACTTATAGGCCTTGTACCCCTCTTTTTCAACGGCCTGCTGCACCCGGGCCGCCAGCCTGTCATGCTCGCCCCAGGCCCGGGCAAAAAGCGCGGGCCGCAGGCAAAGGCCCAGGGCCGGGATCATGGGTCTATATTCACCCTGCATGAAAAAACCGGGCCGCAGGCCTTCAAATACGGAAAAAAGGGCCTGGGCCGAGGCTTCGGGAAACGGACGGCCGGCGGCATGGTGCTTGAAAATACGCGCCACTGTTTCCACCGTTCGCATCCCGGCACCCTTCTCCTGCGCCGGGTCCCGGCCCAGGGCGATGCAGGCATGAAGCGCCTGCATTATATTTTCGCCGGGCCCTGGGGCCGCCGCCTGCCGGACCAGGCCGTAAAAGCGCCGGGCCCCTTCCGGGTAACGTTCTTCCAGCAGGGTGCGGACCCGGCCGTATTCAAATATGGAAAAAAGGTCGGCGGCCAGGCCGGGATGCGGAAAACAGTCAAACAGCTGTTCCATGTCGGTGCGACCCTCTTCGTCCGGCCCGACGGGTCTCGGGGGCCGGCCGGCATTTTCCAGGGCTTTTTGCAGATCAAAATCAAAGGTGCCGAACTCAAACAGCCCGGCCTCGATCCAGGCCAGGGCCTTGTAAAAATCGCTGTTTTCTTTCCGCCGAAAATGGCGGTCTATCGTATCGGCCAGAAAAATGGTCTTCCCGTCGGAACAGACAGGCACACCTGGCGAATTCGAAAAAAAAGTTTCGGGCAGACCGGAGATCGGCTTCACGGGAATGGCCCGGCCGGTGCGGGCATGCAGGTAGCAGGATATCTTCTGTTGCATCTCCGGGAAAATCGCCGTGGTCCGAAGACGGTCGCAGGTTTCAATAGCGGTCCGGGACTCCAAGGTCAAAAACTTTTTCCCCCGGTTGGCATCCTTTTGATGGCGGTCCAGCCCCTCTGAGACAAAACGTTCAAGGTCGGCCGGCGCCAGAAAGGCAAGCTCCCGGGTCAACGGCGCCAGAAACAGGCAGGCCAGGTCAAAATCCCGGCGCACCACCCGCTCCAGTTGAACGGTCTTCCAGGCCCGCTGGCCGGGCGTAAACGAAAGCACGGCCCGGGGAAACTCGGCGGTAAACCGCCGGTACTGGTTGTAGGTCAGGTCATGGTCAAACACCGCCAGCAAAAGGTCCAGATAGGCAAGACCGGCGTCCGCGGCCGTGCCGCTCACCAGTTCACCGATGATCTCCATGGGCTCGGCGGTCAGGGCGTAAAGCCACCGGGCCTTGATCCGGTTCACGGCGGCCATGAACCGGTCAAACAGCCGGGAATCTGAATGAAGCAGCACCGGTGGCAGGCTGGCGGCCAGAATCCGGCCAAACGTGGGGCCCTCTTTGATGGCCGCCTGAAGAGAGCGGCTGTAACAATCAATGGCCTTCCGGTCCGCGCCCCCGGTGATCAGGGCCAGGTACCCGTCGGCCAGGGCCCGGCCCAGGGCGGATTCAATGGAAAGGCCGTACACCACGTCGCCGGCCAGAATGCTTACGGCCTTCGCCTGCAAATCGCATCCGGCCTTCTCCAGCCGGTCTTTTACCCGAAGCGCCAGGTCGGGATCGGCCAGGGCCAGGGTCTCCAGTGGGGCGTCGTTTTCGTTTATATATGAAAATTGGTTCATGAACGTAAGCGGTATTGTCCCACGCCGTATCCCGTATGATAAGACAGCAGGCAACCTCTAAAAATTAATTCCACCGCGGAGATGCAAAGGACGCAGAGATTGGGCTTTTTACGGAGCCATCAAAACAGATCCTTCACCAGATCATCCAGGGTCTCCTGCAACCCTTCATCATCGGTCAGGGGCTGGCAGATGGCGGTCCGGCAGGCGTCGGCCCCGGGAACACCCTGGCGGATCAGGCGCGCGGCATAGATAAGGAGCCGGGTGCTGGCCCCTTCGGTCAGGCCGTGCTCCCGAATGTTGCGAATCCGGGTCCCCAGCCGCACCAGCCGGTCGGCGGTCTCGTGGTCCACACCCGCCTCCTTGCAAATGATGGTGACTTCATGTTCAGCCGCCGGATAGTCAAAGGTCAGGGCCGTAAACCGCTGGCGGGTACTCTGCTTCATGTCTTTGAGCACGGACTGGTAGCCGGGGTTATAGGAGATCACCAGCAGAAAGTCGGAATGGGCGGGAATCACCTCCCCCTTTTTGTCGATATAGAGAGTCCGGCGGTCATCGGTCAGCGGGTGAATCACCACGGTGGTGTCTTTCCGGGCCTCCACGATCTCGTCAAAATAGCAGATGGCGCCCATACGTACCGCCGTGGTCAGGGGGCCGTCCCGCCATACGGTTTCATCGTTTTTCAAAATATAGCGGCCCACCAGGTCGGAAACAAACAGGTCCTCGTGGCAGGCCACGGTGATCAGGGGCCGGCCCAGGCGAAAGGCCATGTGCTGCACGAACCGGGTCTTGCCGCAGCCGGTGGGGCCTTTGAGCATCACGGGCAGCCGGGCGTCGTAAGCCGCCTGAAACAGAACCGCCTCGTTTCCCGCCGGCAGATAGAAAGGTTCTTCCGGAATTCGAAAATCTTCGGCCCCGATTTCCGTGTTCTGCTGCTTTTTCACCGGTATCTCCTCAATCATGAATTTATGTTATCCAAATCGAAATCTACCGGGATCGGTATCGCTATCGAAATCAAAACACACGTGACATTTTCAGCAAAAACGATCCCATTGAACATCTTCCTTGACACGGCACGGAATTCGATATATCCGGCGGTATCAGGACGATAATTTAACACGTCAGGCCGCATATTTCACGAAAAGAATCATAATGAACAACGACGCCAACCTTCATCACCTGCATGCAGGTGACAAAGAGATCCTTCTGGTGGGCACAGCCCATGTCTCCCGCCAGAGCGCCGAACAGGTCACCCAGGTGATTGAGGCAGAGCAGCCGGACACGGTGTGCGTGGAGCTTTGCCGGCCCCGGTTTGAGGCGGTCCGCAACCGGGAGCACTGGCGGCAGATGGACATTCTGAAGGCGGTCCGGGACAAGAAAGCCTTTATGCTGCTGGCCAACCTGCTGCTGGCCGCCTTTCAGAAAAAGATCGCGGACAAGTTCGGTATCGCACCGGGCCAGGACATGATCAGTGCCATTGAAACCGGGGAAAAAATCGGGGCAAAGATTCACCTGGCCGACCGGGAAATCCGCACCACCCTTGCCCGGGCCTGGCGCTCCATGGGGCTCTGGGGAAAAAGCAAGCTCCTGTTTCAACTGGTGGGCTCTCTTGTGGGGGCCGATGAAATCTCTGAAGCGGAAATCGAAAAGCTCAAGCAGGAGGACATGCTGCACATGGTGCTGGCCGAACTGGAACAATCCCACCCCATGCTGCAAAAAATCATCATCGACGAACGGGACCAGTACCTGGCCCACTCCATTTACAACGCCCCGGGGAAAAAGATCGTGGCCGTAGTGGGCGCGGGCCATGTAGCCGGCATCAAACAGTACTGGAACACGGCCATCGATATTCAGTCGCTGGAGACCGTTCCGCCACCCGGCATATCCGGGAAAGTGATCAAGTGGGGTATTCCCGCCCTTATCATCGCGGTGTTTGTGCTGGGGTTTGCCCTGGGCGGCAGGGATACCGGCATGCACCTTCTGGGGCTCTGGATTCTTGCCAACAGCACCCTGGCCGGCCTGGGCGCCCTGGCCGCATGGGGCCACCCGTTCACCATCCTGGCGGCCGCGGCATCGGCCCCCATCACTTCGGTGAACCCCGCCATCGGCGCCGGATGGGTGGCCGGGCTGGTGGAAGCTCTGGTGCGGCGGCCCACCGTGGGAGACCTGGAAGACCTCTCTTCCGATATCACATCCTTTGGCGGTTTCTGGCGCAACCGGGTCACCCGGGTGCTGGTGGTGGTGGTTCTGGTCAATCTGGGCAGCACGCTGGGCACCTTTGGTGCCCTTCCCCTGATGGCCCGGCTGTTCCACTGATCTCCGCCCAAACATCAATTCGGGTGAACATGGACCTGCTAGGGTATTACCTGGCCGCCACCACCCAC
>JAXHVI010000143.1:0-5579 GCA_034189195.1 Thermodesulfobacteriota bacterium | reverse complement strand
CTTAACTTTCTGATTCTGTTGATAATTAATATCAACCGGAAAAAGAAAAGTCAAGTGAAAATTATTGTTTTTTTAAATTAATTCAAAATATTATTAAAAAATACTTTTTACGATGGCATCAAACCTTAAGGGAACCTCGAAAAATTCAATTACACCGCAGAGACGCAAAGAAAAAATGGTTCCTTCTATTTTATGCTGATGGCCGTGCAAAATTCAGGTACTAATCTGAAAATAGATTGCACACCAATGAAAAACGCCTGGTGTCCCATCTCTTTTTTTTGGGACACCAGGCGTTTCAAATTTCAATCAGAAAAGGACTATTCCGCCGCTGCCAGAATCTCTGCCACCTGGGCCTGGCTGACGGTTTCCGGGCCAAGGGTGTCGGTATCGGCCGCCACGGCCTTTGCGATTTCGTCCCTGCCCGTGGCCAGGCCCAGGGAGGCTGCGGTAAGCTTCAGACCGGCCGAAGCCTGTACCTTGAGCATCAGGGTTTCCAGTGCTTCAAGGGCGGCCCGGGGCCGCTGATCCGCGGCCGTGGCCGCGTATTTTTCCGGTCCTTCCATAGCCAGCAGCAATCGGGACAGTGCGTCCCCGGCACCTTTCATGCGAAGCTTGATCAGGCCCGGCACCAGGGCCGCTCCGGCCAAGTCTTCGGAAACCTTGCCGGCCGCGCCCACGGCCCTGGACAGGGCGAGCCCCACACCCTGGGTGGTGTTGGACGCCGCGATTTCCGAAAGCATGGCAGCAGCGGTGAGAATCGCTGACTGCTTTTTGCTGTTGAGCCGTACCGCTTTAAGCAGATTCGCAGAGAGCATCTCCAGGGCGCAGGCGGCAAAGGTGGTGCTTACCGGATTTTGCTGGGGGCCGGTGGCCGCGTCCACGATCCGGTAAAGAGCTGCCAGGCCGCTTTTTGCCACCTCTTTGCCCGTGGCGGATGCCATGACCCGGCTGTCAATAAAAACCCCCCGGGGCATCAGCAGCGAAGAGGCGAACTCAAGCGTCCCGGTTCCGGTCCGAACCTTCAGCCTGCCGATGAGGGATGCTGTTTCCTGGGCCATGGTGGGAATGGCAAAAAAGGGCGGCAGGGGCCCTGCGATGTTGTCGTCCCCCGACGCTGCAGCCAGCTCCTTGCCGGTCACGACCACGGCCACGGCCTTGGCCGTGTCGATGACCGAGGCCCCGCCCAGGGCCAGAATCGAGTTGCACCCGGTCTTTTTGTAAATATCCGCAATCTCCCTGATCGCCGTTTCTTCAACCAGATCAGGTGTTTGATCAAACACCGTGATCGGGGCCGCCGTGCGGGCAAAGGCCCCGGCCAGAGCGCGGATGGCCTTTTTTTCGGTTTTGGGCTCAGTGATCACCAGGGGGGTTCTTGCCGGAATCTGGTCCAGCTCCGGCGGAATCTGCTCCAGGGCCAGTGCGCCGTAAAAAACCTTGGTCTTATGCATGAAACTGTAGGAAGCAGGGATCATCAAATCATCTCCTTAATAGTATAGGAAACTTCGAAAAATTAAATTCACCGCAGAGACGCAAAGAAAGATGTAAACACTGCGTGTAGAACAAAAACATACCCCTTTGCGAACCCTGCGTCTTTGCGGTGCAAAAAACCGCAAAAAACCAGAATTATATTTTTCAGCATCGGCAAAAGATCCGATTGTAGAGATATTCTTAACCGCTCACGCGGTAATCTCAAGCTTCTTGAGCAGTTCCGGCGAAGGCTTTCCTTCCGGCGTAAATCCGCGCAGGCGGTAGTACTGGTCCCGCATCTCCTCCAGGGGCACGGTGCGGCCTTTCTTGTCACACTTGCGGCTTTCGGTCAGAAGCCGCTTGGGAAGGGTGTCGGTTTTTACCGAGGCCCCCATACGGGTATTCATATACCGCTCCAGCACGTGAATGCGCTCCCCGGCCCGCAGAAACTCCGATTTGGAAATGGAGATGCCGGTCACAGCCTGCCACATCTTGCGATAAACAACGGCGAAATCCACGGCCATGGTCAGCACCTGGGGAAAAAACTGCATGCCGATCAGGGTGGATATCCAGCCGGACATTCTGGGGACCAGCAGTTCCGTGGTATAGGCATAGGAGGTAAACAGGCAGGTGTGCAGGGAGTTGACGCAGCACCACATGTCTTCAAAAAACTTTGTCCACCGGGCCTTGGACAACGTGGTGTGCGGCGCCAGAAAGCACATGAAATTTTCCATGGCCATCATGGTGGAGCTCAGATGACAGGCCCCCCGGTTGGCCACCGCGTAGGAAAGGCCATGGCCGTAACTGCCCCGTGGATCATAGGCGGACAGCTCCATGCCCTTGACATGCATGGCAAATTCGGTGCCGCCGTATTTTTCGGACAATCTTCTGGAACCGCCGGCCATCTCCGCGCCAAACCCCCGGCAGTAGGCGATATCCATCAGGGCCTCGTCCACGCCCTCGGGGCTGCCGAACTTCAGGTTGCTTTTCACCAGTCCCTTTTCCGTGGCCTCCATCACCCAGCCCAGAGTGCCGCCGGCGGATATGGTGTCCATGCCCATGTCCCCGCAAACCTTGTTCCACCGGGCAATGATCACGGGGTCGTAAATTTCCAGGTTGGAGCCCATCAGGCCAACCGTCTCATATTCGGGCACCGGCATCTCCTTGCCGTCAAACACCCCTTTTTTGCCGCATAAAATGGTGCAGGGTTTGCAGGTGTGGTGGCTGGTATTGTATTTTTCCCGAATAAGCTCGCCGCTGAGTTTATAGGCGTTGTCCGAGGTGCCGTCCTGGAAATTGCGCACCGGCAGAATGCCCGTGGTGCGGGTGATGTTGACGATGCTCAGGGTGCCGTACTTGCGCTGGCCGTCCGAGGTCCAGGGATTGCGGTTGATGTAGTCGGTGGCCGTCTTCTTGATCTTGTCAAAGGCCGCCCTGTTTTTGGGAACAATCTTGTAGGCCTTGCCCACGGCGCAGACGGCCTTGAGCTTTTTGGCCCCCATCACCGCGCCCATGCCGCCCCGGCCCAGGTACCGCTCAGCCGACGCAATGTTGGCAAAGCTCACCAGGTTCTCACCGGCCGGCCCGATCACCAGGGACTGGCCCTCTTTGGGCAGCAGGGCCTGGGTTTCCTGAGTGTCTTTTCCCCACAGATCGGCCGCGTCCTTAAAGGTGACGCCCTTTGAATCCACCAGCAGCCAGACCGGTTTTTCGGAAGTCCCCTTTATCAGAATCCCATCCCATCCGGCGGTTTTAAAGGCCATGCCAAAGGGGCCGCCGCAGGATGAGGAGACCATGACCCCGGTCTGGGGCGACTTGGCCACTGCAGCAAACCGGCCGGAGCAGGGAGCCCCGGTGCCCATGAGCACGCCGGGCATAACCGCCAGAATATTGTCCGGCCCCAGGGGGTCGGCATCCATAGGCATGCGGTCGTAAATCAGTTTCAGGCCCAGCCCCTTGCCGCCCAGGTACATCTTCCGGTCCCGGTCGGTGATGGTGATGACATCGAACGTTTGTTGCGTCAGGTCAACTTCCAGTACCTTATTGCTGGTGCCGATAAGCTCTTGCATAAACAGTCCCCCCGAAACATCGGGTTAGTGAATCACATCAGGCATAAGCCCGGTTGAGAATATTCAACGCGTCCTGGTATTCAATCTCAATGGGATTGAAATTGGCGGCCCCGTCGCTTACCGCTATTTGGGCCACCTTTTCCAGTTTGTTTCTGGGCACACCGGCCTGTTCCAGGCAGACGGGCAGGCCGCTGGTCCGGTTCAGGGTCTTGATCAGGTCCCGCACCGCGGCGATGGACTTTTCGGCCCGCTGTTTTTTCGGCGTGGCGGCAAACACTTCGGGGCCGGCCAGCACCAGCAGCATGTCGGACAGGACATCCCGGGCCTTGGGCAGGTTGAACTCCATGCCGAAGGGCAGAATAATGGCATTGGCAATGCCGTGGGGAAGGTGGCAGACCCCGCCCAGGGCATGGGCCACGGCATGGACCACCCCCACCATGGAGTTGGAAAAGGCGATGCCGGCCAGCATGGCCGCCGTGGCAACAGCCAGCCGCACATCTTCATCATCCCCGTTGGTCACGGCCATGGGAAGGTTTTCGACCAGAAGTTCGATGGCGGACCAGGCAAAGGCATCGCTCACCGGGTTGCGCTGAATGCTCATGAAGGTTTCCACGGCGTGGGTCATGGCGTCCATGCCCGTGGCCGCCGTGATCTTGGGGGGCATGGTCTTTGTCATGCGCGGATCCAGAATCGTGAAGTCCGGCAGCATCAGGGGTGTGGTGAACTGCATTTTAACCCCCAGGTCCGGGTTGGCGATCACCGCGGCCATGGTCACTTCAGAGCCGGTGCCGCCGGTGGTGGGAATCACCACAAAGGGTTTCATCACGGCCCGGACCCGGTTGTTGCCCGTGAATTTGAGCAGGTCATCGGTGTTTTCAGACAGCACGATGTTGACGCCCTTGGCCGTGTCAATGGCAGAGCCGCCGCCCACCGCAATAATGGAATCGCACCCCTTTTCCCGGTAAATGGCGGCAATGGCGTTGACCGCGTGAATGGAGGAGTCCACCGGCGTGTCGTCGTAAACAGCACCGATGGAGACCCCGGACCCGGCCACGTTCTCTTCCACCGCCTTGACCAGGCCGGCGTTGACCACGCCTTTGTCCGTGACCAGAATCGGCTTCTGGACGCCCAGGTTCAACAGTTCCTCGGGCAGCCGGGCCAGGGCCTGTTTTCCGGCCACGACCTTAACGGAGTTGAAATACTCGAAATACTTGGGAATCATGGATTGCTCCTGCGTATGGCGTTATTTGACCTGCCCGAGAACCCCCCAAGTCCAGAAAATGATCCGGTTTCGCACCATAAGCCAGGAAAATTTGGGCACCTTTTTGATGTAAAGGCCTGTGATCACCGGAATCATCAGGGCCTGGACCCGGTTCATGCACCGAATGATGGAACTGGCCAGGACAAGGTCGCCCTTGACGTACTGGCGGTTCTCCGCGATGATGCGGGGCATGCTCATCAGGCCCATCATCATGCGGAAGATGAACTCGACGTTCTTGATGGCGATCACCACGTCGGCGTTGACAATCTCCTTTTCGCCCAGGTACTGAAAGGTGCCGTTGCGCTTGACCAGGGTCATGCACGGCCCGTCGGGCTCCACGTTCATGACGATGCACACCGTTTCCGGCCAGGAATCAATCTCTTTTTTCACCTCCGGATCCAGACGGTAGGCGGTCTGGAAGGCGTGGCCCAGGCTCAAAAAGACAAGACGCACAATTGATGTTTGAATGTGCTTTCTGCCGGGTTTAATCTGGTAATACCGCGATGGTGAAGCCATGCTGTTGTTCCTCCTTGTGGTGCTTGAAAACGGCGTGTCATTCCGGCACTACGGCCCGGCAAAACAGTGAGACATACACATCGGCTGCGCCCGGAATGAATCGTAAATATATAGCGTCACTCACCGGGTCGTGTCAACAGATTACCGTGCCACAAGGACGCTCCGGGAAGCCGGAAATCCGCCGGAACCTTGCCGGCCGTTGACAGGGACAGGGGCTTTGATAATATGATGGCCCTGTTCAGGGTTCGCAACCAGGTGGAGAAAGA
>JAXHVI010000142.1:0-3325 GCA_034189195.1 Thermodesulfobacteriota bacterium | reverse complement strand
AGGTGTGCTGTGATTCCGACCCAACATAACCGGCTACCATGACCCACCTACCGGACAACTCATCTAAAACAATCTCTGCCATCGGCGGCATTCTTGTTTTTGTCCTGATCCTCTACGGCAACACCTTTCATGGCGACTTTGTGTTTGACGATGTGCCCAACATCGTGGACCGGGCCGACCTGCACATGGACCGTCTGATCCTGCCCGCCGTTCTTGATGCCTGTACCTGGGACCGTGGCGGCGAGGAGCGTATCTACCGGCCGGTGAGCAACCTCTCCTTTGCCGTAAACCACTGGATCGGCGGCCTGCGACCGGCCGGCTACCATGTGGTCAACCTCCTGATTCACCTGGTGGCAACATTTTTTGTTTTCAAGGCCATTCTGCTGCTGCTGGAAATCGGCAAGGTCCATCGGCCTTTGGCGGACCGCCTGCTGATCGCGGGGGTTGCCACCCTGCTGTGGGCGGCCCATCCCATGCAGATTCAGGCCGTGACCTATATCGTTCAGCGCATGGCCTCTCTTGCCGCCATGTTTTACGTTGCCGGGATCTGGGCCTGGCTGAAATTTCGTATTGCTTTGGTCGGCGCTGACAGCCGGCGGTGCTGGGGATATGCGTTTCTGGCCCTGGTGGCGGCGGCCCTGGCCCTGGGAGCCAAGGAGAACGCGGCCCTGTTTCCGGCGGCCCTGCTGCTGGTGGAGATCTGTTTTTTTGACGCGGTCCGGCTGCGCCGTCTTTTTGCCCGCCCTGTGGTCCCGGTTGCCGTTGTTCTGGCGGCCGTCTTTGGTATTGCCATCTGGCTCTTTCCCACCTCCCTGCTGAATGGATACGCGGACCGGCCCTTTGGATTAAAGGAGCGGCTGCTCACTGAGCCTCGAATTCTTTTTTTTTATCTCCACCAGTTTTTAGCGCCGGTGCCGGAAAACTTTTCCATTGATCACGATTTTACCCTTTCCACGTCTCTTGTTCACCCGGTCACCACGCTGCTGTCCGTGGCCGGTATTCTCGCTATGCTGGCGGCGGCCCTCGTCTACAGGAAAAAATATCCCCTGGCCTGTTTTGCCGTGCTGTTCTATTTTGTCCACCACCTGATAGAGTCCACGGTTCTGCCCCTGGAACTGGTGTTTGAACACAGAAACTACCTGCCCTCCATGTTCCTGTTTGTTCCCGTGGCCCTGGGCCTTAACCGGCTTCTGGTCATCTACCGGCAACGGAGCCGGTTTATTTATTCTGTCATTTTCGGGGTGACTGCCTTTGGCTTTGTGTTTCTGGGCATGTGCACGTTTGTGCGAAACTATGACTGGCAATCCCCTGAATCCCTGTGGCAAAGCGCTATCGTAAAGGCGCCGGATCTGACCCGGCCCTATCATAACCTGGCCTGGTTTTACGAGCGGACCGGAGACACGGACAAGGCCCTGGCCCTGTATGCGGCGGCCCTTGAAAAAAAGGTCCACGACAAGCGGCTCAAAAAGGCCCTGACGCTGAAGAACATGGCCGGTATCTACTACCAGCGCGGGAATTTTGAAAAGGCGGAGGCGTTCGTGACCGACGCCCTGGCCCTGGTAAAGGCCGAAGGCGGAAATACCCGGCTGTCGCTGCAGATGAAGCGGTACTATATGTTCAAGCTCTGCCTGATTTATGCCCGCACCGACCCTGATCTCGCCTTTGACATGGCGAATCGCCTGCTGGCTGAACCCGAGATCGGGCCGGTCACGAAGTCCCGTCTTTTTGCTTTGCGGGCAAGGATTCTGCTGGCGCAAAACCGTTCAAATGCGGCCCTGGCCGAACTGCAACAGGCCCTGGCCCTGGCCCCGGATAAGACAGACCTTTTTCTGCCCCTGGGCGTGACATTCGGATTCCTGGATGACAGCAAAAAAGGCGAGTGGTTTCTCAGGCGATACATGGCCGGCCGGCCGGATTCAGGGACCGGGTGGCTTTATCTGGCTGAAAACCGCCTTCTGGCCGGTGACACGAAAACGGCCCGGCGCTGCATGGCGGCATTTATAGCAACCCGGCCCTTGACACAAATCAACGAACTGATTAAAGATATAGAAACCGGCAACCCGGACCTGCCGCCCCTGGCGACCCCGGACCACACCCTTGATCTGCTGGGCCAGGTGGTGAGGGCCGGTATTGACCGGCAGAAAGGCATACCATGTATCCCGTGATCCAGGTGGGAAACCTTTCCACATACTACATGATGATGCTCTCCGGCATCGTGGCAGGATGGATTGCTTTTGTCTTTTCTGAAGACGTGTTCTGGACCCGGCCGGGTGTTTTTGGCAAGTCCGTGGTGATTGTACGGCTTTCCATCGGCTATCTCGCGGTGGTGATCCTGTGCATCCAGGGCGCCAATTATTTTCATTTCCTGTTTGACAATATCCCCCCTCACGTCGCCCACACCCTGACATGGCGTGACATTCTCTTTACCCACCCGTTGAAAACCACCAAGGTGCTCTACGGCGCAGTCTTTTTCTATCCCCTGGGCATCGCCATCGCGGCCCTGGTGGCGGGCGCCCGGTGGACATCGATGCTCAACCGGAAAGCCTTTATCCTGTTTATCGTGCTGGGATCTGCCAGGATCGGCTGTTTTTTGAACGGCTGCTGCCACGGTATTGTGTCTTATAAGTTCGGCATACGCTTTCCTTCCGGTTCCGTGGCCGCCTCCGAGCACTGGCGCCGGGGGCTGACCCGGGGCTTTCTGCCGCCTGCCTCCTTGCCGGTGATCCCCACCCAGCTGATTTCGGCGATTTTTCTGCTGGGCCTGGCCGTGTTCGCTTTCCGGCATTACAGAAAAGGCAAAAAACATACTTTCGTCAAGTCGGTCCTGGCTTACGCGGTGTTCCGGTTTTTAATCGAGTTTATCCGTGATGACGTGGACCGGGCCTACTGGGCAGGGGTTTCCACGTCCCAGTGGATATCGGTTTTCCTGTTTGCCGCAATCGGCCTGTGGGCGTTTAAGAGAAAATACAGGAGAGGATAGGCCGCCGGGGAGAAGAAAGACGCATACTCCGTCATTGCGAGGAGCGAAGCGACGAAGCAATCTCAGCCGCATGTGTTCAGGATCGCTTCGCTTGCGCCCGCAATGACCAACGGCGGAGCGATCCCGATTTCGATTTGGATTTTGGGATAAGGTGCAAATGGTTCTGCTGAAAAAAAGAAACAATATCTTTTATTACCTGCTGCTCTGGGCCCCCTATATCGCGGTCTACCAGGTGACCAACCGGTTTCATATCATTGAGCCCCGGTATCTTGAGTTTTCTGTTATTGACAGGCTGATTCCCTTTTTGCACTGGATGGTGCCGGTTTATGTAAGCTACCTGGCCTA
>JAXHVI010000141.1:5368-13982 GCA_034189195.1 Thermodesulfobacteriota bacterium | reverse complement strand
ATACGATAAAAACCCTGCCGGAGATAAAAGCAATCAAACGAGGTCAGTTTAATCCGGAACTTTTTGAAAATGGTCAGAATAACGAAGAAATCCCGGTCAGAATAATGCGGGAGCCAACACTGCTCGATCTCATGCTGCCGGAGGATTCTATTGATGGAACTCACACGGGCATCGGCGGGTTCTGTCGTCGATATGGTTTTCTTGACAAACCGTCACGGGTGCGATTTCGGATGCTGGACTCGAATGTCCGTCTGCTATCAGTGGAAGCCGATCAGGATATCACCCTGACACAGTCAGCCTTCGCCTCACTTGATTTGCCGGTATCGAAAGTGTTCATCACTGAAAATGAGATCAACTTTTTGGCTTTTCCGGATGTTTCTGATGCGGTGGTGGTATTCGGAGCGGGATACGGATTTGACAATCTCGCGGCCGCAACCTGGCTGCACGAAAAAGAAATCTACTATTGGGGGGACATCGATACTCACGGCTTTGCTATTCTCAATCAATTGCGTGGGTTCTTGCCTCATGTCGTTTCTTTTCTGATGGATCAACGGACACTCCTAGCCCACAGTGCACTATGGGGAGTTGAAATGCAGCCTGAAACAGGGACTCTTACGCGGCTGAACTCCGAGGAAAGCGCACTTTACGATCAATTGCGCCAAAACCATTGGGGGGAACATGTTCGTCTGGAGCAGGAGAGGATTGGATTCGACTTTCTGCGAGATGTTCTCCGAGAGCTATGAATCGCAACTGAACTGTCAAAGAATCCTTGACAGTTCAACGGCGTCGTTTCTTGTCTCTATTGCTGCCTTGGGTCTGACTGAAAGGAGGCGCTTATTTTACGAAACGGCACGAACCTAAAATAAGACGAGCTGCTATTTTAGGTTCGTGAGTTCATCTCCAGCAGAAACCGCCGGATCGGCACCACCTGGATGGTGCCGAAGCCCACGGGAATAGTCTCATCGGTGCGCCAGGTGACGATGGTCCCTTCCGCCACCGCCAGCTCGACCATGGTTTCGGATAGGGAGCGGACCCCGCTCTGCCTGACGCGGGGATCGGCCAGCGAGGCGCAGACCTGGATCAGTAGTATGGTTCGTTCTTGACCCGGCACTGACGGCAGCAGCGCGACAAGGTCAACCTCCCGGCCAGTTTTGGTCTTGTGGTAGAAGATTTCCGGCGTCACCCGGCGCAGCGCGGTGAACACCAAATTCTCCAGCAGGCTGTCGCGGTTGGTGAGGATGCCGGAGCTGATCGAGGCCGTCAGGCCGTGGTCGGTGCAGTAGAGCTTGCGGGGATTGACGCTGATCCGGGTCGCTGAGCTGGAAAAGATGTTCACGCTGAACAGCAGCCCGGCATCCTCGAACGCGACGAGCCAATCGGCCACCGAGCTTTTACGCACCCGGTGGCCGAGGGATTTCAGGTAGTCGGTCAGGTGGCTGGCGGAATAGAAAGAGCCGGTGTTGTCCACCAGCCAGTGGGCCAGATCGATCACCGCCCGAGGGTGGGAAATGTTGTGATGCCTGATGATGCCGGCGAGGATGGCGTTCCAGTTGGCCTGATGGGCTTCTATGCGCTGCCGCTGGTCGAGTCGAATCACGCCGGGGAAGCCGCCGACCTGCCAATCGGTGCGCGTCAGGCGGTCGATAAATATCTGCCGGTGCGGAGCGCCTGAATCTCATCGAAAAAGCAGTGGACCGTTTCGCTGCCGCGCTTCTGCGGATGGAGCGCGAAATAGGCCTCCAGGGTGATGTCCGGGGTTTCGTGCCGCAGCCAATAAAGCCGGTCATCGGCAAGGTCGAGATGAAGGATGTTCTCAACGGGAACACCGCTCTCGATCAGTTGCCGGATGCGCTGGCGAAACAAGGTGGTCTTGCCGCTTCCCGCTCGTACCAGGCGACGATGCCACCGAGCCGCACCCCTGGGAAAGACCCGATTTCGCCCCTCCGGCGAACTCGACCGTAAAGAGGCCGACAATCCATGCCACGGATCGGGTGCAATTACAACGAAACGATGTCGGTGGGGACCAATAAGACGGGGAAGTTGGAGGACGATTTTCGGTATCCGGCCGAACTGCAAACCCGTTACCCTCGTCCGGTGCAGGGAAATCAGGGGAGAAAATCGCTTCCTTTGACATGAACCGCCGCCGGATGTCGGCTGGCATTATTTCTGATGTTACATCAATAGCTTATAGGGGAAGTTGAGGGTGGAGGCTGTTTCGCGCCAGGCCGGCGCACCCTCCAGTAATCGAATCGTTTTTCGCATGGATGAATACTTTTTCAAAGAACAACAGGCGTCCCGGTTACAGGCAAAAACCTAACCGGACAACACTGAAAAATCTTCTTGAATCACAACGGCAGGATCGGCTGGCGGCCAGGGACGCTGCCGGGCTACTGGCACTCCCGGGTTTTGGAAAACCCGATATCCGGCCACTTTTCCGCCATGTAGTTGAACTGCCATTCGTTCTGGGCCAGGTAGGTGAGGTTGCCCTCGGCGTCGCGGGCCAGGTTGGCCTGGCGGTCCTTTTCAAACAGAGACAGCAGCTTGCGGTCGGTGCAGTGGACCCAGCGGGCCACGCTGTAATCCACCGGCTCGTAGACGGCGTCCACCCCGTATTCGGCCTTGAGCCGGGCCATGGTCACCTCGAACTGCAAGACGCCCACGGCCCCCAGAATGATGGCGTTGTTCGCCAGGGGCCGGAACACCTGAATGGCCCCCTCCTCCACCAGTTGATCAATGCCTTTCTGAAGCTGTTTTGCCTTTAAGGGCGACCGCAATATCACCCGGCGAAAAAGCTCGGGCGCGAAATTGGGGACCCCGGTAAAAGCCAGGGGCTCTTTTTCCGAAAAGGTATCGCCGATGCGAATGGTGCCGTGGTTGTGAATGCCGATGATGTCGCCCGGCCAGGCCTCTTCCACAAAGGCCCGGTCCTGGGCCATGAAGATGATGGGATTGGCGATCTGTACCTCCTTGCCGATGCGATGGTGGCGCACCCGCATGCCCCGCACAAACCGGCCCGAGCAGACCCGCAGAAAGGCGATCCGGTCCCGGTGGGCCGGGTCCATGTTGGCCTGAATTTTAAACACAAACCCGGAAAAGGCCGGCTCGTCCGGCGTCACGGTGCGGGTGACGGCGGCCCGGGGCTGGGGGCCGGGGGCGATCTCCACAAAGGTGTCCAGAAGCTCGCGCACCCCGAAGTTGTTGATGGCGCTGCCGAAAAAGACCGGGGTCTGGCCCCCTTTTAAAAAATAGTCCAGATCAAAGGGGGTGGCCGCGCCCTCCAGCAGGGCCACGTCTTCGCGCAATTGGTCGGCCTGGCGGCCCAGAAACTGATCCAGCAGGGGGTCGTCCAGATTCTGAATAGTCACCGTGTCGCCGGTCAGGCGCTCCTGGCCGGGGGCAAACAGAACCAGCTCGCCGCGGTGAAGGTTGTAGGTGCCCTTGAAACTTTTTCCCATGCCGATGGGCCAGGAGAGGGGCGCGCACTCGATCTGGAGCTTGTCTTCAATATCGCCCAGAATGTCGATGGGCGACAGGCCCTCCCGGTCCAGCTTGTTGACAAAGGTGAGAATGGGGGTGTTGCGCATCCGGCATACCTCCATCAGCTTGCGGGTCTGGGTCTCCACGCCCTTGACGCTGTCGATCACCATCACCGCGCTGTCCACGGCGGTAAGCACCCGGTAGGTGTCTTCGGAAAAGTCCTGGTGGCCGGGGGTGTCCAGGAGGTTGATCTCGTAGTCGCGGTAGTCGAACTTCATCACCGAGCTGGTCACTGAGATGCCGCGCTCCTGCTCAATGGCCATCCAGTCACTGGTGGCGTGGCGGCCGGCCTTGCGGGCCTTGACCGCGCCGGCCATCTGAATGGCGCCGCCGAACAGCAGCAGCTTTTCGGTCAGGGTGGTTTTGCCGGCATCGGGATGGCTGATAATGCCGAAGGTGCGGCGCCGGTTGATCTGCCGCTGAGAAATTTTATTTTCAGTTTTCATATTTGTGGGGGCCTCGAAAAATTCAATTGCATCGCAGAGACGCCGAGTAGAGAGCAGGCGCGCGCAGCGTTAGGTGGAGAGTTACCGGTTCATGCACTCTTTCGATACGTGCAGCGGGTTCCCGGTTCCACCTTGGCCCACGTTTCCTGCTCTCTCTCTAAAATTCCGTACGTCGGGTTTTCCCCAGTACGGCTTCAAACGGAAGCTCAACTGCGACCTTCGCTATCCGGCCTGTGGTTTAAGTGCGAGACCCACATGCCCCGTCGAACAGATAACGTATACGCAGCTATAGCTGAGCGGCCTTGCTCCTGTGGCCCGAAGGCATGTCCAACGGAGCCTGTTGCCGCATCGGCATCTCCCGTCCAGAGGCCCTTGGCTTGCCGGTCGCTATGTTGTCGCTCCGGATCATCGCTTAATATGGCCTCATCCGAGACTCTCTGGTCCTCCCGACGCCTTATTTACTTCGTCCATCAGGTCTTTGGTCTCGTATGGGCTGGGCCAGAGAGCTTCCCCAATTTGCTCCGCCTACCTGTGATACCGCTATCACTATACGGATAAACAACCGATTACCGCAGCCGGACTTGCACCGGCAAGGCATGCGGCCCTATGGGCGGCGAGCAAAGACCGCGAAGACGTGGAAGGACACGAAGCGGGGCTTCGGTATCGGCCCGGATCAAAAAACAAGCCTGTGCGCCCTACTGTACCGGAAAATTTTCGAACACGGTCTCCATGCCCACGGCGGCCAGCTCTTCGGCGGTGAGCCATTTGGCGCCCTGCCTGAAAAAGCCCACCACGTTGAGCAGGTTTTCGGAAAGGGGCTGCTGGGTCCGGTCAAAGCCGCCGGACCACACGCCGGTCCCCTGCTTTACATCCACCAGGTAAAGAGCAAAGGCCACGGAAGCGGGCCGGCTGGCCGACGCGGCATATCCCTCCCGTTCCCGGAACCGCCACACGGTTCCCGCCATCACGTAATCCACATTCAGGGCCGCGCCCACGCGCCGGGCCAGCAGGAGCAGGGTGTCCGCGGCCGGGTCCTTGTCCACGGCGGTCCAGGCGTCGGCCGCCGTGTGCATGGGCGTTACCGCCTCTCCCCACCGGTTCGCCGCCGTCTGCCAGGCCAGCCGGGTCAGGACACGGTCCGCGTCTTCCGGAAAATCTTCCTGGGTAACACAGAGGTCCGATACCGGGCAGGTCAGGGTCAGGTCCAGAGGCGCCCCGGCTTGAAGAGCGTGTCGTCCTTTTATAAAGGGCATCACGCACAGGGTGGCGCCGGACAGGTTAATCGCCGGGGATGGTTTGTGCCGGGATCCGGCGGTAAAGCACCCGGCCAGCAAAAACACCGCCACGCACACCAGGACCATCCGCGCTGTCAATCGGTACATTCGTCACCTCTATTATTATTGTTATTGAGAACCCCTAGAATTAATTTCACCGCAGAGATGCAAAGGACGCGGAGAAAAACGTAAACGCCGTGGGTAGGGCAGACGGCATAATCCTTTGCGCGCTTTGCGCCTTTGCGGTGAAAAAAAGAAAACCGTCAAACAATAAAAATACACTCTGGAGCACGGCGCGCAAGGTGAAAAAGCGGAAAAACCGATATTTTTTTGTGGCACAAACCACCAGATATGGTGATTATGCATAATTATGCAACAATATGCATTAATTTAAAAAAAATATGCATAATTTTCTTGACTCCGCTATAATGAATCATGATTAATGTTAATTAAAATTAATTATTAAAAATTATCATACGCTTTATCGCAGTTTCAGCCGCCATCTCAACTCTTGAAAATCAGGGACAGCTAATGGGCAAGACAAAAAATCGTTTGAAGAAGATACGAGAGTCGCTCCTGTTGAGCAAATCCGAGCTTGCCAGAAAGGCCGATGTGTCGCCGATCACCATCGCGCGGATTGAAGCGGGCATGCCCTGCCGCATGGAGACGCAACGCAAGATACTCAAGGCCCTGGGATTTGAACTTTCCGAACGAAACAAGGTTTTTGACTAGGAGAAAAATATGCTTTTCGGGAAAAAGGATCATCTGGTGGGGCTTGACATCGGCTCCAGCGTGGTCAAGGTCGCGGAGGTGGCCGTCTCCTCCTCCGGTCGAAGCCTGCTGCGGTTCGGCACTCTGGAAATGCCGGCAGGCGCCATTGTGGAGGAGGGCATCAAGGATCCGGAGGTGGTGGCCGCCACCATAAAGGAGCTTTTTTCACTCTATAATATAAAGGAAGACCGGGTGGCGATCTCCATCGGCGGATACTCGGTGATCATCAAAAAGATCAATGTGCAGAGCATGAGTGAAGAGCAGCTTCAGGAAGTGATCGCCGTTGAGGCGGAGCAGTATATCCCCTTTGACATCAACAACGTGAATTTGGATTTCCAGATTCTGGGCGACAACGACCAGAACCCCAACCAGATCGATGTGATGCTGGTGGCAGCCAAAAAAGAGACGGTCAACGATTACCTTAACGTCATCGATATTGCCGGCCTGACGCCGGTGATCATTGATGTGGACGCCTTTGCCCTTCAGAACATTTACGAGGTCAACTATGAAACCGAGGAGAACTGCGTTGCCCTCATCGACATCGGGGCCAACAAGACGTCACTTAATATTCTGAAGGGCTGCAGATCGGTATTCATGCGGGATGTCTCTTTTGGATGCAATCAGATCAATCATCATATCGCCACCAAAATCAACTGCAGCCTGGAAGAAGCCGAAGAGCTGAAGCTCAGCGACAAGCAGGAGCGCATCTCAACCGACGAGCTTAGCAGCATCATCTCTTCGGTGGTGTCCGACTGGACCACCGAAATCCGGCGGGCCCTGGATTTCTTTTATTCCACCTACTCCAACGATCATCTCAAGTGTATATATCTCAGCGGCGGCGGCGCCAACATCCCCGAATTCAGGCAGATGCTGGCGTCCCAAACCTCCTCGGAGCTTGAGATACTTAATCCTTTCAGCAACTTCGATGTCAAGGACGAACGGCTGGATTCGGCTTACCTGAAACAAATCGCACCCCAGGCAGCCATCTGCATGGGGATTGCCATCAGACGGGTGGATGACAAATGATAAAAATCAACTTACTCCCCTATCGGGCGGCCCGGCGGAAAGAGAACATTCGAAGACAGATCTCGGTGTTTCTGCTGTTTTTCATTTTCGTGGCCATGGGATTGACGTACTATCATATTGTGCTTTCCGGTAAGGTATCCGCCGCCAAGGATCGGCTGCAAAGAACCCAGGCGGAACTCAAGAGCTATCAGGCCAAGGTGAAAGAGGTCGATGATCTGAAGGCCAAACTGGCCACACTGGACAAGAAGCTTGACGTGATGGCCAGGCTCAACCTCGACCGGAAGGCGCCGGTGCTCCTGCTTCGTGAGATCGCGGAACTGACGGTAAAGGGGAGAATGTGGATCACCCGTCTGGAAGAAAGCGGCAACACAGTTTTCGTGTCGGGCATTGCCATGGACAACAAGACCGTGGCCACCTTCATGACCCGGATCGAGGAATCTTCCTTGTTTTCAGGTGTGGACCTGAGCAATCTTGTGCATGAAGAGCGATCGGGGCTGAAACTGAAGCGGTTTGAACTCAGGTGCTCAAAAGCGGCATAGGGTAAAAAATTATGAAAAATCGTTTTGAAAAATACTCGGAGTCCATGAAGCCGGTGTTCGAGGCCGTTTCGAGCCTCACCATGACCCAGCGCATTCTTATCGTGGTGGTGGTCTTTGCCCTGTTGATCGGCAGTTTCGTGTTTTTCTCCTACATGCCCAAGTACAAAGAAATTGCCAAAATAGACAAGCAGTATGAAACGGTGGCGAAAGAGCTGAACGTGGCCAAACAGAAGGCTGCCCAGCTTGGGGCGCTTCAGGAAGAGTGGGCCGAAAAGGAAGAGAAATTCAAACTGGTCATGGCGGCGCTTCCGGACAAAAAGGAGATCCCCTCTCTGCTGTCCGAAATCTCCAGAGCCGGTAACAGCGCGGGGCTGGAGTTCACCCGGTTTGTTCCCCAGCAGGAGATCATTCGGGATTTCTACGCCGAGATTCCCGTGGCCATCAGCATCACCGGCCCCTACCACAGCATCTCCCTGTTTTTTGAAAAAATCGCCGGGATGTCACGCATCGTGAATGTGCGGGACATAAACATAGGTGCCGGCAAAAACGCCGGGGAGACGCTTACCACGCAGTGCACCACGGTGACATACCGGTTTCTGTCACCGGCGGAACAGGCAAAAACACAACCCAAAGGTAAAAAAAGATGATGCGCGCGCGTAAAAACCTTATTATCTGTTTAGTGTGTGTCTGCCTGACGGCGGGTGTGGGATGCAAGAAGGGGGCTGACAACCCCCCGGAGCAAGCCGGGCCTGCGCGACAGACCATTTCCATGGAACAGCCGGCACCGCCCCCCCCGGCGAAACAACCGACAGCGCCTGAGGTGATGGTTGTTGAAAAGGAGGCCCCGGGGCCGATGGTGGTGACAGGCACGCCGCGGGTTCCGGCCGAAACAGCGCCCCCGGCATCCGGACCGGTAACAGAAACCGAACCGGTGGCAAAAGAAGCGGCCGAAGGACCTTCGGCCGAGGAGCAGCAGGCGCCGTCCGATATGCCGGCCACACCGGCGGAGGAGCCGCCGGCC
>JAXHVI010000141.1:0-5268 GCA_034189195.1 Thermodesulfobacteriota bacterium | reverse complement strand
GAGCCGCCGGCCCCGCCGGTGGAAGCCGTTTCCGATTCCCCGGCCCTGACGGACACAGCCGATCCGGAAGAAACAGATATCGCCCTGCCGGCATCGGAAGTGGAGACAGGCGCGGGAACAGTGGATGGCACTGCCATGGAAACAACGGATGAAATGGAAGAAGCGCCTGCTGACGATGTTGCGTCTGAAATTAAAATCGTGATCGACCTGATGGAAGAAGAGAACCTTGATGCTGAAGAAACCGCCAAGACAGCGGCCGAGAACCAGGCGCTGGCCATGTTCAGCCCGTTTACACCCCTTTTCCAGAAGGACGCAAACGAAGACGACATGTTTCTGGAACAGGACTCCCAGCGGAAACGGGCTTTTTTAACCCCCCTGGAGCGGATCAGCCTGGGCCAGCTGCAGCTGTCCGGCATCATCCGGGCCGCCAGCGGCAACCGGGCCATTGTGACCGACGCCACGGGCAAGGGATATGTGGTCAAAAAAGGTACCTACATCGGGCTGAATTCCGGCCAGGTGGAAGAGATTGTGGATGATCGCGTGATTGTTGTAGAGATGGTCGGCGGACGCAGGGCCGTAACCGAGTTGAAACTTCAGAAACCAGCTGGAGAATAGGATATGCACGGGATGAACGCAAAAAAAGCGGCAAAAGTTCGCGGCACTCTTTATTTCCTGAGCGCCATTTTGATGGTGGTGATGATCGCGGGATGCACTCCCTCCACAGGGGTCCGGCAGAGCACCGGGGCTACGGCACCGGAAGCAGCCGCTGACACCGGGCAGTTGGCCGGACGTATTACCGGCATATCCGTCAAGGATACGCCGGATGCCGTGGTGGTCTCCATTCAGGCCAATCACCTGGCGGACTATACGCTGGCGGAACCGCCCCTGGAGCAGGCCGTGGTGCTCTATTTTCCAGAGGCCGGCCTGGCCACGACCACGGCCGACCCGGCGGAACCCAACGATCTGGTGGGCACCGTTACCGCGGCGGAGCTGATTGCCGGGGGACCTTCAAAGGTCGTCATTCCCATGCGGCAGCCCGGCCTCACCTACGAGGCGATGCGGGGCCAGGACAACAGCCTGAAGATTGTGTTTAACAAGGCGGCCGTTGCCTTTGAACCGGCCCCGGAGACAGCCGTCATAGCGGAAGAGACCGCGGAAATGGATGGCGATCCGGAAACGGAAGAAGCGGCAAGTCCTGTTGTTGAGACCGCCGCGCCCGCGGCCCCCGCCACTCTGATGAAAGAAATCACGGTGACCGGCGATGCCGATGCCCTGGATATAACCATTCTGGCCGACGGCGCCATTACCGATCATAAACTGAGGATACTCAAGGCCCCGCCCCGCATCGTTTACGACCTGCCCGGCATTCGAAGCACCCATGCGGGCGAACAGCGCATTGCCGTGGATTCGGCCGTTGCCGGCCGCGTGCGCCACTTTGCCCACCCCGACTACCTGCGGGTGGTGGTGGACTTAAAGGATGACCTGTATCTTGGCAAGGCCGATGCTTACAGCTTAAGCAACGGCATGCTGATTCACGTGGGAGAAAAAGAAACCCCGGCCCTGGCCGCGGCCCGGAAGGCCGGACCGGTGACCACCGAAGCCCGGACCCCTGTTGCGGAGGCCGCTTCCGTTGCCCCTGTTGAAACCTCCCCGGCGGTTGAGCCGGAGCCCCCCCCGGTCGCACCGGCGCCGGCGGAGCAGGAAGCCGAGCCGGCGGCCCCCGCCGTGGCGGTCAAGCGTTCAGGCAAGCCGGCCATGGTCAACCGCATCGACTTTATGGAAGAGATGGACGGCCGGTCCGCCATTGAAATCGGAACCACCCGGCCGGTGGATTATGAGATGCTGACCATTTCCGGCAACCAGCTCTGTCTGAAGCTGGACAACACCGACATTCTCGGCTATCGTCAGCGGCCCCTTATCACCACCCGGTTTGAAAGCGCGGTGGACCTGATTCTGCCGGTACAGACAAAAAAAATGAAGGAACAACGGTTTTCCGCGGTCAACATCGACCTGCGGGAGGCGGTGCCCTACACCATAAAACAGATGGATAACACCATCCGCATTCTGTTTGAACCCTCTACCGTTGCCCCGAACCCGGCAAAAGAGGTGGTGATTCCCACGGAATTTGCCATTGATGCACTGATGCCAGAAACTTCTGCCGCGCCGGGAGTCGAGACAGCGGTCGCGGAACCGGCCCCGGCATCTGAAGCGCCGGTAACGCCTCCGGAAACCGGCGTGCCGGCCCCGGTTGAAACCGTTGCGGGGCCTGAAGCCTCGGTTCCCCAGGCCGCGCCTGCTTTCGAGGCGCCCACCGGCATGCGTGCCGAACCCGATGCACCGGCGCCATCCCTGTTCGGCAAAAAGAAAAAATTTACCGGCGAGCCCATTGCCCTGGATTTTTACAAAACCGACATTCGCAACGTGATCCGCATTCTCAAGGACGTAAGCGGCAAGAACTTTGCCATCGACGATGATGTGTCGGGCAGCGTGACTTTAAGTTTTGTCAACCCGGTCCCCTGGGACCAGGTGCTGGACCTGATCCTGGAGATGAACGACCTGGGCCTGGTGGAGGCCGACGGCATCATCCGCATCGCCACCCAAGCCACCCTGGTGCAGCAGAAAGAGGCGGAAAAGGCGGCCCTGGCGGCCCAGCAGGACCTGAAAAAGGCCGAGGAGACCCTGGCGCCCCTGGTTACCGAGTACTTTTCCGTCAGCTATGCCAATGCGGGCAGCGACATCCTGCCCCATATCGAGGGCCTGCTGTCGGACCGTGGCCATGTCAAGGTGGACAACCGCACCAACCAGGTGATCATGACCGATGTGGAAGAAAAGGTGGAAAAGGCAAGGGAGATCATCGCCAGGATCGACAAGGTGACCCCCCAGGTGATGATCAAGGCCCGGATCGTGGAGACCAGTTCCAGCTTCTCCAGGGAGTTCGGCACGGAGTGGGGCATTGACAACAAGTACAACAGCCCCAGCATCAACATCGGCACCGACGGCACCTACAGTGACGAGATAGGCGGCACCTACACCTATGATGTGGCCCTGAACAGCCTCTCCTCTCCGGTGCAGAACCTGATCGGCATCAACTTTGCCAGAATCATCGGCACCCCCTTTTCCCTGGACGCCAAGCTCTCCCTGATGGAGTCCACCGGCGACGTGAAGATCATCTCCACGCCCAAGGTGGTGACCCTGGACAACAAAACCGCTGTCATCTCCCAGGGCATCGACTATCCCTACACCGTGGTGGAGGATGGAGAGGCGGATGTCAAGTGGAAGACCATTGACCTCAAACTGGACGTGACCCCCCATGTGACCCCGGACAACCGGATCTCCATGAAGCTCAACATTCAGAAGAACGACGTGGGCGAGATCATCAACGGCGAACAGTCCTTCAACACCAAGCAGGCCGCCACCGAGCTGCTGGTCAATGACGGCGACACCGTGGTGATCGGCGGCATCATCAAGGAGCGGGAAGGGGCCGGCGAGCGGGGCGTGCCCTGGATCTCCAAGATTCCGGTGCTGGGCAACCTGTTCAAGTTCAAGACCCGGTCGGAAGAAAAAAGCGAACTCTTGATCTTTATCACGCCCAATGTGGTGCGCCTGGATTAGGCGAATAACGAATATTACGAAAAACAGGGATCGATGATATGACAGAAAACAAAAGGGAGCATGCCAAGATGAGAATACTGTTTTCCCATGGGGTTAAATTGTGTGCAGCATCACCATCACGGCCACGGCCCTGGGCGCGTCCGCCAGTCAGTCTGTCACGGTTGTTGACAGCAATCCAGATACCATTACCCGCAACAGTGGTGATTTTACAGCAAACGGGTTTGCTGTGGGTGATAAAATCAGTATATCCGGCGCAAGCGATGAGGGCCATGACGGTGTTTATGAACTTTCAGGTGTGGCCGCAGACACGCTGACCTTGGTTGAGAATTTGGGGGGCACCAGTTTTGGGCCCGACGATGCATCGGTTGCCATAGCCACGGAAGAGGATACCGACGTGGTCTTCATGGTGATATCCGGAGAAGGCAGTTCAGTGGCCATCGGCGGGGCCACGGTGATCGAAGAGGTTGAGAACAACCCGGCCGCCTATAAATACCCCATGTCCGTGCTGGTCAATGACTCCGGCGGCAACCCCGTGCCCGGTATCACGGTCACCCTGAGCCTCTGGCCCACCAAGTACGCCACAGGTTATACCAACCCGGATGACGGGCCGGTCCTTACCGGTGAATTCTGGAGGGCTTGAAAAAGCCTTTTTTTTGCGTAAAGCCACCGGCCACAGAGATGCCTTTGCCTTTTTTCTCCACGCGCACCTCCTGTGTAAAAAAACCGGTTCAGGCAGTGTCGTTTTTCTCGTTTTTTACCAGGATGTCAATGATTCTGGGAATATAGTCGTCGGCTTTGTCTGCCGAAAAGGTGCAGGCCCCGGCCCCGCGGTGGCCCCCGCCCTCAAATTGAGACAGCATCTCCCCCACGTTGACGTTGCACCCCCGGTTGAAGATGCTGTGGCCCACGCTGACAATGACCCGGCTCCGGTCTTCAGCCGGATGGCGAATCTTCACGCTGACCACGGCTTCGGGAAAAAGCGAATAGGCCAGAAACCGGTTGCCCGTGGGCGCAACGTCCAAGGACCGAAAATCGGTGACCGCCACGTGGCCGTAAAGGGTGGTGTGTTTTTTAAGGTGGGCCGCCAGGTTCCGGTTGTCTTCAATGGTCTGCCGGCACCGGGCCTGGACCGCGTCATGGGCCATCACCCGGTCAATGGGCAGGCGGCCCAGCAGATCCACCAGCAGGTTCCAGTAGGGCGCTTCAGACCAGTCGTGGTTGACAATGGTCATGGAGAGCAGGATATAGGGATGGTCTTCGGGCCGGGCCACCTCTTCTGCGGACAGGTCCGCGCTATCAATCTTGTCGGCCTGGGCCACCAGTTCGGAAAAGTCCCGGCTCAGCCGCTCTTTGTAATACTCATACACCAGGCCGGCGGCGGACGGCGCCACCCGGAAAAGCCCTTCAAAGGGAACATCCACCCGGTTGGAGTGGTGATGGTCGAACCAGAGGGAGCAGTTATCGGCAAAGGGCAGGTTGGCGAGAATGTCGCCTTTTTTGATGCTCACCTCGTTTTTCTGAATCTGGCTGGGCTCCACCCAGGCAATGGGCGCCGTGATGTCGATCACATCGTAAAGCAGGACCGCGCACACAATGCCGTCAAAGTCCGGGCGCGTCACAATTCGCATGGTTTATCCTTTATTGTCTATCAGTTAT
>JAXHVI010000140.1:0-74961 GCA_034189195.1 Thermodesulfobacteriota bacterium | reverse complement strand
CCCACCCCGAGAAAAGAGGCAACGGCGGCAATGAGAAACCCGCCGATAACAGGAATAATGGGGCTGAAGCTGAACTCCACACCGTAAAATGAAAAGCGGACCTTTTTAAGGGACCACTCAATGACCTTCACACCGCACTCTTCCGGATTGACGGCGGCACATTTTTTAATGTGCGCGTTTTCAAACGCCGCGGCCGCGGCCTTGGCCTCTTTTTTTCGTCCCTGGCCCCTTGGCGTCGTTTCGTAGAACAGAAACCCGCCGATGACAAAAACTATGATTCCGAAATAGCCCAGGTAGGCTTTCAGAGAAATTTTACCGGCGGTAATCACGGGGATCAGGTAACTGCCTGAAATCGAACCGATGGCCAGGGCGATGCCCAGGGGAAGGACCAGCCGGCCCATCCGGTAGTAATTGATGCTTCCCACAAAGGCGCTCAGCCCCACCATCCACTGGTTGGAAACACGGATGCTGTCGGTGATCATCCTGTTCAGGACCGGGGATGTATTCTGAAAGGTCTTGCCGTAATCCGCCAGCCCGAAAACGGTGATGTGCCCCACACCGGACATGATACCGCCAAACGCGCCCACTGTGGAAAAAATCCAGCCTACCCATACGGCCCACAAAAAAGCGATGACGATACCGGGGCTGGGCGCGCCTGGAATGCCCAAAAAGCCGGTCGGCGCCGACGAGTCGATCTGGCCGGGCGCGGTGCCTGCCGGTGTCGCTGCAATGGCTTCCGCCAGCACGTCGGCGCCGGCGGCGGCCGAAAAAAGCAGAGACACCGTTATTGCTAAACACAGCACCAGGCCAGACAAAATAATTTTACTGCGCTGTTTGTTCAAAACCGCCTCCTTTTTTGTTTAAAATTCATTTTTGATCAAAAATATGAAAAAACTTATTTTTGATCCCAGTCAGAGCAAAGCGTATGCCATTGAGGATGCCGGCGGTTTTAAAAAATAAATATCAATTAAAATAAGGCAGGTTATACAAATTTGGGTTTCTTGCGCTGCAGCGGGCAGGCAGAAAAATCCCGGGATTTATCAAACACACAGGGATTTTTGCGCTATTTTTATGGCGCCTTAAAATAATAAATTGGAATAAAAGGATTTTTTATAAAATAAATTTATTGCGGCGCTATTTTTTTATTGCGCCTCCGGCATACCATCCTTCTCACAAGCGTCTTCGGGGCTGTTGGATAAAAAATTAAATTTTTGAATTTATTATAAATAATTATTAGCCTGGTTTATTTTCCCGTTGTCCCGGCCCAACGCCCTGTTTCTGTCTGGTATGGATATTGCTCTTAAGAAGATTTTATGATCTGTTTCATTCCGGGTTGTGGTTTTTTCTGAATATGGAAGAAAAAGACGCACCGGACAATCGGGACAGAAAACCGGCGATCTTGAAAAACAGGCCCGGGCTGCCCGGATGATGGGGCGAGACGATTGCCTGAGCTGTTACTGTAAAATGGAATATAAACGTTTCAACACGCTTACCTGATGAGGAGGACGATGATGACAGGCGAAAAAACGGTTGAAGGGGAAAGCACCTGCGATATGGATTTTGACATTTTCCTTGATGATGTGGCCCTTGCACAAAAGATTCTGGCCAGTGCCGGTAACAACGGCGGAAAGATCAGTGATGCGGGCATCGTGTTTGCTTTGCGGAACCTGCTGAAGATGAAATATTACCCCGTTGCGGTAAAATATTTTTTTGATGAAAATGAACTCAAGGAATTTAAAGCCCATGGGACATACAAGGTATCCCTGCATCCCGTCACCTTCTGCGCTTATGTTGCGGCCAGCAGACAGCGGGGCGACATTTTGCTTGGCACCGTCGACAGGGTCGGCTGCTCCAATGCCAAATACGTTCTAAACTGGAAAGATCTGGATGAGGGCGAGATTAAAAGCCACCTTAAATACACAAAGGACCGGGCCCAGGCGGAAAAATTTGTAAAGACCAAAAAGCGGCTGCCCAGGGCCCCCCTGGCGTTTGCCACCGCCCCGCTTCACAAGGCGCCCTTCAAGCCGGACCTGATCCATGGCATGTGCGACACGCTTCAGTCCTATCATCTTGCAAATGACTGGAATGCCGCGTTTGACAGCCATCCCTTTGAGATGGTGATGACAATGAATTCTTCCATCTGTCACGGCTGCGTCCAGTGCTTTGTAGTGGACAAGTTCAATATTACCCAGATGTGCAGCAGCAGCTATACCGCCGGAAAGACGGAACAGGGGGAAATCAACTGGATTATGCCTTACGCCCAGATGGAGCCGACGGTTCACTGGATGCTGGAGCGGACCGTCCGTGATGGCGGCGTCTCTTTCCCAAGAACAGGAGAGACCTACCCGGGATTTGATATTTGCAAGCTTTGTCCTTTTCTGGTTTTTAAAAAGCCCGGACAGGAGACGGTGTAAAACCGCCTTGTGTCAGAAGCCGGGCCGCCTGATGGTTGGCCGCGGCGCGCGATTGTTCTCAAAAAAAGCCGGGTCATGGGATATTCCCGCGGCCCGGCTTTTTTTTGTCGGTTTGAATTTTTTGCCTGCTTAGGTCCGCTTCTTTATTGTATTCGTAGGCCGTGACAATGTCGTTTGCGCCCCCTGCTTCGGTGACCTATTTTAAATATGGGGATTCCTCTTGTATTATTTTTTTGGAGGGGCCATCCAAATCAGGGTAGTGATTAAGCACAATACCACGTGCAAGAGTCACTATTTCCTCTAACTGTCTTTCATTAATGTGGCCTATTACGGTATGGGCACAGCCGATCAAAGCTACAGCAGCTATGATGAAAATCATAAGAACATCATGATATCTTGGTCGCATATTTTTCTCTGAATTTGTTAGGGGCTTCCCCATGGATTCAGAACTGCATTACCCAACAGATCCCCTGGGGTGTCCCACAACCGATTCAAAGGATGTTGCCCGTCGAACAAACCATAAAAAGGGGAATCTCGACCATACGCTGATCCCCACCCCGGCCTTTCAAACACCTCGGGAGCGGGTTTCCCCTGAATCAGGTTACGAATCGCACTCACCGCGGCCGGCTTGTCCATTTCCAGCACCGGACACTGCATCAGACACTGTCCGCACTCGGTGCATCGGCTCCAGTCACATCGGTCAATGTATGCCATTTCTGTTCTTCTGTTATTGAAGTGTCCCTGATCTTGAGCGTCATCTTTAGCGGGAGCCGACAGATAAGACAACAGGCACGGGTGACCGACCCAAAATCCGCCTGTCCCATGAAAAATCGCCATACGAGTCGGACTGAAAATCCTTGCTTTTTAAAATGAATTCGTAAAAATACAGGGGTGTTTAAATATCCTGAGGGATTGTTCTCAACAGAGGAGCCAAATCCAATGAGCCACGACGCGCATGATTACGCCCATCTGGAGTTAAACCGGGAAATCACCGCCATTGGCGGGCACTACACCATTCGAAAAGAGGTGCGGCTGGCCGTTGACGGCCGGGAGGTTCTTTACCTGGTGGCCGATGCCCTGTTTGACACCACCTGCTGCGGATTTGGGGGGTTGACCTATGCCATGGTACAGGGGTTTCTCGACCAGTGGCACTACCGGGTGGATGCCGATGGAAACCCGGTATCCGCCGTTTGTCCGGTAACATCACCGGCGGATCAGGCAAAAATTCAAAAAATCATTCAGCAGCGGGAAACCGTGGCCCAGGTCAATTTCATATAAACCGGTTACAACGCACCATCATCGGCCAGGGCTTCGGGGTAGTTGTTCCGGTAGCACGCGGGAATCTGGTAATCCCGGGCCACCTTCCCCGCCTTTTTTGCCTTTTCCAGCAGCTCAGGTTGAAACCGGGAATCAGCGATATGAAGCAGGCGCTTGACCACCTCGTGGTCCACCTTGCCCCGCAGGTCGGCGATGCCGTACTCGGTGACCACGATATCCTTCAGATGCCTCGGGATGGTGGTGTGGCCGCATAGTTGAACACCACGTTGGAGTCCACGCCATGGGCCGGATCCTTGGTGCTCCGCATCATGAGGATGGAGCGGGCATCTTCCAGCGCATGGGCCATGGATACAAAACTGTACTGCCCACCCACGCCGCTGATCACGGTTCCATTTTCAAGCGCGTCCGATACCACGTGGCCCATCAGGGCGACCTTCATGCCGGCATTGATGAAACGGCCGTCTTCATGCTGCAGCCGTTTAATGGTCTCATCGCCGTAAAGCCGGTTCACATAGGCCACGCCGGTCATGATGAACTGCTTCCGCTCTTTGTCGCTCATGCGCCGCAGATACTCGTAGAACCGGTTGGTCCCGATAAAAAATGACCCGTGACAGATGATGCCGCTTGTCAGCCGGTCCCCGATGCAGTGGTCCGGAATGGCCTGGCGGTTGTCTTCGTCCCGCGCAAGGTCGACGGCATACCAGGTTTCATTGTTCCGGATGCCGAAATTTTCATACCGCAGGTGGCTTTTGAAAAATCCGCACTGCTGAAGAATTGAAAGAACCGGCCGGAAATAAAACTCCTTGAGCGTGGCATTGGCCGGCATACGGCCGGCCCGCAGGTCCAGCATATATTCAAAATCCGGCACCCCCTTCCAGATGCGGTCCACGATGTGCCCCAGCATGCGCCGTTCCAGCTCACTGGAGGCTGTGGGCTTTTCCAGGGAGAGGGCCGTTGCCATCAGCGGCTGTATCTCCGGATCCGCCTTGGCCCGGCGGTACATTTCATTGGCAAAGGCATGGGACTTGCCCAGGGCCAGGGGCATGGCCAGAACGATCTTTTCGCCCAGGGTGGCGATCGTATAATCCACGCACGCTTTCATGTCCTTGATAAAAACGGTCTTTCTGCTGTTCACATGCATTTCCTGTCAGCACTTATAAAAAGAGGGTTCATACCGGCCGCGCACCCCGATGTCGAACCAAAACAGTGTCCCGCAGGCAATACAGCCGCCGAAAGCCCAAACATTTTCCGGCTGTGTTGTCCGCAAAAATGAACGGGCGGGCGTATCCGCCCGCTCTTTCAGAAAGGAACATCCCTGCATCGCCATGAAATTGGCGGATCAGTAAACGGGATGAAAAGTAAAGGGTGTGGAGGAAACGAGGCGTAAAAACCGCCGGCCCGCCTATGGCATAAGCCCGGACCGGCGTCGCATTTAAATTACAACATATTCACCATGTCTTGATACTCATCCACCGTGGGAATGCGGCCCAGAATGGCGCACACCGCGGCCACCTCGGCGGAGCCGAGAAAGACTTTTGTGTCATCGCCCATGCGGTTGGGAAAATTGCGGGTGGAGGTGGACATCACCACCGCGCCGGGCGACACCCGGGCCTGGTTGCCCATGCAGAGGGAGCAGCCTGGAATCTCTATGCGGGCGCCCAGATTCTCAAACACGGCCAGGTGATTTTCCGCGGCCAGTATATCGCGGTCCATGCGGGTGGGGGGCGTGATCCACAACGTTGCCTTCAGCCTGTCCGCCTGCCCGAGAATGGCGGCCGCGTTCCGGAAATGGGAGGCATTGGTCATGCAGGAGCCGATAAACACCTCGTCGATGGCAGTGCCGGCCACATCAGAGAGCAGGCGCACATCGTCAGGATCGTTGGGGCAGGCCAGGATTGGCTGGTCATAGGCGTCGCAATCGATTTCAAGAACCGCGGCATACTGGGCGTCCGCGTCCGCCTGGATCAGGACCGGGTCGGCCAGCCACTGTTGCATGGCCTCTATGCGGCGGGAGATGGTGCCGGCATCCCGGTACCCCAGGGCCAGAAGGTCTTTCAGCAGGGCCACGTTGCCTTTCACAAACTCGACCACCCGCTCGATGTTCAGCCGGATGGTGCTGGCGGCGGCGGACCGTTCCGCCGAGGCATCGGTCAGTTCAAAGGCCTGGGCCACGGTCAGGTCCGCTTCGCTTTCCATCTCCAGAATACGGCCGGAAAACAGATTCTGCTTGTTCTTTTTTTCAACGGTCAGAAAGCCCCGGGAAACGGCGGCATAGGGGATCATGTTCGCCATGTCTCGAAGTGTGATGCCGGGCCGGCGCTGGCCGGAAAATTTTACCAGTACCGATTCAGGCATGTCCAGGGGCATTCTGCCGGTTGCCGCGGCAAAGGCCACCAGTCCTGATCCCGCGGGAAAGCTGATGCCCACGGGAAACCGGGTGTGAGAATCTCCGCCGGTGCCCACGGTATTGGGCAGCAGCATGCGGTTGATCCAGGAGTGAATCACGCCGTCGCCGGGCCGAAGGGCGATGCCGCCCCGCTGGGTGAAAAAAGCGGTCAAATCGGCATGCATGATCTTGTCGTTGTCCGTGGGGTAAGCGGCGGTATGACAAAAGGACTGCATCACCAGGTCGGCGCCAAAGGAAAGACAGGCCAGCTCCTTTAATTCATCCCGGGTCATGCTGCCGGTGGTATCCTGGGAGCCCACGGTGGCCACGACCGGTTCGCAGTACTCTCCCGGCACCACTCCGTCCTTTCCACAGGCCGCGCCCACGATCTTCTGGGCCAGGGTGAAGCCGCCGGCCGGTTTTTCCGGGCGGGACGGAACGGTAAAGATATCGGCATCGGCCAGCCCCAGGTCGCGCCGCACGCTGTTGGTCAGGGTCCGGCCCACGATCAGGGCAATGCGGCCCCCTGCCCGCACCTCGTCCAGCAGTACCGGGGACTTGAGCACAAACCGGGCCACCTCTTTTCCGGTGGTTTCGTTGACGATCCGGCCATCATGGGGAAAAATCGAAACCGTGTCGCCATGAGCGAGGGCCGATACGTCACACTCTATGGGCAGGGCCCCGGCATCTTCAAGGGTATTGAAAAAGATGGGGGCGATCTTGCCGCCCAGCACCACACCGCCCCGGCGCTTGTTCGGCACATGGGGAATATCGTGGCCGATGTGCCAGACCAGGGAGTTGACCGCCGACTTGCGCGACGATCCCGTGCCCACCACGTCCCCCACAAAGGCCAGCGGATACCCCTTCTGCTTTAACTCGGCCATGGTTTCCAGAGGACTTTCGTATCGGGTCTGAAGCATGGAAAGGGCGTGCAGCGGAATGTCGGACCGGGTGCCGGCCTGGCCGGCCGGTGAAAAGTCATCGGTGGTGATCTCGCCGTCCACGCGGAAGACCGTCAGGGTGATTTTCTCGGCCACCGGGGGCCGGCCTGAAAACCATTGGGCCGTTTTCCATGCGTCCACCACTGCCGCTGCATGGGGATTTTCCGCCGCCATGGCCGTCACGGTCCGGTAATCATCAAAAACAAAAATGGATTGGCACAACTGCTCGGCCGCCAGCGGGGCAAGGTCGGCCACATCCAGAAAATCAATAAGAAGCCGAATGCTGTATCCCCCCAGCATGGTGCCCAGCAGGGCCACGGCCTTTTCCTCGTTGATCAGGGGAGAGTGCTTCTCCTGCCGGGCAATGGCGCCAAGAAACGCGGCCTTGACTTTTGCCGCCTCGTCCACGCCGGGGGGCACCCGATGGGTCAGCAGATCCAGCAGCAGGGCCTCCCTGCCTGCTGGAGGCGCCTCCAGCAGGTCACACAGGGCCAGGGTCCGGGCTTCGGTCAACGGCCGGGCCGGAAGGCCCAGGGCCAGGCGCTCTTTTTCTTCAGACAGATAGGTCTCCAGCATATCAATTCCTGTTCGCTTAACATATTTGAATGGTTGGTTCTTTTACCATGACCGGAACCGACGGCAGGTACCGTTGAACAAGCGGAGTAATTATACCGGTCCAACCGGATTTTACAAGATTTATATTGACATCAACACGGCCGTGGTTTATGGTAATTGCTTTATTCAACCGGAGAAATTAACAGGCGACATGAGCAAGCCTTATAGTTGATCAACAACATTGAAAAAGGAGATCGTTGACGATGAGTAACTTGATTGCACCGCATGGCGGTAAGGGTTTGACCGTCTGCCTTCTGGAAGGCAGCGCGAAAGAGGCAGAATTAAAGAAAGCCGCCGGCCTGAAGAAAGTCCCTCTGAGCCCCCGGGCCAAAGGCGACCTGATCATGATCGGCATCGGCGGTTTTTCCCCGCTGACCGGTTTCATGACCAAGGCTGACTGGAAGGGTGTCTGTGACAACTTCCTGCTGGCCGACGGCACCTTCTGGCCGGTTCCGGTCTGCCTGGACGCGGCAAAAGATCTGGCCGCCGGAATCAACGTAGGTGAAGAGGTCGCCCTGGTCGATCCGGAAACCGACGAAATCATGGCCACCATGAAGGTCACCGAGAAGTACGAGATGACCGATGCGGACAAGAAGTACGAATGCGAAAAGGTCTTCATGGGTGAAGGCACCCCCACGGCCGACGACTTCTGGAAAATCGCCACGGATGACCATCCCGGTGTCCAGATGGTCATGAGCCAGAAGGAAGTGAACCTGGCCGGCCCGGTTAAGGTCCTGTCCGAGGGCGAGTATCCCGTGAAGTACAAGGGCATCTACCATCGTCCCGCCGAGTCCCGGAAGATCTTCGAGGAAAGAGGCTGGAAAGAGATCGCGGCCCTGCAGCTGAGAAACCCCATGCACCGCTCCCACGAGCACCTGTGCAAGATCGCCGTGGACGTGTGCGACGGCGTTTACATTCACTCCCTGGTGGGCAACCTCAAGCCCGGTGACATTCCCGCGGAAGTTCGCGTCCGGTGCATCGATGTCCTGGTGAAAAACTACTTCGTGGAAAAGCATGTTGTTCAGGGCGGCTATCCCCTTGATATGCGCTATGCCGGTCCCCGGGAAGCCCTGCTGCACGCCACCTTCCGCCAGAACTACGGCTGCTCCCGCATGATCATCGGCCGCGACCATGCCGGCGTGGGCGATTTCTACGGCATGTTTGAAGCCCAGACCATCTTTGACAAGATTCCCGCCCCGGCCGAGCCCGGCAAAGCCCTGCTCTGCACCCCGCTGAAGATCGACTGGACCTTCTACTGCCTGAAGTGCGACGGCATGGCCTCCCTGAGAACCTGCCCCCATTCCAAGGAAGACCGGGTAATGCTCTCCGGCACCATGCTGCGCAAGGGCCTTTCCGAAGGCACCCCGATTCCCGATCACTTTGGTCGTAAAGAGGTCCTCGACATTCTGCGCGAGTACTATGCCGGCCTGACCGAAAAGGTCGCCATCAAGACCCACAAGGCCGCCACCGGTAATTAATCGGCTGCCCGCGGGCTGACTCAGAAACAAAAGGTGTCGAAGGAAAAACCTTCGGCGCCTTTTTTATTTGTGTCCGGAAAGGACCATTCAGAATAACGCCGGAACGGGCCTTTGTGCCCTGGGGACGGACGTTGAAAAGAAAGCAGGGCAAAACAACCCATGCCGGTTCCCGGGAGCGCCGCACCCCAGTGCGGTAAAACCTGTTGAACCGCCGCCACTCACAAAACCTCGCTAATCCTGACTGTTCGGTATGGTGCACCCGGAACTCCTGAATTGCCTACTAATAAATAAGCACTAATTGACAAGAGCCACTTCATTCGGATTCAGGGGATTGTATTTCACGTCGATGACGTCATTCGACCTCGGGAAGATGAACCGAGACACGATGGCCTGGATTTTTACCTCTTATGAAATTTTTCGATGTTTGTGTTTTTTTATATAAAATACAGTATATTATAATTTTTTCCAGACGGTTTTTAAAAATACAAACTGTCATCCCGGAACAAAAAGTCCTTTCCAAACGGAAAGGACTTTTTTGTGCTATCAAACTATAATAATGGATACCGAACGCCCGGTTAACGGATAAACAGCATCTCCTGATAGGTGGGAAGGGGCCAGAGATCGTCCGCGACCACGCCTTCGAGCCTGTCCACCACCTGCCTGAGGGCGGCCATGGCCGGCAGCACTTTCTTGCAGTACGTCTTTGCCTCGGCAAGCTTATCATTCTTTTTGTGCCCGATAAGAGATTCAAGCGCCTCAATACCGGCCTTTAATTCCTTTATAAGACCGGTGACCTCCTTGAGTAGCGATGTCTCCGCCGTCATGCTCAGCCCTTTCATCTTGAGGCAGCTTTCGGCAAGCTCCGTCTGATACCGAACTGCGGCGGGGTAAACAATTGTCCGGGCCATTTCAATGGCTGTTTTCGCTTCGACCTCTATTTTGAGATTATACTGTTCCAGATAGGTCTCATAGCGGCTTTTCATTTCCTTTTCCGAAAGGACGCCGTACTTGCTGAAAAGCGCGATCACATCATCTTCAATGAGAACCGGCAGCGCTTCCGGGGTGGTCTTCATGTTGGGAAGTCCCCTTCCGGCCGCCTCTTTCTGCCAGGCATCCGTATAATTGTCTCCGTTAAAAATAATGGCGCCGTGCTTGTCGATAATCTTTTTCAAAACCTTTTGAACCGCGGCGTTCAGCTTTGACGAATCGCCACCGGTCTCTTTTTCAAGTTCAGTGGCGATGTAATCAATCGACTCCGCGAATATGGTGTTCATCGCGACAATCGGCCCGGAAATGGACTGATCCGAACCCACGGCCCGGAACTCGAAACGGTTGCCCGTGAACGCGAACGGGCTGGTTCTGTTACGGTCTCCGGCATCTTTCGGGAGCTCCGGCAGTGCGTCAACCCCTATTTTCATGGTACCGGGTTCTTTTGACGAGGTGGCGCCGCCTTTCTTGATCTGCTCAAAAACATCGGTGAGCTGGTCGCCCAGGAAGATCGAAAGAATGGCCGGCGGCGCTTCATTGGCACCAAGGCGGTGGTCGTTGGCAGCCGAGGCGACAACCGCTCTTAACACTTTGGCATATTTATGAACACCCCTGATGATCGCGGCGCAGAAGACGAGGAATTGCGCATTCTCATGGGGGGTCTTGCCCGGGTCAAGAAGATTGCCCTGGCTCGCGTTTCCAAACGAATAGTTGCAGTGTTTTCCCGAACCGTTAATCCCGGCAAAGGGCTTTTCATGAAGCAGGCACTCCATGCCGTGTTTTTTGGCGATTTTCTTGAGCATCACCATGATCAGTTGCTGATGGTCTGTCGCCAGGTTCGCCGTCTCAAATACCGGGGCGACCTCGAACTGCCCGGGAGCGACTTCATTGTGTCTTGTCTTGACGGGGATTCCCAGCTTATAGAGCTCCCGTTCCACCTCAAACATAAAGGCCAGCACGCGATCCTGAATAGCCCCGAAGTAATGATCATCAAACTGCTGTCCCTTGGGAGACGGCGCCCCGAAAAGGGTCCTGCCCGTGGCCTGGATATCCGGCCGTGCGGAATAAAAATGTTTATCAATCAAAAAATACTCCTGCTCAGGCCCGCATGTCGCGGAGACGATTTTGCCTGAATGATCCCCAAACAGATTTAAAATCCTCTGGGCCTGCTTATTCAAGGCCTGCATGGACCGCAGGATCGGCGTCTTTTTATCCAGGGCCTCGCCGGTCCACGACACAAACGCCGTTGGAATGCAGAGGGTCGCGCCGTTCGTGCTTTCCATGATATAAGCCGGGCTTGTTACATCCCAGGCGGTATATCCTCTTGCTTCAAATGTCTGGCGAAGCCCGCCGCTGGGAAAGCTGGACGCATCCGGTTCTCCCTGGATCAGGGTTTTTCCTGAAAATTCGGCCATTGCGTTTCCGGACAGATCCGGCGCCAGAAAACTGTCGTGTTTTTCAGCCGTGGCCCCCGTGAGAGGAAAAAAAACATGGGCGTAATGGCTGGCCCCTTTCTGAATGGCCCACTCCTTCATGGCGTTTGCCACGACATCCGCAATGGAGGCGTCCATCAAGCAAAAATTTTCAACGGTCCTGGCCAATGATTTATAGATATCCTTGGGCAGCCGCTTCTTCATGACAGCCATGCTGAAAACATTCTCGCCAAACAGATCAATGGAATTTTTTTCCTTATAATCCAATGTGGCCCTGGGCGCGCCATTTCCGTTGATTGCCGCTAACAGCTTTGCTCGTCCGCTCATTGCTTTCTCCTGAGACTTTTAGTTTCCCGTTAAAATGTGGTTATCAATAGAAACCACAAACCGTTGTTCCCGTATTCAGCAACTACCATGCCAACACGCCGTCAATGATTATATGGCTGGAATATAATTATTTTTTATTTTTACCCATGGGGGAGAAAAGGACGGTACTTACAAATTTGGCATTATAATTCATAATAAATTACAAAATTGCAAATAGGCGACGGGAATGCGGGGGGCGCTGCCATGGCGGCATTACCCGGCGCCACAGTTAAAAATTAAGGGTTGCGTTTTGCGCCGGAGAGTTGATAGATATTCATGTACGCCACTGCTTCGCACGCCGCGTCCTGCCCCACACGGTCAGGTTGCTGACATACACCCGCCCGGCAGGGCTCGTGATAAACCCGCATAAAACCCATTGCAGGAGGAATGCATCATGATTTGTCAGACCGCGGACGATGTAAGAAAAATCGTCAAGGAAAAAAATGTCAGCTTCATTCAGTTCTGGTTCACCGATGTTCTGGGAGCGCTGAAGAGTTTTGCCATCACCCCGGATGAACTGGAGGAAGGCATTGAGGAGGGCATGGGGTTTGACGGCTCTTCCATTCAGGGATTCTGCCGTATTCATGAGAGCGACATGATCGCCAAACCCGACCCCACCACCTTTCAGTTTGTTCCCTGGAGGGGTGAGGGAGACCGGCCCGTGGCCCGCATGTTCTGCGACATTCTTCAGCCCGACGGCACCCCCTACCAGGGCGACCCCCGTTATGTACTCAAGCGACTGCTCAAGCAGGTGGCTGAAAAGGGGTATACCTTTTATGTGGGCCCGGAACTGGAGTATTTTTATTTCAAGAACGACCGGGGGACCGGCATCCTCGACAGGGCCGGTTACTTTGACGCCCGGCCCATGGACATGGGCGGGGACCTGCGGCGGCAGACCATCTTCGCCCTTCAGGCCATGGGCATACAGGTGGAGTACAGCCACCATGAGGTGGCCCCCAGTCAGCACGAGATCGACCTCCGCTACGCAGAGGCCCTGAAAATGGCCGATATCACCATGACCTACCGCATGACCGTCAAGGAGATCGCCCACAGGAACGGGGTCTACGCCACCTTCATGCCCAAGCCCATATTCGGCGAAAACGGCAGCGGCATGCACGTGCACCAGTCCCTGTTCAGGGACGGGAAAAACGCCTTCTACAGCAAGGAGGGACGGTTCAACCTTTCCGAAACGGCCAAGCACTATATCGCCGGCATTCTCAAGCATGCGCCGGAAATCATCTCCGTGACCAACCAGTGGGTCAACTCCTACAAGCGGCTGGTCCCCGGCTACGAAGCCCCGGTATACGTCTCCTGGGCCAACAGAAACCGATCGGCCATGGTCCGGGTACCCATGTACAAACCGGGCAAGGAGGCAGCCACACGCATGGAATTCAGGGCCCCCGACCCGTCGTGCAATCCCTACCTGGCCTTTGCCGTGATGCTGGGAGCGGGCATGGAAGGCATTGAAAACAGGTATCCGCTGACCGACCCCATTGAAGATGACATCTTTGAAATGACGCCTGACGAGCGCATCAGCAGGGGTATCACCGATCTGCCGGGCAACCTTTACGCCGCCATTCTGGAGACCGAAAAAAGCGAGCTGGTGAAAAAGGTGCTGGGCGGGCATATCTTCAAGGAGTTTATAGACAACAAAAAGGTGGAGTGGGACAGATACCGGATTCATGTGAGTCAGTTTGAGCTTGATAATTATCTGCCGAAGCTCTGAGAGAACGGCCCGCCGGCGATACCGGAAAGGCCGAAAGGCGGGTCTTTTGACATAGAAACCGCTTAAGTTTTTTCGAGTCGCCTTGGGCCGCTTTTATTTTACAGGTGAAACTGATTTTACCGGTCATGGATTTGCAGCTTACCGGCAAGTTGATTATGGTCGAATTTTTTTATGTAATATTTAGTCCGGCTAATAAGACGGCCGATAAAATGCATCTTCCGATAATGGGGTTGGCCTTTTACTCTCGTGGATGCCGAGTAGAAAAATAAATTAATGAATAATAATATAAGGCAACTATAGGAATTACAGCCGTTGAAAAACCAGACGCGTTGAAAAAATTAATGTCTTGTCTGTGTTTTTAAAATTATTATAATGCCACCCGTCAATTTAAGCCTTGTTTGTATGCCAACAGATAAACGCCAATGCGGCATGAAGTTTTAGCGTCAGGGAGGCCGGTTTATGTGCCGATTGTTTGCAATCACCAGCGAAACCCCCATGACACCGATGGTGGCCCTGGAGGCCCTGGACGTCATGCGCGAAGGCCATGACGGTTCCGGGGTGGGTATCTTTCTGCGGGACCTGGGCGGGCCCTTTGAGAAGATCAAGGACTCTCCCATTCTCTCGGGCATCTTCACGGACCAGGGCATCCGGCGCCTGGACCATTACATGATGGAGCACGGATTTCTGACCAAGCACAAGGTCACCATCAAGGTGCCCAGGGAGCAGCCGCCGGGTGTTCCCAAAAGGGACATCTACCTGATCCGGGCCTATGAATACCCGGACAGCTGGGAAGGATGGAGCGAGGAAAAAGTTTTCGCCGAACTGACCCGCATCCGGCTGGAACTGGTTGAAATGGGAGCGGAAAAAGAAGACATGATCGTATTTTCCTTCTGGCCGGACGTGATCATGTTAAAGGAGATCGGGGACCCGTTGACCGTGGCCCGGTATCTGCAGCTTGACAGAGAAGAGCTTCAGGCGCGGGTGATCATGGCCCAGGGCCGGCAGAACACCAACTATGCCATTAACCTGTATGCCTGTCACCCCTTTTTCCATGGCGGGTTTTCCACCATGGCCAACGGCGAAAACACCGCCTTTGTGCCGATCCGGGAATTCCTCATGTCCCGTAGCATTCCCGGCTACAGCGGGTTCGAGTCGGACTCCCAGGTGTTTGTCTTCATCCTGCATTACCTGTTCAAGCGGCTGGGGCTGGATATCGACGCCTACAAGCATATCATCACCCCGCTTCAGGACGATGTGCTGGCGGCCCACCCGGACCATGTGTTGCTCAGGCACCTGAAGCAGACCTGCCGCCGCCTGATCATCGACGGTCCCAACTGCGTGATCGGATGCCTGCCAGACCATTCGCTCTTCATGGTGCAGGACAGAAAGAAACTCCGGCCCGGCGTGGTGGGCGGCCGGCCCGGCATGTATGCCTTTTCATCGGAAATCTGCGGCCTGGACGCCGTGATTCCCAACCGGGACAAGTCAAAGGATTTTCAGCCCATGTACATGGACACTGTGGTGGTGGGTCCGGACCGCAGGGAGGTTGCCGTATGTCAGCAAACGGAAGCATTAGCCCTTCAACACTGAGCCTCAAGGACCTGCCCTGGCAGATCCGGTGGGACAAAGAGAAATGCACGCTCTGCGGCCGGTGCACGGCGGTCTGCCCGGTGCGCACCCTTGAGCTGGGCGTGTTCAGAAAACGGGTGGTCAAACCCAACATTCATATCAGCCACGCCTCTTCCAGCAGCTTCGAGGTGTATTACGGCATTCGGCAGCAGACCGCGCCCGCCAACGCCTGCGTGGGATGCGCCATGTGCACCCTGGTCTGCCCCAATGACGCCATTCTGCCGGTTCGCGGCGACGAGGCCGACAAGCTGGTGTTTCACGTCAACCAGGGGGGCACACCCCGGCAGCGGGGCGGCCGCAGAAACGCGCCGGGCGGTATTTTAGACCGGATCAAGTTCATTCGCATCTCCATGCTCACCGACCCGGCCCTGGATGCCGGCCGCCATGAGTTCGAGCTGCGGACCCTGCTGGGTCGGGTGCTGCCGCCGGAGGAAAACCTCGCCCATCTTCGGGAAAACGGCTGGATTCCACCGGTGCGGGAGATCTACCCCCTGATCATCGGGGGTATGTCCTTTGGCGCCCTCTCCCCCAACATGTGGGAAGGGCTCCAGATGGGGGTGGCGTACCTGAACGAAGAGATGAACATGCCGGTGCGCATATGCACCGGCGAAGGCGGCTGCCCGCCCCGGCTCCTGCGCAGCCGTTTCCTGCAATACGTGATTCTGCAGATTGCCAGCGGCTACTTCGGATGGGACGAAATCATCCACGCCATTCCGGAGATGAAGGTGGACCCCTGCGCCATTGAGATCAAGTACGGCCAGGGCGCCAAGCCGGGAGACGGGGGCCTGCTGATGTGGTACAAGGTCAACAGCCTGATCGCAGCCATTCGAGGGGTTCCAGAGGGCATCAGCCTGCCCAGCCCGCCCACTCATCAGACCAAGTACTCCATTGAGGAGGCCGTTGCCAAGATGATCCAGTCCATGTACATGGCCTGGGGATTCCGCGTACCGGTCTATCCCAAGATATCGGCCACCTCCACGGCCCTGGCCGTGCTCAACAACCTGTCCCGCAATCCCTATGCCGCCGGGCTGGCCATTGACGGCGAAGACGGCGGCACCGGCGCGGCCTATAACGTATCCATGAACAGCATGGGCCACCCCATTGCCAGTAACATTCGGGACTGCTACCTCAACCTGGTCAAGCTGGGCAAGCAGAACGAGATTCCCCTGCTGGCCGGCGGCGGGGTGGGCAAGTCCGGCAACCTGGCCGCCAATGCAGCGGCCCTGATCATGCTGGGCGCCAGCGGCGTGCAGGTGGGCAAATACGTGATGCAGGCAGCGGCCGGGTGCCTGGGGTCGGAGACGGACCGGTGCAACATCTGCAACATCGGCCAGTGTCCCAAGGGCATCACATCCCAGGATCCGCGGCTTTACCGGCGGCTGGACCCCGAAGACGTGGCCCAGCGGATCGTGGACATGTTTTTAAGCTTTGATACGGAACTCAAAAAAATTGTCGCGCCCCTGGGCCGCTCCACGTCCCTGCCCATCGGCATGGCCGATGCCCTGGGCATCGACGATATCGCGGCCGCGGAACGACTGCGAATCAAGTACGTGGTATAATTCAGGACGGCATAAACAGACAGCCACCGGCTGCAGGCCGGTGGGTTTAAATCAAGCACCGGACGGTATGATCGATGAGTGACCGCTACTACAGAATATCAGGAAAAAGTGAGGGCACCCGCTTAGAGTCCCGGGTGCTGGAGGAGTTGATCCAGCAGGCTGTGGAACAGGGCCGGCGCCATATTGAGGTGGATGCCTTCGGCCAGCACGGTATCGGGGGCAGGCTCTGGAAGGCCGGCAGCGAGGCCGTGCATGTGCGGATCGTCAACCAGCCGGGCCAGCGGGTGGGGGCCATGGGATCGGCCAACACCTTCATCGAGGTGATGGGCCCGGCATCCGACGACGTGGGCTGGCTCAACGGCGGCGCCGAAATTCTCGTCCGCGGCCATGCCGGCAACGGCCTTGCCAATGCCATGGCCCAGGGAAAGATATACGTGGCCGGTAATATAGGGGCCCGGGGCATGACCATGACCAAGCACAACCCCCGGTTCGCGGCCCCCGAGGTGTGGGTCCTGGGGTCAGTGGGCGACTATTTTGGGGAATTCATGGCCGGCGGCATTGCCGTGGTCTGCGGCATTGATCCGCAGACACCGGACAACGTGATGGGCTATCGCCCCCTGGTGGGCATGGTGGGTGGACAGGTACTGTTCCGGGGACCGCACATGGGATACAGCACCGCCGACGCCAAGTCCGTGCCCATTTCCGACGACCTGTGGCAATGGTTTCTGGAAAACCTGAAAATCTTTTTAGACCGCATCGCCCGGCCCGGACTTTTCGAACGGCTCTCCGAACGCGGCGCCTGGCAGCTGCTCACGGCCCGGATTCCGCAGGAGCGGGTCCGCGTGGAAAGATTGTCCATGAGCGCATTTCACAATAATGTATGGGACCGGGAACTGGGCGCCGGCGGCCTGATCGGCGACCTGACAACTATCGACCGATCCCCCATTCCCCTGGTGCCCACAGGCGGCCTGCGGCGTTTCGTGCCGGTATGGGAAAACCGGGTATACAAATCTCCGTGCGAAGCGGCCTGCCCCACCGGTATACCGGTTCAGCAGCGGTGGGCCATGATTCGGGACGGCAGGGTGGACGAGGCCGTGGACATGGCCATGATGTACACCCCGTTTCCGGCCACGGTGTGCGGCTATCTCTGCCCCAACCTCTGCATGCAGGCATGTACGCGCAACAACCAGGCCATGGTCCCCATTGATATCACCCAGCTGGGCCGGGCCTCCATCAATGCCAAGGCGCCGGTGCTGCCGGCGAAAAACGGGAAAAAAGTGGCGGTGATCGGCGGGGGCCCGGCCGGCATTTCCGTTGCCTGGCAGCTGCTGCAGAACGGACACGAGGCCGTCGTATATGATATGTCCGACACCCTGGGGGGCAAAATGGCGGCGGTGATTCCTGAAACCCGTATTCCCCGCGAGGTACTCTCCGCCGAACTGGACCGGATTCGCAAGGTCATTCCCCACGTGCGCCTTGAAACGGCTTTGAACCGAAAAAAAATCGAACAGATAAAAGCCGAATCCGATGCCGTGGTGGTGGCCACCGGCGCGTGGAAGCCCCGGACACTGCCGGTGCCGGGAAAGGAGCGCATGGTAACGGCCCTGGATTTTCTTGCCAGGGCAAAATCCGGGGACATTGTTCCCGGAAAACGGATCGTGATCATCGGCGCTGGTAATGTGGGGTGCGACGTGGCCACCGAGGCCCACCGCCTGGGGGCTGAATCCATCACCCTGATTGATGTGCAGAAGCCCGCATCCTTCGGCAAGGAGCGGGAGGAGGCAGAGGCGGCGGGCGCCCTGTTCCGGTGGCCCGCCTTTACACGGGATATCTCGGACCGGGGCGTGGTGCTGGACAGCGGCGAACTCCTGCCCGCCGACACCGTGGTGATCTCCATCGGTGACGCGCCGGATACCGGCTTTCTGCCTGAAACCGTCGAACTGGAACGCGGCTTTGTCAAGGTCAACGAATATTTCCAGACATCCGACCCGGCCGTCTTTGCCGTGGGTGACATTGTCCGGCCCGGCCTGCTCACCGACGCCATCGGCGCCGGCCGAAAGGCCGCAATGGCTATTGCCGACCTGCTGTCCGGAAAGGAACACCGGCCCGACACGCGGACCGTGATCGACAAAAAGCGGGTGGCTCTGGAATATTTTGATCCCCGCCTGACCGGGTTTGACGGCATGGACCAGTGCGGGGCACAGTGCTCTTCCTGCGGCAACTGCCGGGACTGTGGTATCTGCGTGGCCGCCTGCCCGCAGTCCGCCATATCACGAACAGAAAAACCAGACGGCGGCTTTGCCTACGCAGTGGATGAGGCCCTGTGCATCGGCTGTGGATTCTGCGCCGGGGCCTGTCCCTGCGGCGTATGGGGACTTGTGCCCAACTCTGAGCTTCCCGCCTGATAACACCGCTTCGCTATCTGTTCCCGAAAAACACAACCCACACCCGGACCGGACAGGGGCGACTCCCCGTGCCCGGTTCTTGCCTTTATTCCAGGTCCTGTCGAGTCCGACACCGATTTCGATGTCAATCTCCCGCAAAACAGTTGCATGCCTCAACAGCCTGAAAAACCACACCTGCCTTGCCGCTTTTTCTCTTTTCTGATATGACCAGACAACATCAACCCACAGGAGGAGAAGCGGCCATGATCCATCTTTTTGACAGGTTTCTCTGGTTGTTTGCAGGGGTATTGGGGACCCACATCGGACACTTTGTCTATCAGACCTATTATGCCGAAGACTTTTCCAGAGCCACTTTATCCCAGTCCATCGCCATGATTTTTGAAGATATATTGAAGGTTATTGTCCTTTTTCTGGACAAAGTCCTTCCCTTTCTGGTGGCCCACCGGAACGCCATCGTTATTGTCCTGGTCTTTTTGATCGTGATGCTGATTTTGCTGGTGGGACTCCGCATGGCTCTAAAACTGAAGGGCAACCGGGAAATAGAAAGGAGGATAAAGGAAGCCGAGCTTATCCTGGAAAGTGCGAAAAAGGATGCCGCGACAAGACTGGAGGAAAACAAGCAGCTCAAGGAGCGACTCATTCAGGAGTTCAAGAAAAAAGAGATCTCCCTCAACAACACCCTCAATGAAAAACTGACCGAATACAAAACCCGCATAAAAAAACTGGAAGCCGAGCGCATGGAGTTGAAATCCATTGCCGGTGAACTGATGCAGAAGGTCAAAAAGGGCCGGCCGGCCTGACCCCCTTATAATAAGGAACCAATGGTTCTAATTCCAATTCTAATTCAATAATGCGCTAATTATCCATGGCCACGCGACTATCGATCGAACCTTTTCTATCTCGAGTTCCATAGCATAAAGCGCGTCACACAGGTGATCTTCCAAGGCATCCAAGCTGTCGAGAACCAGATTACAAAAACATTTCTTCCGAATCTCATCCCGTAAATACTCAACCGGATTGAGCTCCGGTGAATACGGCGGCAAGAAAATCAGACGCAAATTTAGCAGGATAGAAAGCTCTTTGCCATGATGCCATCCAGTCCCATCCGTAATCATTATAATCAGTTCCGTGGGGAACTCGGTCTTGCCATGGAAGCACCTCCTTAACCGCGCTCATTACCGGACGGCTATCTACTTTCATTGCGGCGGCTTGGATTTGTTCCCCCGGCCATCAGCTGATTTTTATTCGGCCGAAAGGCTGTTTGCGGGAAGTTACGTGCAAAATTCAGGTTATATACTTTTTGTACGCCCATCCTTTGTATCCATATCCGCTCGTTTGTCAGTCATTCTGGAGTCTTCAGGTTTTTGGGGCAGGAAGGAGACGTATTACCCTCCCCTGTAATCGGTGTTTCCCCTTTTATACGCCATGCCGCAACTATAGCGGTGGGAACGCCCTGATGTCAAGCAGAAGGAGATTGCCTGTTTGTCTTTCGTTTTTCGATTTCGATCCCGATCCCGATAGCGAGATCGATTTGGATGGGCAGTGCGGGAACGATCAGGCGGGGACGTGCAAGCGCACGAGCACGAGCAGTAGCAATAGCAGGAGTAAGATCGGCTGCGGGTTTTAGCCCGGCGGGTGGGCCGGCCTTCGGAACCAGGGCGGCTCGGGCCGTTTGGTCCACCGGGCAAACCGGGACTTGTCGCCGTTGTAAAAGGCCCGGTAGGCCCGGACCGGGTTGCCTGCAAACCGGTAGGTTCCGGGCATGGCCTGAACAAAGGGGGTCAGGCCCCGGCGGCGATAGGCCATTCCCTCCAGCTCGCGGATCACAAGGGCCGAGGCATGGTCTTTTTCCTTTTCAAACCGGAAGCGGAATTCGTTGTTAAGCTCCAGGGCCAGAGACTTTAACCACAGAAAATTATCAAAGGATTCATCCACCCACAAAACACAGGGGTGGTTGTGGTGGGTGGGCCGGTAGGGGGTTTTATATCCGCGCTTGCTCAGGCTGGTGCACAGCATCTGGGCGCTTTCCAGGATCATTTTGACCACATGCTGGTCGCAGTGGTAACGGGCGCATTTTTTCACGTTCCGGTCCAGCACAAAGATATTCATGGGGCTGCTCCGGCAGCGATCGGGTCGGGCGCCGCGATAAATCGGGCCATGATCTTCCGGGCCTCACATGAAACATGCCCGGCCACTCTTCGTAGATGGGAGAGCGGGGGATCTGTGGAGCCATGGCCGGCGGCACAGGCGGAGCTGACGGCCGAATCGCCCAGGATGCAGATGTCGGCGTACCGGTTTTGAAAATAACGATACGCTGTCATGGCATCATTGATGGACCCGGGAAAGGGATGTTCCGGGGCCAGGCCGTATCGAATAACGGAAACGGCCATGCCGGTGCGGCGGCACAAATCGGCCAGCATGGGCCAGTGGAACCGGTTGGGTCCACATACGTAGGCCCCGCCGTGAAGGTAGAAGATCAGCCGGTCCTTGTGTGTCAGCCGGTCCGGCGTGATCATCGTGCAGGCCACACCGCCGGCGGAGTTTTTTTTGACGAGCATCCTTTTACCTGCCGGGGAGACGGGTGTTTTTTGTCCCGCAGCCGCGGCCAGGCGATGTTCCATGCCGGAGAGCGGTCCGTGGCAAAGGCAAGGGCCGGCCGGAAAAAGAGAAAGAGAAACAGCTTGATGACAGTCACAGGCACGCGGGAGAAAAACGGGTCGCGGGGCCGGGCGCCGGAATTCATGAGGTGGCCCCCGGTTTTGGCCGGTCCCCCAGGGGGCAGGCGTAGACCATCATGCCTTTGAGCTGCGCGATATTATCGGGGTTGCCCAGTACAAAGAGCACGTCGTTTTCTTTGACCACCGTGTCGGCGCCGGGGTTGGCCAGAATCTGGCCGTTTCTTGAGATGGCAACGATAGAGACGGCAAAACAGCGGCGCAGGTCGGCCCGGCCGATGGTCATGCCCACCAGCGGCGAGTCGGCCTTGAGTCGGAAGGACTGGATTTTTACGTCGTGCAGGTTGAGCCGAAGATCCGACACCGAGATCGATGTCTTGGAGATCTGGCGGAACATTTCATACCCGTCGGCCCGGACAGCCGCCACCAGCCGCTCAATATCCTCCCTGGGCACCAGGTACTTGGTCAGCACCCGGGTGAATATCTCCACCGAGGTCTCAAACTCTTCGGGAATCACCTCGTCGGCCCCCAGTTCGTAAAGGTGCTTCATCTCCTGGATATAGCGGGACCGGACAATCAGGCAGATGCCGGTGTTGAGCCGCCGTATGGCATCAGTGATGCGCCGGGTGGCGGTGGGGTCGTTGATGGCCACCACGGCAATGCGGGCCTGGTGAATGCCGGCATGTTCCAGCACGGCCCGGTGGGTGGCGTCGCCGTAGAAGATGGGCTCGCCGTCGGCCTTGGCCGTGCGTACCGTTTCCGGGTTGGTTTCAATGATAATATAGGGAATGCCGGCTGTTCGGGCCGCCTTGGCCAGGTTGCGGCCGTTGATGCCGAATCCGATGATCACCAGGTGGTCCTTCTGCTGTACCGGCGCGTCGGTATGACCCAGGGGGGCAAAACCGGTGACCAGGCGGCCGGGAAGGGGCAGCCGAAGGACCCTGTCGGCCAGCCGGGGGGCCGCCATGATGATAAAGGGAGTGGCCGCCATGGAAAGCACGGACACGGCCAGAAAGAGCTGGTAGGCAGCCTCGTTCATCAGGCCGTATTCGACGCCGGACCGGGAAAGAATAAAGGAAAATTCCCCGATCTGGCCCAGGGCCAGGCCGGCCAGGATGCCGGTACGAAACGGAAACCCCAGGACCACGGTCACGCCCCCGGCGATCAGGGCCTTTGCGACCAGCACCGCCAGGGTGATCAGAAGCACCCGGCCGGGCTGCTCTATCAGAAATCCCAGGTCCAGCAGCATGCCGATGGAAACAAAAAAGAAGGTGGTAAACACGTCCCGAAAGGGCAGCAGGTTTCCCAGGGCCTGGTGGCTGTATTCGGATTCGGAGATGATCAGCCCGGCCAGAAAAGCCCCCAGGGCCAGGGAGAGCCCGGCCTCGGCCGTGAGCCAGGCAATGCCCAGGCAGATGACGATCACGGAGAGCAGAAACACCTCGGTGTTGCGGGTGCGGGCGATGAGGTAAAGCAGCTGGGGAACGATCCACCGGGCGCTGACGATTACCAGCACAATAATGACGCCGCCCTTGGCCAGCAGCACCAGCAGGGATGTGGTGAGGTTGCCCGATGTGCCGGCCAGAATGGGCACCAGCAGGATCATGGGAACGATGATGATGTCCTGGAAAATGAGAATACCCAGGGACATGATGCCGTGGGGGCTGTCGATCTGGGCCCGCTGCTGAAGCAGCCTGAGCACGATGGCCGTGCTGCTTAAGGCCACCAGGAAACCGGCGAATATCGCCTGGCCGGCGGTAAGCCCGAACTGCATGGCGACAATCGCCGTTACCGCGGAGGTGACGGCCACCTGCAGGGAGCCGCCGCCCAGCACGGCCCGCTTGATCCGCAACAGCCGTTCCAGGGAGAACTCCAGGCCGATGGTAAAGAGCAGCAGCACCACGCCTACTTCGGCGATCATTTCCACCTGGCGGACCGCCTTGACCAGCCCCAGGGCATGGGGCCCCACCACCACGCCGGTCACCAGAAAGCCCACCACCGTGGGCACCCGCAGTTTGTGGCAGACCAGCAGGACCACCACCGACAGGCCGAAGATGATTTCCACGTCATTTAAAAAAGGTATGTCCATGGGTATGCCAAATTCCACAGTTTGAAATTTTACGGTTTTGCTATTTCATCATCAGCAGGCTGGCGGCCATCACCGCCATGCCGGCCACCATTCCGAGGATGGAGTCGTGGCCCCGGCCATAGGCCCGGCTGGTGGGCAGCAGCTCATCCACGCTGATGTAAACCATGATGCCGGCCACCCCGGCAAAAAGAATGCCCATTATCTGGAGCGGCATTCCGCCCGCCGGGTTGCCGAAAAAAAAGAGCAGGCCCAGGTAGCCGAGCAGGGCGCCCACGGGCTCGGCCATGCCGCTGGCCAGAGACCAGGCAAAGGCCTTGGTTTTATTGCCCGTGGCGTAAAAGATCGGAACGGACACGCTGATGCCTTCGGGAATGTTGTGCAGGGCAATGGCCACGGCAATGGCCACGCCCAGGGCCGGGTCGGAAAGGGCCGCCAGAAAGGTGGCCAGCCCCTCGGGAAAGTTGTGAATGCCGATGGCCAGGGCGGTAAACAGCCCCATGCGCAGCAGTTTTGCCTTGCGGCCGATGTCGTCGCAGGCCGACGCGCCGGTATCGGACAGGGTGCAGGCGTCCCGAAAGTCGGCCATTTGCGTTTCCGACGGCACCTCGTGGGGATTTTCCGCCGAAGGAATCAGGTTGTCGATGACGCCGATCAGCAGAATGCCGCCGAAAAAGGCGGCCGCGTTGATCCATGCCCCTGAAACCTCTCCGTAAGCCCGGGTCAGGGCCGTTGCGCCCTTGGCCAGAATCTCCACAAAGGAGACATAGAGCATCACCCCGGCGGAAAAACCGGTGGCAACGGAGAGAAACCGGTAGTTCTGCTTTTTTGCAAAAAAGGCAATGGCGCTGCCGATGCCGGTGGCCATGCCGGCAAACAGGGTCAGTCCCAGGGCGATTAAAATGCTGCTCATGGCGCGTCTCTCCCGGCTTGTGTCCTGCTTTCAGTAATAATCAGAGGCCGGGAGAAAAGCAAGGGTTTTACGAGAGCATCCACTGGTGGACCAGGGCCGCGGCCAGCCAGACACCAAATCCGGCGGCCAGGGTGGCCGGCAGGGAGATCTGGTGTTTGAAGCAGACCAGGGCGGTGAGGAAAAAAAGCACCGTTGGGATCATGCCGAAGATCGCGCCCCGGGTAAAGGGCTGCATGACAGCCGGGTCGCCCCGGTTTTCCAGATAAACCCACACCAGGACCAGTGCCCCGGTAAGGGGCATCACGCCGATCAGGCCGGCCAGGGAGGGCATTCTCCTGCCCACGGCCGTTGCGATCAGAATAACGGCCAGGCTGATGATGACTTTAACAAACAGTTGCATGGGAACCTCTTATCCAAATCGGGATCGAAATCTATCGGGACCGAAACCGAGGTCGAAATCCAAATCCCCGTGACCGGAGCCATATGCAGGCAGCCCGAAAAATAAAATTTACCGCAGAGACGCAGAGGACGCAAAGAAAAATGAAGACGCTTTGCGTAAAGCAGACAATGTTTTTTTCTGCGCAGAGAGATATAACCCTTTGCGCTCTTTGCGCCTTTGCGGTGCAAAAATAAAAGCGGACTAAGTTCCCATGATCTTTCCCCTGAAAAGAAAGAACACGGCCCCCATCAGGCAGAGTCCGGCCCACAGGTAATCCATGGAGAGTTTTTCCTTTAAATAAAACAGGGAAAAGGGCACAAACACCGTCAGGGTGATCACCTCCTGGAGGATTTTGAGCTGGCCCACGGACATGGAGGCATGGCCGATGCGATTGGCCGGCACCTGGAGCATGTACTCGAACAGGGCGATGCCCCAGGAGATCATGGCCGCGATGATCCATGGTTTGTGGGAAAGGTTTTTCAGGTGTCCATACCACGCGAATGTCATGAACACGTTGCTGCAGCAGAGCAGCAGGATGGTTGCGACAAAGTGGTTCATATGCCTCCGGCAGCAGAAATGCATGATGAATAAAACCGACTCATGCGGGAGTGGCGGAGAGCTATTGTAGCGCTTTTTGCAGACAGTGCAACAAAATCCGCAAAGGTTTGTTTTTTAAGGCGGGAAGACCGGGGCGGTTAGGCCGAAACAGTCAGGGGCGAGCCTGGTCCTTCAAGTCGGCGTCAAGCCCCATGGCCCTGGCGCGTTTTACCCAGCGGCTGCGGGCCAGTGCCCGCATGTCCACCACGTCGTCGGTTTCATCCACGATCTCCATGCCCATGAGGGTCTCGATCAGGTCCTCCAGGGTCACCAGGCCGTCCGTGCCGCCGTGTTCATTGACAACAATGGCGATGTGCTGCCGCTCCTTGAGCAGGCGCTCCAGCAAAGCGGTCAGGGACAAAGACTCCGGAACAACCACGATTTTACGTTTCAGGGCCTTGAGCCGCTCACTGCCCCGTTTTTGAGCGGCAAAGATCAGCACGTCGTCCTTAAGCACAAAACCGGTGATGTCGTTAATGTGGTTCCTGTAGAGGGGCAGGCGGGAGAAGGGTGTTCGGGTAATCCGCTGCAATGCGTCATTGATCGTCATGGTTTCGGAAAGGGCCGAGATCACGGAACGGGGGGTCATGATATCGGTGACCTTCAGGGATTCGAACCGGAACAGGTTCTGAATGATTTTGGACTCCTTGCCGCGAATCTGGCCGGCCGCGGCCCCGGCCCGGGCCATGGCGATCAGTTCGTCCTTGTTGAAAACCGGCAGGGCTTTTCCATGAGCGATGAATTTTGTCATTTTTTCCGAGATCCATACGATGGGGTACAGGATAATAATAAGGGTATTCACAAACAGCGCGGCGGGGCCTGTCAGTTTTGTCCAGTAAACGGCGCCGATGGTTTTGGGCACAATCTCGGAGAGAAAAAGGATCGCCAGGGTCATGGCGGCTGAAAAGAGGCCGAACCAGGTGCTGCCGAACAGAATGGTCGCCTGGGCGCCGGCGCCGATGGCGCCCGCTGTATGGGCAATGGTGTTGAGGGTCAGGATGGCTGAAAGGGACCGGTCAACGTTGTCCAGTTTCAGGCGTTTTAACCGGGCCGCCAGGACAGGCTGTTTGTCTTTGAGCCCCTCTATGTAGGAAGGGGTGATGCTCAGCAGCACCGCCTCGGCCACGGAGCAGAGAAAGGAAAAACCCAGGGCCGTCAGTACATAGAACACCAGCCAGGCAGCAGCGTTGGTTGTACCGGAACTGCCGGCAGGTGTCTCTGCCACGCCGCCGCCGGCGGCTGCAACCATCACCGGCAGCAGCAGGCATGCCGCGATCCATCTGTATTTTTTTAATGTCGATTTCAAGCGTCGGCCGGTTTCCTGTTGGTCAAGGCTTTTTGCCTGTCAGTATACAGACCGGGCGCCGGTTTTAAAAGGAGATTTAAAATCTTTTGACTGTTCAGGGTTTTCTGATATTTTTGGAAAAACAGCCATTTTGATGTGTTGCCAACTTTTCGGGCAGGGAAAGGAAACGCCATGGGAAACAGAATGCGCATTGCCATCAACACCGGCGGCGGGGATGCGCCGGGACTGAACGCGGTGATTGAGGCGGTGGTGATGTCGGCATGGTACCGCAACTGGGAGGTGTATGGGATTCGCCAGGGCTACCACGGCCTGCTGGACACCGATGATATCATTCAACTGACGCCGGACAAGGTGAGAAACATCTCCAGCGTGGGCGGCACCATCCTGGGCACCACCAACAAGGGCAACCCCTTTGAGATGCCCATTGAAAACGGGGCCGGTGAGGTGGAAATTCGCGACGTGTCCGACCGGGTGGTGCGCAATTTTCAGCGGCTGGGGTTTGACTGCCTCATCGCCGTGGGCGGGGACGGCAGCCTGAAGATCGCCCATGATTTTTTCAAAAAAGGCATTCCCGTGATCGGCGTGCCCAAGACCATTGACAACGACATGGTCGGCACGGTGGCCACCTTTGGTTTTGACACGGCGGTGAGTATCGCCACAGAGGCCATTGACCGGCTTCACTCCACGGCCAAGTCCCACGACCGGGTCTTGGTGGTGGAGGTCATGGGCCGCCATGCCGGATGGATTGCCTTAAACAGCGGTGTCTCCGGCGGGGCCCGGGCCATTTTGATCCCGGAGATTCCGTTTGATATCGACGTGGTGTGCGAACAGATCATGAAGGATGAGCTTCAGGGCACCCGGTATGCCATCGTGGTGGCGGCCGAAGGGGCCAAACCCGTTGGCGGGGACATCGTGCACCGGGGCGACGGCGAGAAAGGCCGCCAGGAGGTGCTTCTGGGCGGCATCGGCAACGTGGTGGCCGAGGCCATCAGCAAAAAAACCGGCAAGGACACCCGGTCCCTGGTGCTGGGCCATCTTCAGCGGGGCGGCTCCCCCACCACCTTTGACCGGCTGCTGGCCCTGCGGTTCGGCGCGGCTGCCGTCCGTCTGGTGGAGGCAAAACAGTTCGGCCGCATGGTGGCCCTTAACCCGCCCAACATCGACGCGGTTCTTCTGGAAGAGGTCGTGGGTTCCATTCGAACGGTCCCCCTGGAGAGCGACACCCTTCAGACCGCCCGGGATATCGGCATCTCTTTCGGCGAACCGGCAGCGGGTCAATAGTTACCATGCCGGACGTCCTGCTGATTCAGCCGCCGGTTCAGGATTTCTACCTGACCGCCAAGCGCACCATCCCCTACGGCCTGGCCTGTATTGGCGCGGCCCTGGAAAAGGACGGATTTTCGGTCCGAATTCTTGACGCTCTGGCCGCCTCCGCCAGCCGCACCGTTTCACTGCCTTCGGAGATGGACTACCTTTCCGAATTTTACAGCGAGCCGGACATTTCTCCCTTCGGCCTGTTTCACGGGTATAAACATTTCGGCCTGGACATGGATGCCGTGGCAGCGGCGGCGGCCCGGTCCGGGGCCTTTCTGATCGGCATCTCCTCTCTTTTTACCCCTTACAGCGACATGGCCCTGGATACGGCCGAAGCGGTCAGAAAAGCCTGTTCGCAAAGCTTTATCGTGGCAGGGGGCCACCATGCCACGGCCATGCCCGGCCATGTCATGGCCTGCCCGGCGATTGATTTTGTGATCCGGGGCGAGGCTGAAACCGCCATGCCCCTGCTGGCCGGGGTGCTGCGCGAGCACGGCACTGACTGTCCGGACTTTCTGGCCGCCATTCCCGGAATCGTGTTCCGAAAGCCCGATGCCACGCTGCACATCAGTCCGCCGGCAGTGGTGGAAAACCTGAATGCCATGCCCCTGCCCGCCGTTCACCTGGTGGACCAGGCGTTTTATACCCGCCGCAAACGGGGCAGCGCCGTGGTCACGGCCAGCCGGGGCTGTCCATTGGCGTGCAGCTACTGCGCCGTGGGCAACCAGACGGTGCCCTTCAGGAAGCGCGGCATTCCATCTGTGGCCGCCGAGATCGAACAGGCGGTCACTCATTACAACGCGGGGTTTATTGATTTTGAGGATGAAAACCTGACCATGGACCGGGCCTGGTTTATGGAACTGCTGAATGTTGTCGGCCCCCTGGCCCGGGACCGGGAAGTGGAACTTCGGGCCATGAACGGGCTTTTCCCGCCCTCCCTGGACGAGGCTATGGTCGCGGCCATGAAGGCCGCGGGCTTTAAGACCCTGAACCTGTCGGTGGGCTCTTTTTCTTCAGACCAGCAGCGGCGGTTCAACCGGCCCGACGTGGGCCGTGCCCATGACCGGGCCGTGTCCTGGTGCGAAAAGCACGGGCTGGAGGCGGTGAGCTATATTATTGCCGGGGCCCCGGACCAGGCGCCGGAGACCACAATAAACGACCTTGTCCACCTGCTGGGCCTGCCCACCCTGGCCGGGCTTTCCGTGTTCTACCCGGCCCCGGGCAGCCGGGACTTTGAGCATGCCGCCGAACAGGGCCTTCTGCCGGCCCATCTGTGCCTGATGCGCTCTTCTGCCCTGCCCCTTTCCCACGCCACCAGCCGCACCGATGCTGTCACCCTGCTGCGGCTCTCCCGCATCGTCAATTTCATCAAGGCCCTAGAGAAAAACCACCTTCCCCTGCCAAAGCCGGCACCGGTGACAGACGAGCGCATGGCGGCCTGCGAAACCCGCATTGAAAAAGGCGTGCTGCTGCTGGCCGGTTTTTTTCATGACGCAAAGATCAGGGGCGTGACCCGGACCGGCCGGGTGTACGAACACATTGTGTCCATGGACCTGACCCGGCGGTTTCTTGAAAAAATCGGGGAAGGGGTTCCGGCCGTGTTATCCGGCCAGGCAGAAAGTCACCCGGAAAACAGGACGACTTTAAGAACACCGTAGAAAAGAATCAGAAATCCGCCTGTCTCTCCGATGATCAGCACGGCCATAAAGACCGGCATGCCCCATGCGGGAAGGGGCAAACGGCCCAGACCAAAGGGGGGCTTGAGCTGGTTGGCCGTGTCGCGCAACAACCCGTGCAGCATGTACAAACCCCAACTGACCGGAAAAATGATTTGATGCATTCAGATTGACTATTTTTACACGGGGCTGTTTTCATTTAGTGTTGGGGCGGCTGAATTGATTTTGAGTGATATTAAGCCCGACAGGTTAAGGAATAAGGCCTTATTATTCCTGTAAGTTAAAGTGGTAGCTTGAATTTGACATATAAGTTGATTGATGTGATATATCTTGTTATGATAAAAAATTGATGAAGTCGTGAAAAGTTGAAATTATCAAAAGTTAGCCTTGCAAATTATTGAAATCGTTAAATATAAATTTATAGAATCAGCATTTTTTAATTTTTCACGACCTCGTCAAAATTAAGTGTTATGGCGTTAGCTGTGACAATATTATTACATAGGCTGTTCCTCTCAAGTCAAACATATCAGGATAATTGCGAATGCCGGAAATAGGTCTTGCCAGTAATACTAATATAAATCGTAGGGATAAACTTTCCTTTGCTGCGGAAGCCTTGGCTGGTTTAGCAAAACTGTATCTGGCGGATAATCGTCCATGGGTTGTAGCATATTCTGGTGGAAAGGATTCCACTGCGGTATTGCAACTAACTTTTAATATGCTTCGCACCCTTGGCAACCAAGCAAATAAGCCAGTTTTTATCATGACATCGGATACGCGACTAGAAGTGCCCAATGTCTCAGATTATGTTACATTATCTTTAAAGAAAATAGATGAGTCAGCAAAGGCCCTTAACTTACCTCTTTCCATCCGTTTAGTCCAACCCCTTCCCGAAGAAAGCTTTTGGGGCAAGCTGATTGGCAAAGGCTACCCTCCGCCATCTATATGGTTTCGTTGGTGTACCAGTAACATGAAAATCAAACCGTCACGGCGGGAAATTGACGACTTAACGAAGACATGTGGAAGCGTTATCCTTCTTCTCGGTACTCGTATATCGGAAAGCGCACAACGAGGTCGAGCCATGCAGGCCAGGGAAGGGAATAGCCGCGGTCTTAATCCCCACCATGAAATTCCAAATGCCTTGGTTGCAACTCCGATAGCAAGCTGGACCACAGACAATGTCTGGGAATATTTGGCAAACAGCGATTGTCCATGGGGAATCGATCATAGTTATATGTTTTCACTTTATAAACAGGCGGGCGGGGATGAATGTCCGTTTGTTGTCGACTTGAATATGCCGCCTTGTGGTAACAGTCGTTTCGGGTGTTGGACTTGTACGGTTGTAAAAAAAGACAAATCGTTGCAAGGGTTTATTAACTCAGGTGAAGAGTATTTACAACCTCTGGTTGACTTTCGCAACTGGCTGATTGAGCTACGTGACAAGCCTGGATATCGCAGTGGAATAAAACGAAATGGAACCGCTGGCCCTGGTCCCTTTTTACCTGATGCCCGGCAAGAAATTCTTGAACGCTTACTCTCCATAGAGAAACAAACAGGATTATCTCTCGTCAATGAGTCAGAACTGATTTATATTCAGATGGAATGGGCAAAAGAGTTTGATTTTCAAAATAGACTGGCAATAGAAATTGCCTTACGGTATGGGAGGAATTTTTCCATGATTGAGGTAAAACCGAATTCTATCTTGCCTGAAGACGAACTTGTAGAGCAAGCTGCTCTCGAAAATGACATTGATCCTGACTTGTTACGCAAACTGCTTGACATACGTCGACGCGATTATCCCTCTTTGGATAAATGGGGTGCTAAAAGTGCGTTTGAAAAATCGGTTGGTAATTTAGTGGAAAAAGCTGCCCGACAAGTTGAACAGGCGATCAAAACATGATTCTCGAACATTTTCGAATTTATAATCTGTTTTCATATTGCGGCCTCTGCGAATTTGATTTGGCGCCAACTGAGGATGAACAACGTAATGTTGTGATTATCTGGGGCCGTAACGGTTATGGCAAAACCAGCTTTCTCAACAGTCTGAAACTGTTGTTAAGTGGTGTTTCAGACGAGATTCGGGAGAGTGCCCATGTCGGGCGAAAGCTAAATCGGGAGGCTTATCTTCTCGGCATGGGTGACGAATGGACCGGAGCCTTCAATCGTCACGCCCGGGCTGCCGGTGAAAAGGAGTTCGGCGTCTCTGTGACATGGCGGGAAGCTTCTGGCAAAGTTACGGTGGAACGGAATTGGTCGCTGGAAAACAATAAACTTCATGAAGTGTTACGGGTTTTGGCGGATTTTGGCGACCCCGAGCCAATAGAAGATTACAACGGAGATATTGAAGGGGAAGCAAGGGCATTCATACAGTCACGGCTTCCTGATGCTATCATGCCGTTTTTCATCTATGACGGTGAAAAGGTGCAGCAGATTGCCGAAGCTAACCGTTTGAAGCAAGGGCATCAGATCGAACAAATATTAGATTTGGCCGACATCGATGTGCTTGATGAGTACTTGGGACGAAATCTGAGCCAATGGCGGCGTGCCTCTAAAGACGCGGACCAACACACGCTTAATGCCCTACTCTCAGATATTCAGGCCACAGAAGAAAGACTCGCCAAGCTGGGCATGGATCGACAAACCGTGAATGATGAAATTGAAGAAATAGAGCATGCAATTCGCTTGGCTGATACCGCATTGCAGGCCCGTCGTCAATTCGCCCTGCAAGCCGAGGAAGGCCGTCTGGCCGTCAAGCGGGGAGAGATTTCTTCGAGGCTTGAAGAGCGTGCGCGTACTTTTTTTGAGGGTTTCACTCGTCAAGCGCCATTGATTTTGCATCCGTTATTGATGCTTAAGGCATTTCGGGAACTGGATAAAATCACCTCGCACCCCAACCGCCGCCTCAAGGATGAAGTTGAACGTATTTTTTTTGCTTTACCAGATAGATTGTTCGGCGATCCGCCGCTACCAATGCCTCCTTTGACTGAGGATCAAGAAGACTTCTTACGTCGTAAACTTTATCGCATTTTAGATAGTTATCGACCTGATGAGACTGATATTACATCAGGTCTATTTTCTAATCTGTCTCCATCAAGGGCAGAGTCGTTATTGCGAATCACCGACGATTTTGCCAACAATGACCACCAACGGACCCAATGGGCGCAAGACATCTCGGATATTCGCAACCTGAAGGATGAACTGGCGGACATTGATCGCAAGCGAAACGATATATCCAATCTTGCTCCGCAGGAACAGGAGGCTTTCCAGCAGCGATTGTCCGAACGTGAGGAGCTCAAGAGCAGGCTTGCAGAATTACAGCACAAGATTGGTGAAATAGACGATCAACAACGAAATTTAAATCGCTCGTTGGGGCAAAAGCGAACCGAATGTCGGCAGGAAGAGAATAAACTTGTCAGCGCTAATGCTGCTCGGGATAAGCTTGGGTTGGGACAGAAACTGAAAAATACGCTCGCCACATATCGCAATCTTTTAAAAATGAGACGTCGGGAGGAAATTGAAACGGCCATTAACAAACGATTTCTTGAACTCATGACATCCCATAAGCTGATACGTAATATCAAGGTCAACGAGGATTTTTCACTCCATTATTTCGATGCCCAGGGTGAGCCTGTAGGAATGGGGAACCTTTCAGCGGGCATGAAACAACTGGTCGCACAGTCCCTTCTTTGGGGTTTAAAAGACGTGTCAGGCAAAGAAGCCCCTGTGGTAGTAGATACTCCGCTTGCCAGAATTGATCGCAAGCATCAGGAAAATCTTATAACCCGTTATTACCCTAAGGCCGGTCCTCAAGTAATCATACTGCCTACGGATTCTGAGCTGGATATAGAAAAATATTCTCTACTTAAGCCCCATGTCTATAAAGAATACCGCTTGAGCAATTACGAAGGCGATCGCACTCAAATTGAAGCGGGAGGGTATTACTGATGGCTAAGATTTATACCTCCCATACCGACGAGGACACGATAGCACTGGTTCAGAGTAAGGGGTTTCTTGCCAAAGGTCCTAAATGGACGGTGTTGCGTGTGGCGCTGGCGCTTTCACTCAAACAGCCGGAAGAACCAGCAGACATTTTCGATAACCTAGATGGTAGGAAAGAAGGACATGGAGAGTACCCCCTTGACGTGTTGACCGGGCGCAGCCAGAAAGAAACCGATAGCTTTGTAGATGCATTCTGCGCACTGCTTTCTGTTTACCATCATCAGGACTTATTCGGGAATGAAAATGAAGAACTTTATATCCGACTGTTGCAGCGACATATCCGGCGGGGATTAAGGGAAATACAGACCTCATGGCGGGAATCTCATGATTTTCATGAATTTCTGCTTCAAGAGTTTTTTGCCATCCCATCTGGTCAGGATTTCGCAACCGGACAAGAGCATGATGTAGAACAGCTTCTGCAAGCACTGGAGGAATTTGGCCTGACTGCGGAAGTGCTGGATAGTCACGACGGACCCAGAATCACCCGCCATACCGTTCGTTTGACTGAAGCCGAGGACTTCAGCCGCTTGGAGCGTAAGCTTGAAGACTTGGCATTTACTCTGGGGATCAAAGGTGCTGGTATATTTCTGGCCCCAGCCGGAGAACCCAAAACAGTCTGGTTGGATGTGCCGCGACCTATTCAAAAATGGAAACCGGTCGGCTATGATCTACTGGGGAGTTGGGACGCACCGGAGGTAGGATTACCAATTTTATTGGGCGTGGATATTGCCGGGTCACCAGTGGTCCGCGATTTGGTTGAAGCCCCCCATGTGCTGGTGGCGGGCACAACCGGCAGTGGTAAAAGTATATGTCTCCATGCGTTGTTGCTATCTCTGTTGGCCAATCAATCGTTAAATAGCCTTAAATTATTATTAATAGATCCAAAGCAGGTTGAACTCGCAGCTTACCATAATGTACCTCATTTGCTCGCTCCTATTATTACCGATGGGGTAGAGGCTGGCCGCTATCTTAAAAATCTCGTGCGTGAAATGGAATCGCGTGAAAAACTCCTCGCTTCGCGCAACGCAAGAGAGTGGCGAGACCTTGGGGACACGGCCCCGCCCCGCATTGTCATTGTGGTCGAGGAACTTGCTGATTTATTGGCACAGGTTCCTGATGTGGAAGATTTTTTGGTGCGGCTTGCTCAAAAATCACGCGCAGCCGGCATGCACCTCGTTCTTGCCACACAACGCCCCGATGCCGCAACCTTCAGTGGCTTATTGCGCTCTAACATACCATCTCGAATTGCCTTGACGGTCCAAAAGGCAGCGGATTCCCGTATTATTCTTGATGAACCCGGCGCGGAAAAGCTCCTCGGCAAGGGGGATATGTTGGTGAAATGGTTGGGCGAGAAGCCAGTCCGGGTACATGGGCTTAATATTCAACAATCTGATATCTCAGGGCTTATAAGGCGCATTGGGAAGGAGGGCTTAAAATGATAGACAACATCCTTGTGGAAGAATTTGCATCCCTGTTCCTTACAATAGATCGCGTCGGCCCTTTTCAAACACGAATGGAAGAATTTGATTTCACGGATGCAAATCATGAGCCATGCAACCTTTACTTGATGATTTCTAAAAATGGCCGCGGAAAAACAACCATCATGGAATTGCTTGCTTCCATGATGGGTATGCTGGGAAAAAGAGAATGTTCGAAACTTGGTTTAGAATCATTCGACAGAGAACAGGGGCGGGCACAATGGGATGTACGTGTCACGCTTAACCGGAGTGGCAGTAAGGAAACCGTGATTTTATCGTTGGTTGCCGGTTTCATGGGCGAAGAGGTGTCCCTCAAGCCATGGGGAGAATCTGATCTCAAGGAATATGGTGCCAGCAGTTGGCATCGGTTCGGATTTGTGCGCGATCTCCCCGGTAGGTACAGCATGGTTGGGCGCAATGTTGACTGGGTCATGGATTTCAATGCCCTTATCCAAACGAACATTGGAGCCCGTTTGTTCGGTTTCGAAAGCGACGACCTGACATTTCCGACACTTATTTATTTTTCAGCATATCGTAATATTATTCCTTTGCCATCGGAAGACAGGGCCATCATCGCGCCGCAGGACTGGAATTACCAACCGGTTCATATTTTTGATGTGGAGGGCCGGGACTGGCGGGATTCTCTCGACAATTTGCTGGTATGGCTTAAATGGCTGGATGACGGTCGTTTTGAAGCGGCTGTCGACGCAATCAACGACAGGGTGTTTAAGGTCAATGACAAACAACTTTTTGCCGGTAAAAAATTAGCCGGAATTCGTAAAGAGCCTCCCGAAGCTATTATCGAAGTTGAAGGAGCAAAGCATCGTCTCGACCGGCTTTCCAGTGGGGAGAAAAGCCTTGTCCAACTATTCTTGCGTTTGGGATCGCATATGACCCGTAATACAATTCTTCTGGTGGATGAGCCGGAAGTACACTTACATCGCAATTGGCAATATGAAACTCTCTACTCCTTGACAAATCTGGCGAAATCGCATTTCCCAGGCGTTTCTATTGTGATGGCCTCCCACTCCGAGCGCATTATGAAAGCATTTGGCCTTAATATTCCCGAGGAAAATCTGAGAAAAGGTGCATACATCATTGAAACAGCCGATGAAGAAGAACGCGCAAAAAAAATTAAAGAAGGTGCGTATAAAGAGGAATCAGAAAGGGAAGATATTTAACCATGGGTGTACTTAAATCTCAAACTGACGGAAAGATGGAGCCGGATAAGTTGGCCAATCGTTATGGCGGGGTTCCTGTTGTCTATGTGGAGTCAGATGAGGATTGTTATGTATATGGTGAAAGCTGGTTTAAGAATCGACTTTCCAAGCTTGAATTTAAATCCGCTGCAACAAAGTGTGCTACCGATGGTTGTGACGCCGTACTCAACGCTGTTCGAATGGAAAGGCAGGCGGGGAACTCAGCATGGGGAATCGTTGACCGTGATACTGTCATGAGCAAGGAATTATGGGATCTCGTCCATGAAACTGACGATGAGGCATTCGAGAAAGCTAAACCTTTCGGAAGGTCCATCAAAGTCCTTCTTCGATGGGAAATGGAAAGTTATCTTATAGACTGCGAAGCATTAGAGCATATCCAAGCAGCTTTGAAGAAAGAACCAGAGCGAGCAATGCCTGCCGTTTTCAAAGAACTGCTGGATCATTGTCTAATTTTAGTACCGCACGCCACGATTAATGCCGTATTGCATAAGCACCGCATAAAAAAAGTTGGTGACGGATATACTAATCGGTTTACCACTGCTGAAGCAGTGACTAAAGACATCAGGCAAACTCAAATTCCAAGACTGCCAGACAGTGGTCTGGCTGATTATAAGGACCATCTTCCACGGGTCGAAGCTTTTGATTCGCCTGGTGCTCCAGTTGAAGAAAGGCTAAATGCTCTATTGCGCAGAATTGATGGTAAGGCTCTGCTGGAAAGGTTCTTTCACGTTGCTCGGAATATACAAGTTGATGTTAAAGGGCTCTTGGCAGACCGCATAAAGGAAAAATCTCGTATCCCAGTGGAAATCGACATTTTTATTGAGTACATTACGGGAGTTTTGGAGTAGGCATAGCAAGGACAAGGGACGATGTAGACTTTCTGTGCTTTCCCAACCGGATTTATACTGCTCTCCCAAAGCCAAGATAAATTTAGCTGCTGGCCGGGTTGTCAAAGTGCGCCTGGAAAATTCTGGGCAGCTACTTAAAGCACTCCGTTCTTTGTGACGCTCATGACCGGGCCGTGTCTTGGTGCGAAAAGCACGGGCTGGAGGCGGTGAGCTATATTATTGCCGGGGCCCCGGACCAGGCGCCGGAGACCACAATAAACGACCTTGTCCACCTGCTGGGCCTGCCCACCCTGGCCGGGCTTTCCGTGTTCTACCCGGCCCCGGGCAGCCGGGACTTTGAGCATGCCGCCGAACAGGGCCTTCTGCCGGCCCATCTGTGCCTGATGCGCTCTTCTGCCCTGCCCCTTTCCCACGCCACCAGCCGCACCGATGCTGTCACCCTGCTGCGGCTCTCCCGCATCGTCAATTTCATCAAGGCCCTAGAGAAAAACCACCTTCCCCTGCCAAAGCCGGCACCGGTGACAGACGAGCGCATGGCGGCCTGCGAAACCCGCATTGAAAAAGGCGTGCTGCTGCTGGCCGGTTTTTTTCATGACGCAAAGATCAGGGGCGTGACCCGGACCGGCCGGGTGTACGAACACATTGTGTCCATGGACCTGACCCGGCGGTTTCTTGAAAAGTTACTGCTGCCTCCAACAGGCATGCCGGATGGATAAAAACGGGCGTCGGCAATACCGACGCCCGTTTATCAGCAGGTTATGGCTATTCACTCGCCTCGGGAAGGGACTCGGGCTGGCTGGATGCTACCACATCCTTCAGATAGCCTTTGATGGTGTCGAAGAAACCGGCACCGGACTTTCCCCCGGCCGTTTTTTCCTCTATCACTTCAATCTGCTCGTAAAGATTTTCAAAGTCATCCTTGTCGCCGTATCCCAGGGCCTGAGCAAATTCCAGTTTTGTGCGGGTCTCCTTAAGGAGTTCGGCAAGGCGGTTGTTTTCATCTTCGCTGCGATCCTTCTTTTCCGTCAGGGTTTCCGCTTCTTTCAGCAGTGCCTCCGCCATTGTGACGGGCAGAGGGATGATGGTATCGGTGATCACCAGGGTGTTCAGGGCGGCCTGGAGCACCTGTTTCGCCTCTTCCGTCTTGTTATTGTCGATCAGTCTGGCCGCCTCTTTGATAGCCTCCGGATAGGTGGCCAGAGGGATGTTGGTAACGCTGATAACGGTTTCACTGGCCAGGTGACGTATCATGTGGCGTGCCTGCTGCACACGCCCGGCATCCAGTGCCTTTTCGATTTTTCTGCGCAGTTTTTTGACCTCATCCACATCCGCAAGAATGTCATAGGTGACGGTATGGACATGGGAAGGGGCCAGGGCAAGTTCCGGATCACGGCCAAGCATAATGGTCAGTTTGCCGGAGGCCCGCTCAAGGGCGGCCAGTGCATCCGCGTTCTGTTTTTCATCCAGCGCTTTCAGCGCGTTCTGCGTTTCACGAATGGCTGCCGTGGCCTCCTCAAAAAGCAGTTTTCGCTTCTTCGCCACCTGATCCTGCTCCATGGCGGCCGTATTCTCCACCGGGGCTGCGGCTGTGCCGTTGTCGCTGTTTACGGTGCAGGCCAGGGGGGTGAATGTCATTATCAGCACCAATATACCGGTCACATAAAGAACGTTTTTTTTGATTCTGGTTCTCATCGTTTTACCTCCTTCATGGATCGCCGCACGAAGCAGGCAGGACGGGGTTACTTGTCGTCAGTGGCGCCCGGCTGTTCATCCGTTTTCAGCTCCTGTCCGAGGCGCCGGTCGATGTCCACCATCCGGGCTTCGTTTTCCGCGATTTCCAGCAGCATGTCTTTGATACCCAGTTCTTTTGCCACGGATTCCATCCGTTCCGCCGATATCTTTTCATACACGGCATTGCCCAGTTCAGCCAGACGGCGGGTCACCTGCGTCTCCAGGCGGGCTTTTTCACGCCTCAGGCGGGTCAACTCAATACCTTCCCCCGCCTTTTCCGTGATGGTGTGGACGGTCGCAATGGCTGCATCAAAACCGGCTTCCATTCCTCTCTGTATTCTGTCCCATAACTTCATCAGTTGCCTCCATTAATTTTTGGTTTTTTCAGATGGCCGGGCCGGGTGTCTTTTCCAGTCGAAAGGAATGTCGACAGGGCGGCCATCAGCCGGATTGAATGTCGATCCTTTTCACGCCGGATTCCGGCACGGCCTTCCTGGGCATGGTCACGGTCAATACACCCTTTTCAAACCGTGCCTTGAGCCCATCCTGATCCACGTCTTCCGGAAGGGAGAGTACCCGCTGGAATGCACCGTAGGCCCGTTCCACCCGGTAGAAATTTTTATCTTTTTCTTCGGCCTCCTGTTTTTTTTCACCCCGGATGGTCAGGGTATCGTTGGCGATTTCCAGAGACACGTCTTTTTCGTTTACTCCGGGGAGTTCCACCGAAAGCGTGTATGCCTTGTCGGTGGCGCTCAAATCCAGGCTGGGCTTGAGCAGACTGTCGGCCACCAGAGGCGTGAACGGCATGTCAAGGCCGAACGGGGAGAGATCAAGTCCTCTCAGCATCCGTTCAAAAAGCCGGTCGATTTCCTGGTGGAACTGTTGGATCGGGCTGCTCTGAACCAGGCTTCGACCTTGTGCGCCTTCATGCCTCACCGGTACGGTTTTGTCGGTACTTTCCTCTTCCTTCTTAAACCAGTTCCAGGGGATGAACTTTTTGATATCCATAGCGCACCTCCTTTTCTGTCACGTTTTTAAAGCGATAATCGGTTTTTTTCAAAAATGTAATATTGGCCCTGGGCCTGTCAAGGGGATGGCGGAATGGGGATCGAATTTTGAGTGAACAGTGGGCGGAAACCGGGTCGGTTCTGTGACAGTGGGATGTGCGGGGGCGGATTCCGGTTGTGGCGTGAGGTCAGGCCGGGAAAAGAAAGGCCTTAAGATGAGAATATGGCTGATTATTGTGCGCCGCATGAAGCGTGTCAATGTTAAAAATTTTTGTTCAAGGGTATTGTCGCAAAAGGGTTTTGGCGGTCAGCGCGGGTTTGGCAAAACATGATGATCTTATTGATTTTTTATGTCGGCTGGGATATAGCATGAAATGCAATTGTTACCGGGGGGCTGCGCCGGGCCGTCTGCGGCGCGTTTTGTTTTCCGGTTCCCTGTTTTTGTTTTATTCATAGGCGGCGCCGGTGACTCAGGACCGGAAAACCCCGCGAACGGGTTTAGGAAATGGGCAACCCGATTCAGCTCTCAGACGAACTCGCCAGACTTTTTCTGGAGAATACCAGCTCCATGGTGGCGGTTTTCGACAAGAAGGCCCGGTTCCTTTACCTTAATTCTCCCAATGAAGCGGGCTATACGCCGGCCGCGCTTCAGGGAAAGAACGCCCTTTCCCTTATCCATCCTGATGACAGAGACCGGATGGTCTCCCTGATGGCCAATGCCTTTGACAAAAGGCTTGACAAGATTCAATCCCTTACCTACCGGGTCATCAACAAGCAGGGCCAGGTCCGCCATGTTCAGGCTACGTTTGACACGGTGCGGGACGCTTCCGGCAACCTGGACAAACTGCTCTGTGTGGCCGACGATATTACTGAAAAGGTAAAGATCCGAACCGCTTTTGTGGAAAGCGGGCAGCGGCCTGGGACTGGCCACGGTGCAGGGCATCGTGGCCCGGCACCAGGGACAGATCAGGATTGTCAGCGAACCGGGGAATGGTATCACTTTTGTCCTGCGGATACCGGCCGCCGTGAACAGGGAAGACAGGGCTGCCATGGAAGAGAGGACAGAGGCGGAGCGATCCTCGTCGTCATAAAATAAGGAAAACCGATGTCACACATACTGATCGTTGATGATGAACCCATGGTGGCCATGCTGCTGTCTGAGATCGTGTCCCAGGAGGGGTGGCTTCCGGTGTGCGTACATACTCTGGCCGAAGCACGGGAAATCATCGGCGCGAAGTCCTTTGACGTGGTGCTGCTGGATATTCAACTGCCTGACGGCAGCGGCCTGGACGCGCTCTCCTTTTTTGTCGGCGTGACAGCCGCCCCCGAGGTGCTCATCATGACCGGCTACGGCCACCCGGATGCCGCCGGCCTGGCCCTGGAGCACGGGGCATGGGATTATGTCGAAAAGCCGATCAACATTAAAAAGATCATTCTTTCCATTCGCCGTGCCCTGGAGTTTCGCCAGGCCAAGATGATCGGCACGAAGCGTCGCATTCTCAAGCGAAACGATATCGTGGGCTCCAGCCAGGTCATCAGTGACTGCCTGGAGCAGATGGCCGAGGCGGCGGACGGAGACCACAGCGTCCTTTTATCCGGTGAAACCGGCACCGGCAAGGAGCTGTTTGCCAGGGCCATTCATCTGAACAGCCAGCGGGCGGAGTTCAATTTCGTGGTGGTGGACTGCACGGCCTTAAGCGAGACCCTGATTGAGAGCAGCCTTTTCGGCCATGTGAAAGGGGCGTTTACGGATGCGGGCCGGGACCGGGACGGGCTGATCAAGCTGGCCCACCGGGGGACCCTGTTTTTAGATGAGATCGGCGAGCTGCCCCTGGAAATACAGAAAAAATTTCTGCGGGTGCTGGAGGAAAAAAAGTTCCGGCCCGTGGGCAGCACCACGGAGGTGAAAAGCGATTTCCGCCTGATTTCCGCCACCAACCGGGATCTGGATGAAATGGCGAAAAGCGGCGCCTTTCGCAACGATCTGCTTTACCGTGTAAAGGCACAGAAGATCGTGCCGCCGCCGCTGCGCAACCGGAAAGAGGACATTCCCGAGTTGGTCTCTCATTATATCTCCAGGATATGCCGGCGTATGGACATTGAGCCCAAAACCGTGCATCCGGAATTTCTGCAGTGCCTTTGTGACTATGAGTGGCCCGGTAACGTCCGGGAACTGGTGAATGTTCTTGACCAGGTGGTCTGTTCGACCCGCGCCATTCCGGCTTTGTTCCATAAACATCTGCCTCTGGAGATTCGTTCCGCGGTTATTCGCCGGCAGGCGGGGGTGGCCGGCGCATCGGCACCATCGTCATCGGAACCGGGCGCTGAACTTTTTGCGGCTCTGAAGGATCAGAAGATGCTCACCTGGCAGGATTTCAGAAAGCAGGTGCTGGAAACGGTTGAAAAGACCTATTTTGAAAGGCTTCTGGCCACCACCGACGGCGACATCGGCCAAATGGTCAAGATCGCCGACATGAGCAAGTCCCGAATTTACGGCCTGATCAGTAAACACGATCTGACCGTGAAAAAATAACCCCTCTGCTGTCAATAAGCACCTGTCCCATTTTACAGGAGTGGCCTCCAGCTTTTCTGGAAAGTAACGCCTTCCTTTTAATACTATAAGTATTTGTAATAATTTATTATATGCTTATCCACCCCCTTTTGGCGGTTCACCTGTTTTCATCGCAAACGGTCGATGATAAGACAGGATACCTGGTTGCCTGAAAACAAAAGATTGTTTTTATTTGATATTAAACATTAACGGGAATGAAGGCACATTTTTTGCTGATACCGGGTGGTACAGTTGTAAAATTCATGGGAAGGATATATAAACATGATTATTTATACGAATTTATGCAGCCACGCATCATCGGCCAACGGTCTTGAAAAACGGATACGCCAGAGAATGCCGGGCATGGCGGAATACCTGTACGACATGAAGGCCCTGGAACAGCGGTTGAAGGACGGGCTTTATGATGTGGATGTGATGGTGGTGCATGTGGGCGGCAATTCGCCGATTTCCGAGCTCCTGGCGTATCAGGGTGATTTAAAGGGGCTTAATATCATTCTCGTTTTAAGCGGCATCACATCGGATGAACAGATCGCCCGGTTGTTGAAGCTCTACCCCCGGTATATGACGTTTGACGCCAATGACGACACCGTTCTGCTGATGCTGGAAAACCGGGTGAAAAACAGCAGGGGCAAAGGGGCCGGCACCGCCTGAAGAAAGGAACCCGAAGAATGGGAAAGATCGTGCTGCACGGGGATTGCCTGGTCAATCGCGCCGAAGAGTTGCACCATCTGTTTTGCCACCTGCTCGAACAGTCTGATGACCAGGTGGCGGTGGACATGTCGGCCGTGGGCCGGTGCGACGTTTCGTTTTTCCAGGTTATATGTTCGGCTGCCCGGAGCTTTGCGCAGCGCGACAAACATCTTGCACTCGATGTTCCACCCCCGGCGGCCTTTTCGCGACAGTTGGAAAAGAGCGGCATGGCGTCTGCCTGTCGAAAATGCGACTGCGGGTCCTGCCTCTTCAAGGCGTCATCAGACGCAATGCAGGCCGGGGATGTGGGGTAAAGGGGCTTTTACGAACGCCGGACAGAAAAACGGCACGATTGCCATAAAAGCGTGGTGACCCAATGACGACTGAATCCAGGGTTCGACAGGCATTTATCGAAGAGGCCAGGGAAGAACTGCTGCCGGAGCTGGAAAGCGCCCTTCTTGAACTGGTCCATGCCCCGGAGGACATGGAACTGATCAACCGGGCCTTTCGCGCCCTGCATACGCTCAAAGGGTCGGGCGCCATGTTCGGCTTTGACCGGATTTCGGAACTGGCCCACGAACTGGAGACCATTTTTGACGATGTCCGGAACGGCTCCTTTGCCGTTGACAACCGGCTGGTGGAGCTGACCCTGGCGGCCAAGGACCGGTTTCAGATGCTGGTGGATGACCCCGGACTGGATGGCCCCGAGACGGTTGCCGATCTGCTGGTCGCCTTTCGGCAGATCACGGCGGACGTCATGACCGGCAAAGACGCGGCTTCTGATAGCCCAAAGGCGACGGACGGCACTCCTGAGGCTTCGGCCTGGTCCCTTTACCATATTCGCTTCAAGCCCCGGCCCGGTATTTTTACAACCGGGACCAACCCGCTGTTTCTCCTGGATGAGCTGCATGAAATGGGTGCGGCCCGTGTGGTGGCCCACGTGGAAAGTGTGCCGTTGCTGGATGGCATGGACCCGGAACGGTGCTACACCTGGTGGGATATCCTGCTGGCCACCGACCAGGGGCAGAACGCCATTCAGGATGTTTTTATTTTCGTGGAGGACAAGTGCGATCTTGCCATCGGCCTGTTGACTGACGCGTTGCAACCGGGCCGGGAGGCCCCTGTTTTTGACCGACTGGCGCCCGTGCTGCTGAAAGACGCCTCCATCGACATTGAAGGACTGCGGCGAATGGTTTCCGGGGAGGTGGTGGCGGGCGACCGGAAGACGGATTCTGCTCCAGCAGCCGTCAACACCGGTCCCGGCGCCGTGCCGTCCGCCGAGGCCGGTGTTTCAGCGCCCGCTGCTCCGGCAAAGACCACATCCAGCATGCGGGTCCAGGCCAGGAAGCTGGATCAGCTGGTAAACCTGGTGGGGGAGCTGGTGATCGCCCAGACCCGCCTTTCCCGGCTGGCCGATCAGCACGAGGATGCCACCCTGAGTGAGATCGCCGAGGTGATCGAGCGGCTCAGCAATGACCTGAGGGACACCACCCTGGATATCCGCATGCTGCCCATCGGGTCGAGCTTCGGCAAGTTCAAGCGGGTGGCGTGGGATTTTTCCGCGCAAAAGGGCAAGGAGGTGGACCTGGTCACTGAGGGCGCGGCCACTGAGCTGGACAAGACGGTTATCGAGCGGCTGGACGATCCCCTGGTACACCTGTTGCGGAACAGCATTGATCACGGCATCGAGAACCCGGAAGAACGGGAGCGGGCCGGTAAGCCGCGCCATGGCAAGATTGTTTTTTCAGCCGAGCATGCCGGCGGCAACGTGATCATCACCATTGCCGATGACGGCCGGGGCATCGACCCGGAGGCGGTCCGGGCCAAGGCCGTTGAAAGGGGGCTGCTGGCATCCGGGGCCGCGCCCTCGGAAAAGGAAGTGCTCAACTTTATCTTTGAACCCGGTTTTTCCACGGCCGGCCAAATCAGCGACATGTCGGGGCGGGGCGTGGGCATGGACGTGGTTCGGCAGAACATCACGGCCCTGCGGGGCAAGGTGTCGGTATCCAGCATAAAGGGCCAGGGAACCACCGTTCGCATGACCATTCCATTGACCCTGGCCATCATTGACGGCCTTGAGGTTCGCATCGACCGGGAACATTTTATCGTGCCCCTGGCCGTGGTCAGCGAGTGCCTGGAGCATCACCGCCGCAGGGAGGGATTTATCAGCCTGCGGGACCAGCTGGTGCCCTTTCTCCGGTTGCGGGAGTGGTTCGGCATTAAGGGCTCCCCGCCGCAACACGAGCAGGTGGTGGTGGCCTCCCTGGAAAAGCGGATGGTGGGGCTGGTGGTGGATGAGATCATCGGCCTGCAGCAGGCGGTCGTCAAGAACCTGGGCCGGGCCTATAAAGATATACAGGGGGTTTCCGGCGCTACCATCCAGGGTGACGGCTGCATCGCCCTGATCCTGGACGTGGAACCGCTGATTCAGAAGGCGGAACAACAGGGGACGGAACGATGAAGACAAGGATTTCGCGGATGACGACGACGCTGACCATGAGTTTGAACGATTCTGATGAGGGCCGGGCTATCTCAGGCGGCAACCGGAAAAGACGGCCCGGGAAATTTTGAGGAAGGTACAATGGAGGAAGGTACAATGAATGGAGAAAAAGCAGAACAGCTCCGGCGGTTTGTTGTCAATGCGCTGATACTGAATGAGGGGCTTGCCTATTTTTTTCTTGTGCCCATTGTTGCGTTTCATCTCTGGTCCAACATGGCTTTCAACGAGGACCAGAGGGGTATTCTCATATTCAGCATACCCGCGGGCATTCTTTTTTCAATGATTCCCACCGTGATTTTCAACTACACCCTGTTGGGGCCGGGGGTAAGATATTTTAATAAACTGCTAGAAGGCCGGACGGTGGATGACGCGGATTACAGGACCGTATTGCGGCACTTCCTGATGCTCCCTTATAAGAAGTTTTTCAACGGGGTTTTTTGTTGGGCCGCCGGCCTGGCCGTTGCTTTTGTTCCGCTTTTCATGTATTGCGACATGACGGCGGCACAGAACATCAACATCATCATTCTGCTGTTTATCGCCATCTCTCTTGGAGGGGTCGTATGTTTTCTGACCATGGAGATTCATGTCCAGCGATACTTAAACGTTGGGGTCTTCCCGCAATGGATCGCATTTGATTCGCTGCCGAGGTTGAATACGTCGTTTAAAATGGCGGTTTGCTTCTTTCTTGCCGCCACTGTTCCTTTTTTACTGCTGCTGTCCTATTTTCTGATTTATATCGCCACGCCGGGCATTGAAATGATGGAGCTTGTGACAAAGATAGTAATCATCTCGGCCATCGGGATTGCGCTGGCTTTTCTCCTTTCCGTTCTGATCATCAAAAATATTTCTTTAAAGCTGAACGCCGTTGGATATACCGCCAGAACCGTCCAGGCGGGGGATCTGACCACCGAACCGGCAAGGACCGCCATTTTGGATGAGTTTCAGGATATCATCCATGTGGTGATCCGGATGAGAGAACGCCTGGGAAAAGTGGCGGCGCAGTTGCAGGTTGCCTCAGAGCAGGTGGCCTCGGGCAGCGAGGAGACGAGTTCGTCTTCAGAGGAGCTGTCCCAGGGGGCCACCGAGCAGGCCTCCCACCTGGAGGAGATCACCTCCAGCATGGAACAGATGAGTTCCAACATCAGCCAGAACGCGGACAACGCTTCGGAAACCGAGCGGATAGCGGCCCAGGCGGCCCGTGACGCGGAAGAGGGAGGCCGCCAGGTGCGGGATACGGTGAAGGCCATGAAGGATATCGCCGAGAAGATCTCCATTATTGAAGAAATCGCCCGGCAGACCAACCTGCTGGCCTTGAACGCGGCCATTGAGGCGGCCCGGGCCGGCGACGCGGGCCGGGGCTTTGCCGTGGTGGCCGCCGAAGTGCGGAAACTGGCCGAGCGCAGCGGCGAGGCGGCCAAGGAGATCGCCGGCATGTCCTCCGGCAGCGTGGCCGTGGCCGAGGCGGCCGGCGCCATGCTGGAAAAGATGGTGCCTGATATTCGCCGGACCGCTGAGCTGGTGCAGGAGATCAGCGCGGCTTCAAAAGAGCAGGCCGCCGACGCGGCCCAGGTCAACGCGGCGATTTCTCAATTGGACCAGGTGGTTCAGCAGAACGCCTCCTTGGCCGAGGAGGTCTCTTCAACGGCCCAGGCCCTGGCCGGACAGGCCCAGCAGCTGCAGGACATCATGGCCTTTTTTAAGAAGGCGGAAGCGGGGCAGGCGGACCACCGGCAGACGAGCCAGGACGCTCATGAGCCGGAACTCCTGGAACACAACGATTCCCCGGCTCTGGTCACGGATTCCGGGCCGGCCCGTCCTGGCGGGTCTACGGGCCAGGAACCGCCCCGGCGGCAGGAGATAATAGACCGAATGGATTCGGAGTTTGAACGGTTTTAGGAACAGTCGGCATGTTGCGCCGACTCGGTGGACAAGGGAGTGACCGATGGATGAGAAAACCGGGCAGAACAACACCTACCTGACCTTTTTCCTGGATGAAGAGCTGTACGGCCTGAACATTCAGATGGTGCGCGAGGTGCTGGAGTTTACCGCCATCACCCGCGTCCCCATGACCGCCGACTTCATGCGGGGGGTGATCAACGTCCGGGGCCATGTGGTGCCGGTGATCGACCTGCGCAAGAAGTTCGGTCTGGCCGAGGGCCGGCGGACAGCCGAAACCTGTATCATCATCGTGGAACTGGAGATTGACGGCGAGGCCGCCACCATGGGCGCCCTGGCGGACGGGGTCAAGGAGGTGCTGGATATTCCGGCGGAACAGATTGATGCGGCCCCCCGCCTGGGCAGCCGGCTGGACACCCGGTTTATCGCCGGCATCGGCAAGCTGGCCGACGGGTTTGTGATCCTGCTCAATATTGATGAGATTTTTTCCGACCGGGAACTTTCCATGATTGCCGGTATACGCCAACAGGCGGAGGATCAGGAGGCGTGATGCCGTTAACCGAAACGGTCAGCATTCGTGATGGATACCGCATGGCGCCGGCTGCCGGCCCTCCTCTCCGCAGTATCGGAGGGGAGGGGCAGGGGGGTACGGCTGCGTCTCCCGGTTCTCGTGAAAGCGGGGAACGCCGGATATGGGAGCCGCCGCCCCCCATGACCGCTGATGACTTTGCCGCCATCGGCGGGTTCATTCAGGCGGAGTTCGGCATCAAGATGCCGCCGGCCAAGAAGACCATGCTGCAATCGCGGCTGCTCAAGCGGCTGCGGGCCATGAACATGAGCAGCTACCGGCAGTACCGGGAATACCTGTTTTCACCGGAAGGGATGGCCCATGAGCTGCCCCTGATGATCGACGCGGTGACCACCAATAAAACCGATTTTTTCCGGGAGCGGGCCCATTTTGACCTGCTTTACGAAACGCTTTTACCGGCCTGGTTTGCCCGGAACGGCGGCAGGCGGAAGTTTGCGGCCTGGAGCGCCGGGTGCGCCACCGGTGAGGAGCCTTACAGCATGGCCATGATCTTAAGTGAATTTGCCCGGATCCAGCCGGGGTTCGACTTTGAGGTCACCGGCACCGACCTTTCCCGGGAGGTGGTGGAAAAAGCCCGGCAGGCCATCTATCCGGAGGCAAAAACCGAAGCCGTACCCGCTGATCTGAAGCGGCGCTATTTCATGCGCAGCCGGGACCGGGACAAAAAGCTGATGCGCGTGGTGCCGGAATTGAGAAGAAAGGTGGCCTTCGGCTGCCTGAACCTGATGAAGCCCTTTTCCTGCCCCGGGAAAAACGACGTGGTCTTCTGCCGCAACGTGGTGATCTATTTCGAGCGCCCGTTGCAGGAGGCCCTGTTTAACCGGTGCTGTGAATGCATTTTACCCGGTGGATACCTGTTCATCGGTCATTCGGAAACTCTGGGCGGCATGGACCTGCCGCTGAAGCAGGTGTTTCCTACCGTATACCAGCGGTTGTAGTACAGGAGGTGTGGCGATGCATAAAATACTGATTGTTGACGACAGCGCGTCCATTCGCGAGGCCTTTACCGGCATTCTGTCTCCCCTGGCCCACTGCCGGACGGCGGCCAACGGGCAGGAGGCCGTGGATATGATAAAACAGAACACGAGCCCGGAGGACCGGTTTGACCTGGTGCTCATGGATATCATCATGCCGGAAAAGGACGGCCTGACAGCGGTCAAGGAGATACGGGAATTCGAGAAACAGGCCGGCTGGACGGGAGAAAATGCCACCACCATTATTATCGTGACCACCATCAACAACCCGTCCCGCATTCTGGTGGCCCAGTACGAATGCGGCGCCGACGCTTATATCACCAAACCGTTTACCGAGCAGACCGTGCTCCAGGCCTTAAGTAACAACGGGGTGAGCCTGGGGGCTGAAGCGGAGAATGCAACAGAAACCCAAAACCGGTGGGACCAGTTTATATGAAGGGACAACTTGATACCCGGTGCCGGCCGGTTAGTGATCCGGATTGGCCCGGCGTCTATCTGAAGCAGGGCGAATGGTTCGTCTCTGACGGCAGTCCGGCCCAGGTGCGGACCGTGCTGGGTTCCTGCGTCACGGTGACGATGTATTGCCCCCGGCTGAACATCGGGGGCATCACCCATTCCCTGTTGCCGTTTCCGCTGCCCGGCACCCCGGATACGGCCAACCTGGTGGGGCGCTATGTCAATTCCAGCGTGCGGCACATATTCGGCAAGATGTCGGCCAAAGGTGCGGTCCCCCGCACCATGGAGGTCAAGATTTTCGGCGGCAGCCAGATGTTTCTGCCGGTGCCGGGCAAACACGAAAACAAGACCCTGAACATCGGCCGCCGCAACGTGGAGACCGCCCTTCAGGTGATCGGTGAGCTGGGACTTACCGTCACGGCCACCGACGTGGGCGGCACCCTGGGACGGAAAGTGCTTTTTTTCCCTCACCGGGGGGATGTCTGGATCAAGAAGATTCAACGGACCCTTGTGGGCAAAGAGGGCAAGGATGGCTAAACGGCCGGTTCGCGTACTGATCGTCGACGATTCAGCCCTGGTCCGGCAGACCCTGCGCGAGATCCTGGAGACCGATCCCGATATCGAGGTGGTGGGCACGGCGCCGGATCCCTATCTGGCGGTCAGGAAGATGAAGGCCGATATGCCCGACGTGATCACGCTGGATGTGGAGACGCCCCGCATGGACGGCCTGACCTTTCTGGGCAAGATCATGGCCCAGCATCCGCTGCCGGTGGTGATCTGTTCGGCCTTGACTGAAAAAAACTCGGCCATGGCGGTCCGGGCGGTGGAGCAGGGGGCCGTGGAAGTGATCAACAAGCCCCGGCTGGGGGTCAAACAGTTTTTTCACGACGCCCGGGTTCAGATTATTGATGTGGTAAAGGCCGCGGCCAGGGCCGATATGGCCAGAAAAACAGTTGTATCAGCGCCGGCACCGCCGGCAACGGATCCTCCGAACCAGCGGGCCGTGGCACCCAAGTTTACGGCCGACGCTATGCTGGCCGGGGCCCGGCCGGGCCATGCGGTTTTTCAGACCACCGACAAGGTGGTGACGGTGGGGGCCTCCACCGGCGGCACCGAGGCCCTTCGGGTTTTTCTGGGGGCCATGCCCCTGGACGCGCCGGGTATTGTGGTGGTTCAGCACATGCCCGAACATTTTACCACCGCCTTTGCCCGGCGGCTGGACGACATCTGTGGCATAACGGTCAAGGAGGCCACCGGCGGAGATCCGGTATTGCGGGGCCAGGCGTTGATTGCCCCGGGCAATCGCCACACCCTGCTGGTACGCATCGGCGCAAAATACCTGGTGCAGGTCAAGGACGGACCTCCGGTCTCCCGGCACCGGCCGTCGGTGGATGTGCTGTTTCGGTCGGCGGCCCGTTATGCCGGAGCCAACGCCATCGGCGTGATCATGACCGGCATGGGGGACGACGGTGCCAGGGGCATGGCCGAGATGCATGCGGCCGGTGCCTATACCATCGCCCAGGACGAGGCGTCCTGCGTGGTATACGGCATGCCCGGCGAGGCGGTCAAGCACGGTGGCGTGGACACCGTACTCCCCCTGGACCGTATCGCCGGCGAAGTGATCCGGTTTTATAAAAGCACACAGAGGCATTATGAGACTCAGCGCGTGGTTTAAAAAAAGACCTGACATCCAGGGCAGTGACCTTGAACCGGTGGAGGTTGTGGCGGCCGTTACGAAGAGTTTTCCGGAAACCGGCGGACCCGATCCTGCGCCGGCGGTGCTGCCGCCGGAGGGGCTTCGGCAGCTGTCGGTTGAAATTCCCGGCATAAAAGACGAAATGAAGACCTTTGTCGATGGGTCGGAAGGCGACTTCATGCTGCTGGGGATCAGCCTGCGGACCATCCACGTCAATGTGACGGAACTGACCGACCTGATGCTGGATACGGTCAAGCAGATGGGTGTCATGGACAAGGGCGGGTTTCTGGACCGGGGCCGCCGGATTCTGGAGGCGTCTCTGGCCGAGATCGTGGCCCGGCAGAACGAGGTGCGCACCAACCTGGAACGGATGAACGGGGTGATGGACAACCTTGAAACCCTGTATGCCATCAGCAAGCAGATCAAGAAGTTTTCCCAGTCCCTGAAAACCGTGGCCCTGAACATGCTGGTGGAAAACGCCAGAAGCATCGACCGGTCGGTTAACATCTTCTCCGACGTGGCCCAGGAGATCAAGGACCTGTCGGTCAATATTGCCGGTATTGCCAACGATGTTTATAAAAACGTGGAAAAGGCCCGCACGGTCCATCGTTCCACCCTGGAAGAGATTGCCGGGGGTATCGGCCGGCTGGAGACCCTGACCTCGGAGATACGGACAACGGTCCAGGAGTCCACGCACAAGACCGAGGCCCTGCTGCGGTTTTTCGTGGATACCATCGATCAGGCAGGCCGGCGTTCCAGGGAGATATCCCGGCAGGTGGCCGAGATCGTGGTGGGTGTTCAGTTCCATGACAACATGCGGCAGCGGATGCTGTATGTGGCCAACCGGCTTAACGCGGTGCTGTCCGCGGCGGTTGATGGCGGCAGGCGTGATCCCGGTCTTATAGCCGACAGGAAACCGGCGCCGGAGATTATCGTCAACCAGGTCGACAGGATTTCCGGCATTCGGGCTGAAATCACCGAGGTGTATGAGAAGAACCGGTCCGCCCTGGAACGGATCGGCCATGAAGTAGGGGCCCTGGTGCAGGGCATCAGCGGTACGGACACGGCATCAGAGGACAGGGATATGGCCGCCTTCCGGCATGACCCGTTTTCCCATTTAAAAGGGGCCCTGACCCAGTTGCATGACCTGCTCAACCGGGGTGAAAGTTTTTATCGCCAGATTCAGGAGGCAGCGGCCCAGGTGTCCGGTATCGCCGCCACCCTGTCGGAGCTGCTGGGCCTGGTGCGGAGCATCAGCGCCCATACGCACAACAAGGCCATCAACTCGATTATCGCGGCGGACCGGATGGGGGAGCGGGGCGGCGCGCTTAAGCTGCTGGCCAAGGAGATGAATGCCCTGGCCACCCGGTCCGACGGCCTTTCCGCCGAGGTGGAAGCGATCATCACCGCCATCATGACAGCCGCCGGGGAGATTCGGCAAACCGGGCCACGGGAGGCGCCGAACCCGGAAGCCGACGCCATGTTCCGGCTCAACCAGGTGATTCAGGATATCTCCATGGCTTACGAGGGGTTTCAGCAGGACTCCATGGCCGCTTATCAGCGGGCCCGTGAGTTGAAGAAGGCGGTGGAGACGACTCTTTCCAGCCTGGATTTTTTCCAGGGGCTTTCCCGGCGTCTCAAAGGGTATGGCGACCGCCTGGAGAAAATCTCCGCCTGCCCCGGCCTGGAAACGGTCCTTGTGGACGCGGACCTGGAAGCTGCGGGCCGCCTGCCGGGCAGGCATACCGCGGACCGGGAGAACAATGCCATTCTGTTTGAAGAGGCGCGAAGGGGAGGGCGGGAGGACGACGACGAACCGGCTGATGAGGGGTTTGGAGCCAACGTGGAGTTATTTTAGCGGGCTTGAGAAGAGGCGCCGGGCTAAGCCAGGCCGGATGGTATCATAGATGAGGTTGTAGCAGATGGAACAGACCATAATGATTGTCGATGATTCGATCAGCGTGCGCAAGATGGTGGCCTTTACCCTGGAAAACGCCGGCTACGCGGTGGTGGAGGCGGAAAACGGCAGGGATGCCCTGGAAAAGATTAACGGTTCGCCGATTCACATGTTTATCGTGGACCTGAACATGCCCCACGTGGACGGCCTGGAGCTGACCCGGTCGGTGCGGGCCATGGACCGGTTCCGGTTTACGCCCATCGTGATGCTGACAACGGAATCCATGGAGGCCAAGAAGCAGGAGGGCCGGGCCGCCGGCGCCACGGGATGGATCACCAAACCGTTCAAGCCGGACCAGTTGATCGATGTGGTGAAAAAGGTCATGCCCGCCGACTAGAAATTGATTACCAACCGGCGTACACAGGGTTGTGTCATGCAGCATAAATCTGCACCCATATCATCAAACAGCATACACTGGTGGGCAGCGGACTGGCAGGAGAACAGATCCCCAGCAAACATGGAGATGTTTCAAGTCGGATACCGGGGCCGTTATTGACGGTCTCATACCCTATTTAAACACAACGGAACTGCACATGGCAACCAGCGACACACCAAAGGCGCGTCCCGCGGCCACGCAAGGCGGCAAAACAACGGGGTCCAAACAGAAGGCCCGGCCGGTCCAACAGGCCCGGCCCGGGGGGAAAATTAAAAAGCAGCAACCGGGGACATCTGCAAAGCCCCGCAAAGCCCTTTCAGCGGAAAAACCGCCAACGCCGGCGGCGCCCAAACCCCGGGCACCCGAAGCGACGGACAAGCGGCAACACCCCAGAAAGCCGTTGCGGCTGAACGTCAGCGTGACCAGAGGCGATGTCTCGGGCACCAGCATGGCCAGGGACATCAGCCTTGGCGGCCTGTTTCTGGAAACCATGGAGGGGATGGCCCCGGGCCAGGTACTTCAATTGTCGATTCCCTTTACCAACCAGGACCGCCAGATCAGGGTCAAGGGCAAGGTGGTGCGAATGACGGAAGACGGTGTGGGCATTGAGTTCGATATCTATTCCATCGATATCGAATAGACCGGTATTCCCCGGTGACAAGGGATATGCTTCCTCTTTTTTAACCTTACCATCCATTGATCCTGGTGTATGCCCCCGCGAAAGACCGCATCGACGATCAATCGCCCCCGGTTCATCTGCAGCTATTACCAATCAAGTTTTTTGCAAATATTATAGCACATTACCCGAAAGTAGGGGGCTTTTTTATAGAAAATCGCTCAATTTAGGTAAGAGTAAGAGCAGGATTAAGAAGGGTAGACAGGGGGAGGGGAGGGGAGGGGAAGTAGCGGCGGAAGATGGCTTCCTGTTCATCCAGGATGTCGTTGAGCACGGCCATGGTGGTCAGGGGGTTCATGATCACGCACCGCAACACCACAATGCCCTTTTCATAGTGCCGCCGCATCAGGGTGGTGCGCGACACAAAGCTTTTACCGGCTTCCCGCTGCACCCGCTGGACGGTTTTGTTGATGTGGTTCAGGGCATGAACGGCTTCGATGCGCTCTTCATCGGTGCCGTTTTGTGCCATCTCTTTGAGTTCAGCCGGGCAGACCCGGTAGGTGAGAATATTGAGCTGGGGCCAGGTCACCACTTCAAACAGGCTCCGGCGTTCGATCTCCTCGGCCAGTTGCCGGGCCGTGTCAATGCCGTGCTCGATGAGCAGGGCGTATCCCTTTTTCCCCATGATTTTCAGGGCGCTGTCCAGGACCAGGGAGTTTGCCTCCCTTGAGCCGGACAGGGACCGGATACCCAGGTCCACCGACCCGTGCCGGTTGACGTAGTTGGCGTGATAGGCCACGGCATCCATGATGTGCGGATCCTTGAAATAGACCATGCCGCAGCTCATGGGCATGTAAAACTGCTTGTGGCCGTCGATGGTCACCGAGTCGGCCAGCTCGATACCGTCGAGCAGGTGGCGGTGCGTGTCGGACAGGATCGTGGGTCCGCCCCAGGCGGCGTCCACGTGGAAAAAGAGCTTTTCCCGGGCACAGAGCTCGCCGATTTTCCTTAGCGGGTCCACGGCCCCGGTTTCCGTGGCGCCGGCAATGCCCACCACCGCGATGATGGCGGTGTCCCCCTGCTTTCTGATATCGGCGATGGTCTGTTCAAGGCACCTGATGTCCAAGCGATGGTCCTTGTCCACGTCGATGGCCACGATGTTTTTGTTGCCGATACCCAGGATGCCGCCGGCCTTTCTTAAGGAGTAGTGGCCCCGGCGGGAAACCAGGATCACGGCTCTTTTTACGCCGTATTCGGCAAAAGCGGCGGCGCTGCCGTCGGCCTCGATGCCGGAAAAATCGTTGCGCGGGGCAAAGAAGGTGTTTCTGGCCACCCACAGGGCCGTGATATTGGCCGTGGTGCCGCCCTCCACAAAGCTGCCCAGGGTGGTTTCCGGGTTCTGCACATGTTCGCAGTAAAATTGTTCGGAAAACCGGTAGATCAGGCGGTGGATCTTGGCCAGCACCTGCTTTTCAAGGATGGAGAAGATTTTGGAGGTCTCCAGCTTGACCAGGTTCTGGTTGAGGGCTGCGGAAATGGTCTTCAGGTGGACCATGAAAAAGGGAAGGGCCGATGTCATGTGGCCGACAAAATAGGGAGAGGCCACGTTGACGCCGTAGGGGGATATTTCCCGGATCAGTTCCTGGATGACTTCGGCCAGCCGTTTTTCCGGGTTTTCCGCGATGGTGGTGTTTTTGAACTGCCGGGCCAGGGCCTTGAGGCTGACGTCTTCGGTAATGCCCACGTGCTGTGCCAGAAACTCGTTCAGGCCAAAGAGGATCTGCTCCATGTACTTGATCAGGGTGGTGCGGCAGGCCTCGTCCTCGGGCCGGATAAAAACCCGCATCAGGGCGTTCCAGTCGGCGATCAGCGGCCTGGAGCCGGCCTGTGTGGTTGCGGTATGGCTTTTTGCGGTATTGCGCATGAGTTTACCGTTGCGACTCGTCGTTATTCCGTCTGTTCGCCCGCCGGGGCGTTTTAGCACCAACCCGGATATCTCATAAAACATTCGGGCCAAAACGCGGGCGATTATAGCATCATGTTCCTGATGAAGCCAAAGAAAAGTTTGAAAATATGGCCGCTTCTCAGGCGGCACGGCGCAAACCCGGTGTAACCGGCCCCAAACGGGCGCTGCTTTTCGCAAAAACCATTTAAAACATTGACACATCCTGTTGGTCTTGTTATAGATAGAGGCCGTTTGACGCAGCCGGCGATGGTTTTTTGCCGGCTGCGTGTTTTTACATGGGGGTGCCGCATTGGTATATTTTTATATAAGATACACTTTCATGAAAGATCCTGGATGGTTGTAAGAGGAGCACCATCACATGCCTTCGATAAAGGGAGGTCCGGACAGTAACGGCGTGAACCGGCTGGTGGCCGACGTGCTGGCCCGTCGTAAAGAGGCGGAAAAGGGATACCGGGAACGGGCGCTTAAGCTTTTTCCACCGATCTGCGGCCACTGCGGCCGGGAGTTTTCCGGCAAACGGCTGCGCGAACTTACCGTTCATCACAAGGACCACAATCACGATAACAATCCACCCGACGGCAGCAACTGGGAACTGCTCTGCCTGTACTGTCATGAAAACGCCCATGGCCGCCAGGCCGTTGCCGATGCCTATGATCCATCCGGCGGCCCGGACCGGGAGCCGGCCTCCGGCTTCGGCCATAAGCCTTTTGCCGGCCTGGACGCGCTGTTGAATAAAAAAGAGTAAAAACAATAACCCGTTGTCCATACAAAGGAGTACGAAATGAATCTCAAAGCCAAGCCGTATGTTGAGGCGCAGAAGAACAAAATCCAGGCAGACCTGGCGGCCCGCGTCGCGCTGTTAAAAGAGCGGGGCATAAATGGCAAAGGCCTGGAAAAAGACCCCCGTGTCCGCAAGCTCAAGGCCGACATTCGCCAGGCCAACACCCGCCTGTCCAGTATCGTAGCCGCAGAAGAGCGCAACGCCCGGGTGGCCCAGAGCACCAAAGAAAAGGCGGCGGCCGGCAAGCAGCCCAAGGCAGCCCCAAAAGCCGAAGAACAGCCTGTAAAAAAAGAGAAAAAGAAAAAAGAAAAGAAACAGGCGGAAGCCTGATCCGGTATTGCCGGCGGCCCGGCTCTCGCCGGGCCGCTTTCTTCTTGACAAAACCCTCCCCTGCGGCAAAAAATACACTTTCCGGTGCGGCACCACTGCCGGGCCCGGCGTTCACCGGGCATTTCGGCGCGCGGCATGGCGGCATCCGCTGCGCCGACATCGCCGGAGACCTGATCGGGACGCCGGAAGTCAAACAGGTCTGTGGTGTGGTCGTGGTCGAAACCTATGTAAAAGTCATGGAGCTGCTGGCCGAAAACGCCGTCTGACCGGATGATACCCCAGAGGCTGTACGGTAACAGTACGGCCGGGAGGGGAAAATATCCGGCCTATATCTCCAGCACCAGGCCCACCGGGCAGTGGTCTGAGCCCAAAACCGTGTTGTCGATAAAGGCGTCTTTGAGCCAGCCCCTGGATATGATGTCTTCGGTTACAAAAAAATAGTCGATGCGCCAGCCCACGTTCCGCTCCCGGGCCTTGAACCGGTGGGTCCACCATGAGTATTTAACCGTGTCCGGGTAAAGGTGGCGAAAGGTATCCACGTATCCGTCGGCTGAGATTTTGTCCAGCCAGTCCCGCTCGATGCGCATAAACCCCGATGTGTTTTCATTGGCCTTGGGGTTTTTCAGGTCAATCTCGTTGTGGGCCGTGTTGTAGTCCCCGCAGATCACCAGGCTTCGGCCCTGCTTGCGGTAATCGTCGGCATGGGCAAAAAAGTCGCGGTAAAAGTCCAGCTTGTAGGTCAACCGGTCTTCACCCATCTGACCATTGGGAAAATAGATGTTGAAAAAAATAAAATCCCCAAGGTCCAGTTCGATAATCCGGCCTTCGTTGTCGTATTCCGGCCGGCCCATGCCGGTTTTGGCGCTTTTGACCGGCACCCGGGAATAGGCGGCCACCCCGCTGTAGCCTTTTTTTGTCGTGGCATGGGCCCAGTACGAGGTGTAGCCCTCGATGTTTGCCATGTCGCCGGTCACCTGGGGGGCCTGGAGTTTGGTCTCCTGGATGCCGACCACGTCGGCATCCAGGTTTTTAAAGGTTTCCAGAAAGCCCTTGCCCATAACGGCCCGCAGGCCGTTGACGTTCCATGAGACCAGTTTGATTTTTCGTCTGGCCAATGTGTCCCCTTTTACTTGAGATACATTTCCTTGTATTGCTCGCGAATCTCTTTTTTGTTGAGTTTGCCCACGCTGGTCTTGGGAATCTGGTCCACGAACAGCACCTCGTCCGGCAACTGCCACCTGGCAAAGGTCTTGGCCAGGTGGTTACGGATGTCGTCGGCCGTGACCCGTTCTTTTTCGCCCTCGCGCAGCACCACCAGGGCCAGGGGCCGCTCCTCCCACTTGGGATGGGCAATGCCCACCACCGCCGCCTCCAGCACGGCCGGAAAGGAGACGATTTCGTTTTCCATGTCAACCGAGCTGATCCATTCTCCGCCGCTCTTGATCACGTCCTTGACGCGGTCCGTGATTTTAAGATAGCCGTATTCATCGATGGTGCCCACGTCGCCGCTGCGCCAGTAGCCGTCTTTTGTGAATTGGGTTTCCGTCTCCGGGGCGTTGTGATACCGGCCGGTGATCCAGGGCCCCCGAATGAGGATTTCACCGGGGGTTTTGCCGTCGCAGGGAACCTCTTCGTCAAGGGCGTTTACCACCTTGATGTCCAGCCCCACCACGGTGAAGCCCTGCTTTTTTTTCAGTTCCCACTTCTGGTCTTCGGTCAGTTTGTCCGCCAGCCACGGCATGATGCGGTTGGCGGTCACCAGCGGGGTGGTTTCCGTGGCGCCGTAGGCGTGAATGATTTCCGCGCCGGTCAGGTCCCAGAACCCTTTCATCATGGCCACCGGGGGCTCGCTGGCGCCGGACAGCAGGCGGGCGCCGGCAAGGTCCGGTTTTTTGTCCAGGCCGCGGATGTACTCCAGCAGGGGCATGAATATGGCCGGGGCTCCGGCGCTGACGTTTACTTTTTCATCCACGATCATCTTGCACAGCCCCTCCAGGTTGTCCAGTGTATACATGCCCGGAAACACCAGGCGCGCGCCCACCATGGTGGCGGCCTGGCTGAGGCCCCATCCCAGGGCGTGGAACATGGGCACGATCTGGCAGTAGGTGTCGGTGGTGGAGATTTCCGCGTTGATGCCGATTGAGCAGGAATGCAGGTACACGTTCCGGTGGGAATAATAGACCCCCTTGGGTTTGCCGGTGGTGCCGGTGGTGTAGCAGGCCGCGTAAGCCGAAGTCTCATCCATGTGGGGCCATTCAAAATCCGGGGCGGACTCGGCGATCAGGTCTTCGTAGGAATAAATATTTTCCAGGCTGGTTTTAACGTCCGCCAGTTTTTTGCCGGGCAGGGTGATGATCACAAATGCCTTGAGGTTTTTGCACAGCGGGGCCACGGCATGGGCGATGGGCAGCAGGGTTTCGTCCACGATAATGTAGGTCGCGCCGCTGTGGTCGATTACATAGGCCAGGTCCTGGGGCGTCAGGCGAAGGTTCAGCAGCAGCATGACCGCGCCGGTGCCGGGCAGGCCGAAATAAATCTCATAATTTTCATGGCTGTTCCAGGCCAGAACGCCCACCCGGTCGCCCACCTGGACGCCGATGGACCGCAGGCCGTTGGCCAGGCGTTTCATGCGTTCATGGGCCTGGGAATAGGTGTATTTGAACATGCTGCCGTCCAGCCGGCGGCTGACGATCTCCTGTTGACCGAAACTTCTGGCGGCATGCTGGATGATGGTGGTCACGTTGAGCTGGTAGGTGTCCTGGCTGGTGGCGGGAAATCCTTTGATGATGTCCATAAAAATTTCCTTTCTGTTGAAAATTCAGGGTTTGAAGGTGCGACCGTTCGTGAGTTGAACCGCCAGCCCATGTCGGGGGCGGGACAGACGGTTGAAGATAAAAACACGGATCATCCGGGAAAGGTTATCTTGCCAAACCGGCCCGGATACATATCACGAGCGGGAGCAGTTTTTATCTATACTCAAAATGGTAGCCTGTTTGCCGGGATTTGGCAAGTTTTCTCAGCCCGGGGCATGGGGCAGGGCATGGCCGGTGCCAAATGAACAGACGTCGGACCCCGTCGGGCAGGGGTCTTGGAGATTGTCATTTTACCGCATAGGTGATCACCGGGTCTTCGGTCTTGCGGAAAATCCGGCCCTTGTTCTCAAGGTGGCGCAGGTGGGAGATGGCCTCGCCCGTGGCAAACCATTTCTGGGCCGGGGGAAAGGCGTCCCAGTTTTCAGCCGCAATATCCCAGGTCATGAAAGAGGCGGTTTCAAAGGCGGACAGGCCCGGCCGCGCAACAAGAATTTCCATCACCTCTTCCAGCCGGTGTTCGTGGTGGGTTTTGAGCTCATCAACGCGCCGGCGGCAATCGTCAAACAGGCGGCGGTGGCCGGGCAGCACATGGGCCACGTCCATGGCCCGGACCTTGTCCAGGCTGGCCATGTAGCTGTTCAGGGGGTCGTCGTTCTCGGACCAGCATTGAATGTTGGGGGTGATGTCGATTAAAAGATGGTCCCCGGCGATCAGGATTTTGTGGGCCGGCTCATACAGGCACATATGGCCCTGGGTGTGGCCCGGCGTGTGAACGCAGGTGAACCGGTACCGGCCGATAGGGATCTGGTGGCCGTCGCTTAAAATCTGAAGCGGGGGCCGCCAGTCGGTGCCGAACTTGCGGGCCGGGTGTTTGTCCAACGCCTTTCGCAGGGCGCCTTCAGGAAGCCCGCTTTTTACGGCGTATTGGATCATGGGCTCAAAGCCCTGCCAGTTTTCAATGATCTCCGCGTCCAGGCGATTGAAAAACACCTGCGTGCTGTCGGTTGCCATGCGGGTGACCAGGCCGAAATGGTCGGCGTGCATGTGGGTGATAAACAGGTCGGCCTTGCTCATATCCAGGCCGATTTCAGCCAGCCCGGCCCGCATGGCCTCAAAGCAGACGTCATGGTTCAAGCCGGTGTCCACGATCAGGCTGCGGGGCTCTGCCCGGATGACATAGGCGTTCAGGTACTTGAGCGGGGTGTCGGGCAGGGGAATCTTGATCCGGAACAGGTCGGGGAAAATTTCTTCGATCATGGGTTTTTCTCCATATCAGGACAACGACCGCAGGCAGGAGAGGTCGCAGTTCTGGAACATGGTCACGTCCATCTCTTCGTCGATATACCGCAGGTCTTCGGCCAGCATGCAGTCCGCGGTTTCGCCGCGGAACCGTTTTTTGTACGCGGCAAACAGGCGGGGCTTTTTGGCGCCCAGTTCAGCGGCCATCTCAACGGCGCGGTCGATGACGGCACTGCCTTCGGCCAGTTCGTCCACCATGCCCACGGCCAGGGCCGCCGGCCCGTCAAACTTGCGGCCGGACAGAAAGGCCAGGTCGGTCATGCGCTCGCCGATCACGTATTTCACCATGGCCAGGCACCCGGAGGGCGGAATGATGGAAACATCGATCTCCGGAAAGGTGCATACCGCGCCTTTGTTCTGCATCACCCGGTAATCCAGACACATGGAAAAGGCAAGGGCGCTGGCCACCACATGACCGTTGATCGCCGCCACCATGGATTTGGGAAACACAAAGGCACGGTGGAAAAAGGTGAACAGCTCTTTGAAAAATTCCTTGATGGCGCCCGCCTCCAGCCCCATCACGTGGGAAAGGTCCATGCCGGAGGGAAAAAACTGGCCCCCGGCCCCGGTCACCACCACCCCGCGAATAGTGTCGTCGGCCTCAATGTCGTCTAAAGCCGCGTTGAACTGGGCGATGATCTCGCTGTTAAAGGCGTTTTCCGGCCCATTGTCCATGGCCAGAACCATGACCCCCTCTCTGGTATCCTTTCGAATCAGGGGCGGAAAGGCCTGGGTCACGGCAAGCTGGCCGGTCACATTGACCTGCATCTGTGTTTCAAACATGGCCAGGGGGACAAATTCAAGGGGACCCTGAACGGTGATGCCCGCGTTGTTCACCAGGGCGTCCAGACCCTTGCCGGCCAGGTCGGTTTCAATTTTCTTTACCGCCCGCCCGATGGTGTCCGTGTCGGTGACGTCAATGATTACCGGAATGATATGGCCGATGCCGGCAGACACCAGGGCCTCACCGTCTTCCGGGTTTCGTATGCCGGCAAACACCTGCCAGCCGGCGCGGGCCAGGTCAAGGGCGCACTGGCGGCCGATGCCCGTTGAAGCGCCGGTAATCAGAACGGAAGCCATATCGTTTCTCCCTTGCAAGAGGGGTGAGGCAAAACACACTTCGCCAGGAAGCTTCAGCTATAGCAAGGCCTGCAGTGCGTGTCAATTTGAACCTTCGGACCGGAGCCCTTGCTGTTCGCGTCGGACTGGCCTTTCGGCAACCCGGCGTCCATGATTAAAATCGTCAAGGCCGCCGGCCGGTCCGACGCCAGTCTGGCCCGGCGCATTTTTTATAATAACGCGGCGCAGTTATTGAGGCTGTGACTGCGGTCCCGTCATGCCGGGTTGATCCGTTTGTAGTGTGCCCGTAAGGGCATTTTCAAGACGCCTGATGGCGTCACTGGAAACGATATTTCCTCTGAAAAGCCGACTTTTCCCGGTTTGAGAAAATCGGGGCCAGGAATTCAAGTGCGCATCGAAAAATTTCATGAATATTCGGGTTAAATCCTGAAGGCGATATACCGAAGGGAGAATAGATGGAATCCAGGACTTCCAAAATCATGATCGGGCTGGTTCTGGTCCCTTTTGCCAGTTCCATCGGCGCGACCCTGGCGTTTCTGGCGGCCCGGTTTTTGCTGAAGGATTATGTGCAAAACAAGTTCGGCGGCCGGCTGAAAACCGTGAACCAAGGCATTGAAAAAGACGGCGCCTTCTATCTGTTCACGCTGCGACTGGTTCCGGTTTTTTCGTTTATTGCGAAAAAAACAGCCGCCCAGATTCAGGCAAGAAAAGCACTGGCCAAATGATTCAGCGGAGCGGTGTTCAGGCTCGGGGCCTACCATCGGTGGATGCGGAAACAAAATCAGCCGGGCGGATCCCTTTATCACGGCGCCACGCGCCGAATGGCGGCGCCCAGGCGTTCAAACTTTTCCTCCAGGTTTTCATATCCCCGGTCCAGGTGATAGACGCGGCTGATTTCGGTGGCGCCGTCGGCCACCAGGCCGGCCAGCACCAGGGAGGCGCTGGCCCGCAGGTCCGAGGCCATCACCGGGGCACCGGAGAGTCTGGGCACACCGGCCACCATGGCGGTATTTCCGGATATGGTGATGTCCGCGCCCATGCGCTTGAGTTCGCTGACATGGATGAACCGGTTTTCAAAAATAGTTTCCGTAATTATGGAAAGCCCGCCGGCCACGGCCATCAGCACCATGAACTGGGCCTGCATGTCCGTGGGGAAACCGGGGTAGGGCAGGGTTTTCACGTCCACGCTTTTGATGGTGTCTCCGCCGACCACGCGAATGATATTGCCGTTGACTTCGATGCGGGCCCCGGTCTGGGCCAGCTTGTCGAGCTGGCCCTTCAGGTGGGAGGGCGCGGCGTTGGTGATGGTGATGTCGCCCCTTGTCAGGGCCGCGGCCACCATGAAGGTGCCGGTTTCAATGCGGTCGGGAATAATGGAGACCGACACCGGGTTCAGGGATGAGACCCCCTGAATGGTGATTTCCGGTGTGCCGGCGCCGGTGATGTTCGCGCCCATTTGATTTAAGACATCGACCAGGGCCGTTACTTCCGGCTCGCAGGCCGCGTTGCCGATGCGGGTGGTGCCGTCGGCCAGGGCCGCGGCCATGAGCAGGTTTTCCGTTCCCGTGACCGAGGGCACGTCAAAATAGATCGATCCGCCGGTCAGTTTGGGGGCCGAGGCATTGACATAGCCGTGTTCAAGCGCAATGTCGGCGCCCATGGCCTGAAGGCCTTTCAAATGAAAATCAATGGGCCGCTCGCCGATGGCGCACCCGCCGGGAAGCGACACCCGTGCCCGGCCCAGCCGGGCCACCAGGGGGCAGAGCACCAGGATGGAGGCCCGCATCTTTCGCACCAGTTCATAAGGGGCCTCGTGGTTGTTGACGCCACTGGCATCGACCTGGACCGTGGTCCCCTGGCACTCTATTTTGGCGCCCAGGTGGGTCAGCAGCTCCTTGATGCTTTGAATGTCCCGCAGATTCGGCACATTGGTATAGGTGCATGTCCCGTTGGTGAGCAGGGAAGATGCCAGGATGGGCAGGGCCGCGTTCTTGGCGCCGCTGATTGCAACGGTGCCGGTAAGGCGCCGGCCCCCTTCGACGATGATCCGGTCCATGAAAGGTCTCTTTCCCCGGCGGGTGCCGGGTCCACTTGCAAAACAAAGCAAGCGGCGGGTTTTGTGTTCTTGGCACACAGGTCATTGCAAGGAGCGGGGCGACGAAGCAATCTTCTGCCTAAAGCCTTTATCAAAGCGCTAAAGATTGCTTCGCTTCGCTCGCAATGACGGAAAACTCGATAATGACGGAAAAAAATAAAAAGCGCCTGCTTCCCGGTATGCCGGGACAGGCGCTTTTTGATGTGCCGGTCAATGCTAGTGGTGGCTGTCGTGGCCGTTATCGTCACCGCGCAGCGTGTCGTAGGCGGCCTTTAAAATGCAATAGGTCATGCCCGCGCCCAAAATGGAGAGCGCATACCACAGGCCACCGTGAAACACCAGGTGCGCCGTGTCCCAATGCCATTCAAAAACAAACGGAAACATATGTACCTCCCTGAGGCCGCATGGCGGCGGAAATTAGCTGTTTAACTCCTTTTCCTGCGGAAACACCGGCAGGTAACGATAGGCAAGGGAGATCAGCAGAATGCCGTAGGCCACCGGCAGAATGGTGGTGGCGATCTCCTGCCAGCTGGGAAAGTAGAGCACCCACTGGTCAAAGGGCATTACCGGAACCGCCATGACCTGAAGCACCATGACCCACCGGTTGATGGAAACGCCCACGCAGGCCAGCACCGCGGCGGCAACCAGCAACTTGCCGTTGCTTCGCACCCTGGGGGACAGCAGCATCAGGCCGGGAATCAGGCCGCCCACGATCACCTCGGCGATCAGCATCCAGTAGCCGTAGAACCAGTTGGCGTAAAAGGCGCCCAGGGCCTGGCCGGCGTGCTCGGGCGCGGTGACCGCGGCCCAGTAGACGGTGTCGATGATCTTGGCGATCACGTAGGTGGTGATCATCCATCCGGATATCTTGGCCAGGGTGTGAATGGCCGCGTCCCCCACCAGTTTTTTCCTGGTGACGGCCTCGGTGATCTTGGTGACCAGGATGGTGAAGCAGGGGCCGCAGGCCGCCGCCGACCAGGTGAACAGAAAGAAGGTGGTGGGCCATACCAGCACATGCTCCCGGAAGCCGAAGGGCCGGCCGAACAGAACACCGGCCACGCCGCCCAGGGAGCCCTGGTGAAAGAAGGAGAGAAAAGCGCCGGTGGCGGCAAACACGGCCATGATCTCGTGCATGTTGTGGCCCAGGTGATGAAAGAAGCGCACCTTGGCCAGCTGCCGGTTCTCCAGGATCAGGGGAATAAACTCGATGGTCAGCACGGCAAAGTAGCACGACAGGCAGAAGGCCACCTCGGTGAGCATGGAGTGCACGTTGGCGTGCCAGAAGATGAACCATCCCCGCAGGGGCTGGCCGATATCGATGGCCAGAATCAGCAGGGCCGAGCTGTAGCAGATAAACCCGATGACAACGGCGAAGTTGATGATGTTTTTCAGCTCATCCTTTCCCACGATATAACGCAGAAAACCGGTGAAAAAGGCGCCGCCGCCCAGGGCGATCACCGCCAGGTCGGCCCAGATCCACAGGGCGAATCCGTAGTAATCGTTCATGTTGGTCTGGTTGAGGCCCTTGAGCCAGCACAGCAGCATGGCGTAAACGCCCCATACCAGCACCGCGCCCACCACCGCGACGCCGATGAGGAACTTCGGCAGCGGACAACGATCGACCCCTTGGGGAATGAGTGCAGAATCCATAAACTATATACTCCCTGTTTGTGATGACTGGTTTATATCCACACCCGCCAGTGCGGGTTTTTGTTTTAATGGGTTTCCGGTGTCCCGGGCTTTTCTGTTGCCAGGTAGTTGTCGCCGCTCTTGCGGACCCATTCCCGGCTGGACATGTAATACACCTTGGGATTGGTGCCCAGGCGTTCCAGCAGCCGGAAGGCGTTGGGGTTTTTCGGCCGGCCGTGGTGGGCCGGGTCCGGCTGCACGATCTGGTGCACGGCATGGTCCGGATTGTTCAGGTCGCCGAAGATGATGGCGCCGGACGGGCAGGCCTGGGTGCAGGCGGTCTGGTACTCGTCTTCTTCCAGGGTGTCCCGCTCTTCCACATAGGCCTTTTCCATGGCCAGCTGGTAGCGGTGGTAGCAGAAGCTGCATTTTTCCACCACGCCCCGCATGCGCACCGATACGTTGGGGCTCAAGGCCTCCTTCATGCCATCGGGCCAGACCGGGTCAAACCAGTTGAAGTACCGCGCATGGTAGGGACACGCGGCCATGCAGTACCGGCAGCCGAAGCACCGGGTGTAGATCTGGCTGACAATGCCCGATGTATGATCGTAATCGGTGGCCGTGGCCGGGCACACGGAGACGCAGGGCGAATGGCCGTGGTCCCCTTCACAGTGCATGCAGGGCCGGGGAAGGTAGCACACTTCCGTGTCGGGAAACGGCTTGCCGTTGGTCAGCTTGTAGACCCGCATCCAGGTGATGCTTTTGAGCTTGTCGGTTTCGTCCTTCTTGAACGGCACGTTGTTTTCGGACATGCATGCCACCATGCACGAGCCGCAGCCCGTGCACTTGTCCAGGTCAATGACCATGCCGTACTTTCTGGGTGTTCCCTGCTGATTGTGTTTCATCCGTTCCTCTTATATGGGTTATGCTTTTGTAAGTTTCGCCGGTGCGCCCCATGCCGTGTCAAGACCGGAAACCGGGTCCGGTACCGGGCCGATCAGGTCGTTGACGTTGACGCCCTTGCCGCTGACATAGTCGTCATAGGCGGTATGGCCGAAGCCCCTGGGCATGGCCACCATGCCCGGCGCCACCTCGTGGGTGACCCGGACCCGGACCTGGGCCTTGCCCGCCGGTGTCTCCACCACGGCGGCCTTGCCGTCGGCAAGACCGGCCTTTTGGGCGGTTTCCGGATTTATCTCAACGTAAAGATCGTTTTTCTTTAAAATGGTGTCAGGAACAATTTTCATGGCATAGGGGGGGGTGGCAATGGCTCCGCCGGCGATGCGCATGGCGTCGTAAGCCGCCAGCACCAGGGCCGGGGCGTTCTGCCGTGCCTTCTTGTCCGCCTCCACCACCGGGCTAAAGTCGACCCTGCCCACGGCAACGGCGGTATCGATCAATGTTTCCAGCACCGATTTCTGAAGGTATCCTTCCGCGGCAAGTTTGCCGTAAACCAGGCCGAAGGTCTCTTCCAGGCAGTTCTGGTAGTCGCTCCAGGCAAAGGACCCGGCAACCGTTCCGCCCATGGCCTTTGCCAGGTCGAGGATCACGTCGCCGGGATGGCGGGTGTCGAGCCGGGGCTCCACCACCGGCTGGGTCAGGCCGATCATCGGGGTCTTGAGTCCGGCCGTGACCACCACGTCCTCGGTGCGTTCCAGGCAGGTGGGCAGGGGCAGAATATAGTCGGCCAGGGCGGATGTCTCGTCCATGAAGGAAGAGAGGCTCACCACCAGGGGAACCGCCTCCAGGGCCGCCTTAATTTTTGTGGCGTCATGCAGGGTATAGGCCGGGTTGGCCTCCAGCACGAAGAGGGCCTGGACGTCGGGCGTTTTACCTGCCAGCAGGCCGGCGAGTGTTTTGGGACCCTTTGCCAGGCCTTTCTGGGCCGTATCGTCCAGCACGGGCCTGGCCCACTGAATATAGTCCGGCTCCGGTCCGATGATCATGCCGCCCTGGCGGTTGACGCTGCCCACAAGGGCGTTGAGCGCGGTAACAGCCATGACTTCCCGGCTGTCGCAGGGGGTCTGGCCGTCGCCCCGGCCGCAGACCGCCACGGGGTGGGAGGCGGCGGCAAATTCCTTTGCCAGGGCCACGATAACCGATTCTTTGACACCGGTGGCGGCCGCCACCCGGGCCGGGGTGTAGTCTTTTTTCACAAGGGCCTCGAAGCTGTCAAAGGCGCGGCTGTTGGCGGCGGCCCCGGCGTTCAGGTTGTCGCGAAGAATCACGTGGGCCAGGCCCAGGGCCAGGTCGGCCTCGGTGCCCGGCTTGACGGCCACCCACTGATCAGCCTTGGCCGCCGTGGAAGAGAGCCGGGATTCCACCTGGACCATCTTGATCCCGTTGGTTTTCCACTGGCTGTGGGCAGAGAACATGCGGACCGGCGAGCCCCAGCCGTCCAGCAGGCCGGCGGCAAAGCTCAGGACGTAGCCGCTGTTCTCAAAATCAAACCCCACGGTGCCGGGTTTGCCGAACATGCGGGCAACCGCATCTGTGTAAGCGTCTTCATTGGTGGGAACCGGGAAAAAATGGGGTGATCCCGCGGCGGCCAGGAGCCGCTGCATCAGCCGGGCCACGGTGCCGCGGCCGGTGCGGGCGATGCCGGCAATGGCGTCGGCCTTGCCCGCTTCGCGCAGTTCATTGAGCTTTTCGGCGATTTCCGAAAGGGCCCGGTCCCAGGATATCTTTTTCCATCTGCCGTTTTCTTTTTTCTTCGGTCCGGCCACCCGCCAGGGGCCATAGAGGAGCTGAAGACCGGAGAGGCCCAGGGCGCAGACACCGCCGTCATTGACCGGATGGCCGGGCTTCCCCTCAATCTTGACGGCCCGGTCCCCGATCTTGCGAACCGAGATGCCGCAGCCGCCGGGGCACAGGGTGCATACCGAATCCACATACGAGGCCGGGCCCCTTTCCGGCACCGGCACCTCAATGGGGGTGCCCCGGAAATTCTGGCTCCAGATGGAGATGTCATCCATAAGCTTGATCGGCAGGGGCGACAGGGCCGTACCCACGGCGCCGCCGGCCAGCAATGTCAAAAAGCTTCTTCTGTCTATTTTCATCGGTTCTCCTCGATTTTTTACAAGACCATCAAATGCGAATGATTGCGTCCTTTCAGACGGTCGTTATTTGTGGCACTGGAAACACGCGCCCTTGCTGCCGGTTTCTTCCTCGTGGCACCGGGCGCAATCGTCCATCTTCATGCTTTCCCACACGTTCTTTTTGAACAGGCTTACGCCGGTGATGTCGTATCCCCAGATGTCCCGGCTGTAGCCGGTGATCCGGTTCTCCTGGTAGACGGGCATGCTTTCCGATACACCGAGATAACCGTGGCAGGTAACGCAGTCCATGCCGGCCTTTCGAACATGGGCCGCGTGGGAGAAGAAAACACAGTCGGGCTGCCGGGAATAGATCAGCCAGGGGACCTCTTTGTTCTGGTCCACATACTGCTCCACAAAGGTCAGTTCCGCCTCGGTTTCGCCGATGGCGTAGCTGTGGCAGTCGAGACACGCGTTGAGAGTGGGCACCCCGGCAAAGGTGCCGTCTTCACGGAAAAAGTGGCAGGCTTCGCAGTCCCCCAGTTCATTCATGTGAAGGGCATGACTGAATTCAAAGGGCTGCTCTTTTTCAGAATAGAGCAGCTCCGGAAAGACCACCCAGCCCACAACCAGGGAGCCGACAAGGCCGATGATAAAGGCGATCAGCATGGCAAGGCCGCCCTTGTCTTTGGGGCTTTCCTGGTTGCCGCCGCCAACAGAAGCATGTGTCGATTTGTCTTGTGCGCTCATGAACACTCCGTCATCATTACGATTTATGGGATTAACCGGTTTTGGTCATGTAAATCAAATTTTTATAGTCCACCCGCAACGGTATTGCAACCTGAAAAGAAAAAAATTTTTTGCCACAGCGGCAGGGCTTTGTCAAGGCAAATTCATACTCTGACGGTATGCGGGTCGCCCTTGGCACCCGTCGGTCAACGGTTGTTACAGTCAGGCGCAGGCATCCATTGCAAGACGGACCTCTTCGGCCACGGGACCGGCAAGCGCTGTTTTGGAAAATTTTTCCAGGGCGGTTTTTGCCTGATGGCCGCCGATGTGGCCCAGGGCCCAGGCCGCCATTCCCTTGACGCGGGGGTCCTCGTTTTCTTCAGACGCCCGTGCCAGGTCCGGAACAAAGCCCTGGTCCCGGCTGTTGCCCATGGCCCGGGCCACGTTCATCTTCCAGCGCCAGATGTCGGCGGATGACATGTAGAACATGTGGGGCCATACACTGCTTTCAAAATAAGCGGTGTCCATGTGCAGCAGGGCCCGCAGGTCGAAGTTTTCCGCCTTGGCCGCGGCCCGTTCGTTTACCGGCAGCTCCTGGGCCAGCCAGGGCTGGTTGCGGGGGCAGACATTCTGGCACCGGTCGCACCCGTAGACAAACATACCCATGGGCTCCCTCATTTTGAGGGGCGTGATGCCGTCGCCGAAATAGGAGAGAAAGGAGACGCATTTGCGGGGATCGATTCTGCCGCTGCCCTTGAGCGCGCCGGTGGGGCAGGTTAAAGGGCACCTTGGCGGTGATGCCGTCCTCCCGCAGAAAGGCGCGGAATGCCTTTATCCGCGGCACCCGGCCGTCTTTTGTGACCCGGTCGTCATCCAGGTAGCACCGGCCGAAAATGCCCTCCATGGAGCGGGGATAGGCGTGGGAAAAATAGTTTTCGATCAGAACGATGATGCTTTTTGCCCCCGGCAGGATGGCGTCAGGATCAGTGCCTTTCAGCAGGTCAAGGCCCACCCGCTCGGCCCATCCGTACTCCTCCTGCCGTTCCAGCAGCATTTGCCGGTGCTCCTCAAAAGGGTCGGCCGTGGTGAAACCGGTGTCGGCAAACCCCAGTTCCCTTGCTTTTCTGATGATCTCTGCCTGTTGTAACATCATTCGTTCCTTCTGCTCCTCTTTTACCCGGCGGCTCAGATCAAGTCCTTCGGCCGCGGCTTCCCACATGCCCCCGGCCATTATTGCCCGGCGGGTGGGGGAGATGAACTCCAGCAGGGTGGTGCGATGGTCGATAAACCCGGCCAGCCGTTTGTCAAAAGGCGCTTCTCGTGGAATGTCGATCTCCAGCAGGGGGGCCAGCCGTTCAAACTGAAGGGCCAGCATCAAATGTTGCCTTTAACGTGCAATATGTCAAAGTCAAAAATAACGCCGTAAAGAGTTTTGTCTCGATCCGGGCCGGAAGCTGGTTGCCGAATTTTTTAATTGCACATATATAAAGCAAAAATCAATCCCGGCTTTTCCCGTCATTTCCTTAAAACAAATTACACCTAATGTAATATTAAATAAGTATCTGGTTATAATAATTATATGTCAGTATATTTTTCGCTTCCCAAAGGTTGACCCGATGACGTTGAAGGTATTTTCCACCACAAACAGGGCGTGCGGGTCAACCGTAAACACCAGCTCCTCCAGACGTTTGAGAACAATGTTGTTGGTGATCACCATCAGCACATCCTTGTCTTTGCCGGAAAACCCGCCCCTTGCCTTTATAATGGTGGCGCCCTGGCGAAGGTCTTCCTGCAGGCGCCTGGCAATGGCGGCGTTCTTGTCGCTGATGACAAGGACCAGCTTGCGGGCGTTAAAAAGGGCCAGCATGTAGTCCACCATGGTGGCTGAGACAAAGACAACGATCAGGGAGGCGATAAACAGGTCGATGTTCCGCTGGATCAGGAAAAAGGCAAACAGCAGCAGGCTGTTGAAGGTCATGTAGAAACGGCCGATGCCGATGTTGAACCGCTGGTTTAAGATAATGGCCACCACGTCCAGTCCCCCGCCCGAGCCCAGGGAACGCAGCACCAGTCCCCCGCCGGCGCCGCACAGCACGCCACCGGCAATGGCCGCATAGACCTGGTTCTGAATTTTCAGGTCCCCTTGAATGCAGATGGAAAAGAGGGAAACCAGGACCATGGCATAGAGGCTGTAGAAAAAGAACCGCCGGCTGACAAAAAACCAGCTCACCAGAAACAGGGGAATGTTGAGCAGGAAAAACCACAGGCCCGGGCTCAGGGTTCCGGTGGTGTAGTAGATCAGCAGGCCGGTGCCGTAAACACCGCCGGTGATAAACATCTGGGGGGTTACCACGGTCTCAACGCCGAAGGAAAAGAGGGCCGCCCCGGCGGTGATCAGCAACAGGTTGTAAGGCGGCCGGTAGACAAAGTCCCGAGTGGTTTTTTTTCTGCTCATGTCCCTTTTTCTGATGCGGCAAAGCGGTTGCGGATATCCTCGATACGGCGGCGGTCGGCGCCCAGGTCGGAATAGCCGACCCGTGAGGCGGACCGCACATGAAGGACCGGTTCGTCGGGAAAGTAGAACTCAACGTCATCAACAAACCGGAAGAGGCGAGAGGTAAAGGTGGCGTGAATATAAGCCGGTTCAACAGTGACCAGAACCACCCGTTTTTCGGTTTTCAGGAGCTGCACCAGCCGGTCCATGGCTTCCGGGGCCGGCCGGTGTAGGCAACGGGCCCGATAAAATGGCCGCCGGTTGCCTGGCTGTTCACGCAGTTGGGCGTGTCCGGGCAGGGGGGCAGCCGGCCGTCATGGACGACCAGGCCGGGCAGTGTGCCGGCGCATCCGGCCATGGCCACGGTCAGAAGACATGCCAGCAGGTTGCGGTTCATGCGGTTTCCTCTCTTAAATGGTGGTTTTTTCACTTGGCCCCTCGACCCCTTGAATCCTTTTCTACGAAAACTTGTCATAGGCGATCATGTCCGGCTCCACGCCCAGCTCGTCCAGCATAGTCATCACCGCGTCGATCATGGGCGGCGGGCCGCACAGGTAGTATTCAATCTCCGCCGGGTCGGCATGGTCTTTAAGGTAGTGGTCGTAAAGGCACTGGTGAATAAAGCCGGTCATGCCCTGCCAGTCGTCTTCGGGCCGGGGGTCGGACAGGGCCACATGGTAGGAAAAGTTATCATATTGTTCAGCCAGCTTCGTGAACTCTTCGTGGTAGAACATCTCCTGGACCGACCGGGCCCCATACCAGAAGGTGATGGGCCGTTTGGTCTGCTCGGTGTTGAGCTGGTGAAGAATGTGGGACCGCATGGGCGCCATGCCGGCACCGCCGCCCACAAAACACATCTCCCGGCCGGTGGGTTTGACCAGAAAATCGCCGTAGGGGCCGCTTAAGGTCACCCGGTCGCCGGGTTTCAGGTTGAACACGTAAGACGAACCGATCCCCGGCGGAATGTCATCGGCCCCGGGCGGGGGCGTGGCAATGCGGATGGTAAAGCGCAGCAGCTCCTCGTAGGGCGGGTTGGCCAGGGAGTAGGCACGGAACACCGGCTCGTCGGCGGTGACGCAGAGCCCTGTCAGGTCGAACTGTTCCCAGGCGGAGGCAAACCGGTCGGCCACGTCAAAGCCGGCAAAACAGACACTGTCATATTCGGGAATGTCGATCTGCATGTACTGGCCGGCCTCAAATTCGATTGTTTCATCATTGTCTATTCTGAGCACCAGCTCTTTTATAAAGGTGGCCACGTTTTTGTTGGACACCACGGTGGCGGTGTATTTCCTGATGGAAAAGATCGACTCGGGAATGCGAATGCGCATGTCTTGGCGCACCTTGAGCTGGCAGGCCAGGCGCACGTTGTCGTTTTGCTCCTGGCGGCTCAGGTGGGAGAGTTCGGTGGGCAGGATGTCGCCGCCGCCCTCCTCCACCGTGCACCGGCACTGGCCGCAGGACCCGCCGCCGCCGCAGGCAGAGGGCAGAAAGATGTCGGCCCCGGCCAGGGCCGACAGCAGGGTGCCGCCCGCCGGCGTTTCAAGGGCCTTGTCGGTATCGTCGTTGATCACGACGCGCACGGTGCCCTTGCGCACAAGCGTGGCCTCCAGCACCAGCAGCATGGCCACCAGCACCAAGATCACCGACGAAAACACGCTGAAACTGACAACGTAAATCAAGACAGGTTACCTTTTATATTGTTTGAAACTTTCAACCAGTTGCCGGAATGAAGCGGGTTTATATTTTTCAAAGCTCTCCTGGTCCACGTAAACAAAATCATATCTCACGTCTGATTGTGCGCTGTTGATATCGTCGCACCATTGACGCAGCCGGGTCATTTTTTGTGGTACATCCAGTTCTTCCCGTCCCTTGGTTTCCACGATAA
>JAXHVI010000014.1:0-8297 GCA_034189195.1 Thermodesulfobacteriota bacterium | reverse complement strand
AAAGGCCCTGCAGGGCCTTGGGACCGCAGTTACCGGTAAGCACCGCCGACACACCCTGGGAGGCCATGAAGCTGGCGGCCTGCACACCGGCACCGCCGCTCAGGCCCACTCCTTCGTTGGGAAAGGCCGTAAACTTCATATCCTCTGTATTGACCACCACAAAATAGGCGCATCGGCCGAAACGCGGATCGATCTGTGAAGACAGGTCCGTTCCTGTTGAACTGACCGCCACTTTCATGACAACCTCCTTGTTTAATGATAATCATGGGTCCCGGTCACTACCGGAATGCCGAACTTGCCTTCGATCATCTTTGCCATCTCTTCCGCGTTGCTGTAAGGGCAACCGGGTTTGGCATTGGCCAGGCAGCTGCTCAGGTAGATCCTGTCCGGTTTGATCTCGGACAGTTTCATGGCCATGCCCATGTTGGCCACCAGGCAGCGGCCCGGACACTCACACTTGATAAAGGCGACCACTGACGCGGGGGCCTCAAACTTTCCCTCGCCCAGGGCCGCGGCTTTCAGACACCGCCACTCACCGGGGCATCCGTATCCATTGTCCATGTACGCTCCGCATCCCACAACCGCAACTTTTTCCATTTTTCTCTCCTTGTCCGTATGTTCGAGTTATTCAGGTATGGTGTCCATGGCCGCGAACCGGGGCTCATGCAACGGCAGCAGAATATCGGCCATGGACCGGACCGCCTGCATGATGTCATAGGCCTTGTAGCTGTTGACCACGGTGCCCGGCGGAATCACCTCCATCTCCATGGCCCGGGCCTCTTTGGGCGGATTGAAGTTCTCGTCGATCACGCAGAACCCCGTAATGGCCGCCGTGCCGGCAGCGGTCTGGATCAGCACCGTGAGCCCGCCCTCGGTATGCACCGGTGTGTGAATCACGCGAATGCCGTCCGCAATGTCGGTATTGCCCTCCACCGTTGTCACCTGGCCGTTTTCTTCCACCGTTTCCAGGTAATCCTCCACATACCGGATATCCAGCGGATGGGGGGAATGAAGATGGGCCAGCTCCCTTTCGTGCACGTAAAATATGGCGTTGGGGCACTTGTCATCGTTTTCACAATGGTCGTTGTGAAGGTGGGTGTGAATCACCACGTCGACATCTTCCGGTTTTATACCCCAGCGGGCCAGGCCCTCCTCAAAGGTATATATCTTTCCGCCGATGGCATCTTCCCGTTCCGCCGAGCAGATGGGGTTCCGCTCTCCGGTATCCACCAGAATGGTCTTGTCGCCACCCTTGATATACCAGCAGTAAATGGGAATGGTATACGGGGTGCCGGCGCCGAACTGGTAGGTCATCATGCTCTTGTCAAACACCTTGGTGCCCATCACAATGGGATGGATGGTGTATGTGGTCATGATTCTCTCCCGTTACGCATTTTTTACCCGAAAACGCCGTTCCGAATATGTCACAATTGATCCGAACCGGTTATTTCACGCGTTGATTTGGCCGCAAGATGCAGGCGCGGGACAATAATGCAGGGGACAGCCTGTTCAGCCGTCCCGATCCAGCAGGCGGCCTGAAGGCCGCACCTACACTTTATTGCGAGCGGCCCGTACACAGTCCCGCCAGTGGCGGGATCAAGGCGACCCGCCCGAAGGTGAAACATTCGGATCAGTGGCCGCCACCCCCGCCACACACCTGGTCATCCCGGATCTGACGCAGCTTGCCGGCAATCAGGTCTTCCACCACCGGCCGAATCTCGGGCCGCTGATCATCGTGGTACACGTCAATGCCCACCTGCCGGAAACCGGCCAGGGGCCGCATGCCGATACCGCCCACCACCAGGGCGTTGACCCTGTGTTCCGCCAAAAGGTTCACCGGCACCATGCACCCGCCCTGGACATGCTCCTGGTTGGAAATGGTGGAAACCTTGGCGATCTGGCCGTCTTTCACATCCACCAGGGTAAACACGTCACAATGGCCGAAATGGCCGGACCGCATGCCGTCCAGGCCGCCCGCTCCGTTGGAGGGGACGGCGATTCTTCCGTCTTTCATACAATCTCCTTCATCGTTTGTTGTTAAGCGTACAGCACTCTATCAGGAACCGGCCGCTCCATGCGGCCCGGCCCGCATATTCTTATGCCGGATTCATTTCCGGCGACGCGGCAATGGTCTCCCACAACCGTCGCACCGCGCTGTTGATTTCGGCGTCTGAATTATATTCGAAAACCGTCTTGCCGTAAACCATGGCCTTTGTAAACACCGGGTCAAAGGGAATCCGGCCCACAAAAGCAATACCCCGTTCCCGGCACAGGGCCTCAACGGCACCGGTCTGGTCCGGGTTCAGATCATACTTGTTCACGCACACCATGGCCGGCACCTTGAAGTGGGCGGCCAGATCAGCGGCCCGGCCCATGTCATGAATACCCGACACCGTGGGTTCTGCCACGATCAGCAGGGCCGTGGCCCCGCCCAGGGAGGCAATCACCGGGCAGCCCACGCCGGGCGGCCCGTCGGTCAGTATCAGGTCCAGGTTTCTGGCCTCGGCCAGCTTGCGGGCCTCCTGCCGCACCAGGGCCACCAGCTTGCCCGAGTTCTCCTCGGCAATGCCCAGCCGGGCATGGACCATGGGGCCGAACCGGGTGTCTGATATAAACCACTGCCCGCAAGTCTGAATGGGAAAGTCAATGGCCTGTTCCGGGCAGAGGTCCACGCACACGCCGCACCCTTCGCAGGCAATGGGGTCAACCACAAAATCATCGCTGATGGCATCAAACCGGCACAACTCCAGGCACCGTCCACAGGAAGAGCAACGGTCCGGATCGATCTCGGCAATACCGCCGCCGGTAAAATCGGTCTCCTGCTTTACCGTGGGCGCCATGAGCAGGTGCAGATCCGCGGCATCCACGTCCGCGTCGCACAGCACCCGGTTTTCCGTAATGGCCGCGAACGCAGCGGTCAGGCTGGTTTTGCCGGTGCCGCCCTTGCCGCTTAAAATCACCAGTTCCTTCATTTGCGGCCCCCTTTCTCCACCAGTTGGGTGATTCGGCCATACAGATCCACAAATTTTTCCCGCCACTCGGGAAACCGCTCCACCACCATCTCGCCCCGGGAGTAGGCCTCGGCAATGCCGCGATCAAAGGGCATCTCCATCAGAATGGGCAGGTTTTCCGCCTCTGCGTAACGCCACACTTCATCATTGCCGATATCGCTGCGGTTGATCACCAGGCCGCAGGGCAGGCCCAGCAGCCGCACCGCCTCCACGCCCAGCTTCAGATCATGCAGGCCGAAGGGCGTGGGTTCGGTCACCATCACCACGAAATCGGCATCCTTGACCGACGCGATCACCGGGCACGAGGTGCCGGGCGGCGCGTCAATGATGGTCAGGCCGCTGGGCCGGGCAAACGAACGTACCTTTTTAATCAGGGGGGGTGACATGGCCTCGCTCACACGCAGACGGCCATGCACAAAAGCGGTTTGCCCCTTGCCGGTGCCCCATTCCACCACACCCACCTTGCGGCTGGTTTCATACACGGCGTCTTCCGGGCAGACCTCAACGCAGCCGCCGCAGCTGTGGCACAGCTCGGGAAAGGTGAGTATGGTCTCCCCCAGCACGGCAATGGCGCGAAACCGGCATATTTCTGCACACTTGCGGCAGTAGGTGCATTTTGCTTCATCAACGGCCGGCACCATCACCATCACGGCCTCCATGCCGGTGAAGGCCGGCTGTAAAAACAGGTGGGCGTTGGGTTCTTCCACGTCGCAGTCCAGCACCTGAACATCCGGCCCCAGGGCCACGGCCAGGTTGGTGGCCACCGTGGTCTTGCCGGTGCCGCCCTTGCCGCTGGCAACACTGATGATCATTTCGCACCCTCCTTTTTACCCGCTTTTTTTCCCAGGTTTAAAATGGCACTCAAATGATCGATCAACTTTCGGGCATGGGCCTCCCCCGGAACAGGGGGGATCTGCATCAGCACGCCCAGCCCCTCGCTGGCCTCGTGAAAGTCCTCCGGCGACCGGGTGCCCACTGCCGCGCAGTTGAGAAAAGGATTGCGTGTCACCATTGTTTTTATGCATTCCAGGCCGTCGGCGCCTTCAACCCGCTCGTCTACTACCACCAGGTCCAGGGGGCCGGCCTCAGACTCGGCCAGCGCGTTTCCACATGTATCGGCCCATTTGACCGCAAATCCGGCCGCCTCCAGCGCGGCGGACAGCGCTGTAAAGGCAGGCCGGTTCGATCCCACCAGCAAGGCTTGCATGGTGCTTTGTCTCCTTTTTCGCTTTTGTAAAACCTGTGGCTACATTTCGTGTTTCAGACAAACGAATTTACACGCGCCTGAGACATAATACAAGACCCTGCCCTGCCCCGTTCACGGTTGAACAGGGCAGGGCAGGGTTGGAGGAGGGCATGAATATGGCACGCCCAGGCAAAACAGATACCGTCCCGCGTGTTGCACCGTGCGCCGGCCACGCAAGACCGGGTTATTCCTCTTTCTCCAGTTCGGCAAGCCTCGCGGAAATGGCATCCAGGCTGTTCTGCATGGCCTGGGCCTGCCGCTTCAAGGCCGCAGCCTCGTCAACGGGCGAAACCCCGTAAGGGGCCTGTCCTGCGAACCGGCGGACGTATCCACCCCAGGCGCCTCTGCCCGGTCCAAAGCCACCGCCCCGCCGATAGGCCATGCCCCGTCCAAAGCCGAAACCCGTACCTCTCTGGCCCGCAGCAGCCGGTAGGCAGTAACCCCGCGCACCGCCCGTCATGGGCCCGGCCCCCATGGGGCCTGTTCCATCGTATCCTGGCATCTCTCTTCTCCTTTATTTATGAAACATTACCGGTTTTTCCTTCCCTGGCCGGCGCCGGTTCCGGCACACTGACCTCTGCCCTGGCCTTTCCCTCTGCCCTGGCCAGTGCCCGCGCCGGTACCTGTTCCGGTTCTGCCGCCCCGGCAGGGTCCACGGCCCCGGCCGGTTCCCGGCCCCAGACCCTGGGGCCCTGTTTGATCTCCTCTTGGCATTGCATTCACCTCCTTATAACTTCTCGGGCAGGCGCCCCTGCCCTGTCGACGATGCCCGCGGCCACACCCCGGCATCAGAAAATCCGAGGCAATGCGGCCGCTTCGGGCAAACGCATTGAGTACCTCTTCAATGGCACCACCGATAAAAGGAATCAGGCGGATGCCATTTGCCTCTATGATGGTGGACGGCGTCTGTGAAATGGCGCCGCAGATCAGCACGTCCACCCCCAGTTCGCGCAGCCGGTCGGCCAGGTGGGAAATCCACACCGGATCAATGCTTTCATACCGCCGGGACACCACTTCGCCGTCTTTTATCTCCGCCAGCATCAGCGTCTTTGCCGAATCAAAGACCGGCGAGATTCTTCCGTCCCAGGCTGTTACCGCCACATTCATATACCGACCGTTCTTGTCAGGTTATGGTTGCACTTACTGTCTTCGCCTTTTACTTACAGCAATTGCCGTGCCGGTAACAGAACAAACCGGATAAAATAAATTTATCTTTAAAGTACAGTTATTTGTAAATATTTGTCGTGATTGAGACAGGAAAGAAAGGTAAGGTATAGTGGCAAATATGCGACTATGCAGGACTCATTATTGCGACTCTATGGCGACTGCGCCGGTTCTGACCGGGATGTTTTCAAGGGGTTGCCGATAACGGTACGGATCAGAATTTTGTGCGGCCGTCCCGGTCGGGCAGGGGAATGCCCAGCCGGTGCATCTTGCGAAACAGGGTACTCTTGTGAATGCCCAGGTCCCTGGCAGCGGCGTTGCGGTTATAGTCGTTGCGCGCAAGGGCGTCGGTAATGACCTGAACCTCGGCCGATCTTACCGGGTCGTCAGATACATGGTTTTCGGCGGCGGCAGACGGCTCTGCCTCCTGCCGGACCAGGTCGGCGGGAAGGTGACGCACCCCGATGCGGTCGTCGGCGCACAGTACAAAGGCATATTCAAGAATATTTTCCAGCTCCCGGATGTTGCCGGGAAACCGGTGGGTCATCAGCACCTCCATGGCCTCCTGGTCGATGCCGGATACGGTCTTGCCCCGAAGCCGGTTGAGCCGGTCGATAAAATGGTCCACCAGCAGGGGCACGTCTTCCATGCGCTGACGCAGGGGCGGAAGGGCCAGGCGGATCACGTTGATGCGGTAAAACAGGTCCTGGCGAAAGGTGCCGGCTTCCACCATTTTTGCAAGGCCGGCATTGGTGGCGGCAATAATCCGCACGTCGGTCTTCTCTTTTTTCACCGTGCCCAGGGGGGTAAAGGCGTGGTCTTCGAGGACCCGCAGCAGCCGCACCTGGAACGCCGGGCTGGTTTCGCCGATTTCATCCAGAAACAGGGTGCCGCCGTTGGCCGCTGAAAACAGACCCTGCTTGTCCCTGACCGCGTGGGTAAAGGCCCCGGCCTTGTAGCCGAACAGCTCGGACTCCAGCAGCGTATCCGGAAAGGCCCCGCAGTTCACCGTCACAAAAGGCTTGTCTTTGCGAAAACTCAGGCCGTGAATGGCCTTGGCGGTCAGCTCCTTGCCGGTGCCGGTCTCCCCCTCGATCAGAACCACGCTGTCGCTTTCCGCCACCTGGGGCAGCATCTTTAAAATGCGGCGCATGGCCGGGCTGCGGCTGACGATGTCGCCCATGCGCCAGGTGTCGGACAGCTCCTTGCGCAGTTCCTCCAGCTGGCTGTGGTCCCGAAAGGTCTCAACGCATCCCATCACCCCGCCGGCGTCATCCTTGAGCAGGGCCGTGGATACCGTTACGGGAATGCGTTTTTTTTCACTGTTGATGATATAGCTGTCGGTGCTGACAAAAGGCTTTCCCTCTTTGCGGGTCTTTTTAAGGGCGCACTCCGCTTCGCACATGTTGGAGCGGAACACCTCCCAGCAGTGGCGGCCCAGGGCCTCCTTTCTGGAAATGCCGGTGATCTTCTCGGCGGCCCGGTTAAACGAGGTGATCCGCCAGTTGTTATCCACGGTAAACACCCCGTCGGAGATGCTCTCCAGGATAATGCCGGTCACGTCCTGCGGCAGCATGTTGTCGGTTTTCTTTTTTGCCATTGTTTTTTTGTAAACACCTTACAGCAGGCCCATGTCGATCAGCACCTGCCGGACGTTTTGTGCCCCGTAAACGCGGCGGGCGTTCATGCCGCAGGCTTCGGCCGCGGCCACGTTGGTTGGGCTGTCATCAAAAAACAGCACCTGTTCCGGCCCGCAGCCCAGGCCGGCCAGCACATGATCAAAGGCCTCGGCGTCCGGCTTGACCAGCCCTATCTCACAGGAGGCAAAGGTTTTTTCAAAACAGGAAAGCACGTCAAAATCGTTGCGGATGATCTGCCAGTGCACGTCATTGGTGTTGGAAAAGCAGGCCATCCGGTAGCGCGGCGCCAGGTCGGCCAGCAGCTCCTTTGTGCCGGGAAACACCTGCCGAATCCAGGCCTTAAAGGTTTTTTCAAACTCATCGTCGGAAACGGCCAGCTCCAGCTCCTGTTTCAATGCGTGCCGAAAGGCGGAAAAATCGATCCGGCCGCACTCAAAGGCTCGTACCGACGGAGAGGCCAGCCACCGCTCCAGCAGATCCTCCGGCGCCAGCCGGCCCCCGGTCCAGTGGGAGATTTTCTGAATGCCGGACAGCTCGAACAGGACCCCGCCCAGGTCAAAAAGAATGGTGGTAACCTTATTTGTCTTCAATGGCCTGACTTTCTATTTTTCTTGCAACTTTCCACGTTATGTTATTTTTTATACAGAACTATTATAATCACGAACAGTCTTTTTGCAAAAAGGAGCCTTTCCCATGAAAACCTTCCGCAAGGAGCTTGTGTTTAACGTTCCCACCCGCCGGGCCTTTATCAACATCACGCCCAAGGTCGAACAGTGCCTTTCGGAAAGCGGCATTCAGGAGGGCCTGGTGCTGGTCAACGCCATGCACATCACCGCCTCGGTGTTTATCAACGACGACGAATCCGGCCTTCACTACGACTATGACCAGTGGCTGGAGAGGCTGGCCCCCCACGGCCCGGTTTCCCTGTACCGGCACAACGTGGGCGAGGACAATGCCGATGCCCACATGAAGCGCCAGATCATGGGCCGGGAGGTGGTGGTGGCCGTCACCGGGGGCCGGCTCGATTTCGGCACGTGGGAACAGATTTTCTATGGCGAGTTTGACGGCCGCCGGCCCAAGCGGGTGTTGATTAAAATCATCGGAGAATAAAAGATAGCGATACCGATTTAAAGGGGTAAGAACATGAAAACCGAAAAAGTCGTTGACCATATTGTTTCCTGGCTCGTGGATTACTGCGACAAGGCGAAAATGAAGGGCTTTGTGGTGGGGGTATCC
>JAXHVI010000139.1:0-2584 GCA_034189195.1 Thermodesulfobacteriota bacterium | reverse complement strand
GGCCAGGGCAAGCGTGAGGGCCGGGTTGTATAAAAGGCCGGTTGCCATAAGGTGGCTTTCTCCGTCTGGTTGCGTGTAAACCTGCACAGGGCCATCATATTATCAAAGCCCGTGTTCCTGTCAACGGCCGTGGGGTTCCGGCGGGTTTTTGGCTTCCCGGAGCGCCCCGTGGTGGAATCTGTTGACACGACCCGGTGACTGACGCTATATATTGACGATTCATTCTAGGCGCAGCCGACGTGTATGTCTCACTGTTCCGCCGGGCCGTATTGCCGGGACGGTGCGCCGTTTTAAAGCACCACAAGGAGGAACAACAGCATGGCTTCACCATCGCGGTATTACCAGATCAAACCCGGCAGAAAGCACATTCAAACATCAATTGTGCGTCTTGTTTTTTTGAGTCTGGGCCACGCCTTCCAGACCGCCTACCGGCTGGACACGGAGGTGAAAAAAGAGATCGACGCCTGGCCGGAAACGGTGTGCATCGTCATGAACGTGGAGCCCGACGGGCCGTGCATGACCCTGGTCAAGCGCAACGGCACCTTTCAGTACCTGGGCGAAAAGGAGATCGTCAACGCCGACGTGGTGATCGCCATCAAGAACGTTGAATTTATCTTCCGCATGATGATGGGCCTGATGAGCATGCCCCGCATCATTGCGGAGAACCGTCAGTACGTCAAGGGTGACCTGGTCCTGGCCAGTTCCATCATCCGGTGCATGAACCGGGTCCAGGCCCTGATGCTTCCGGTGATCACCGGCCTTTACATCAAAAAGGTGCCCAAATTTTCCTGGCTCATGGTGCGAAACCGGATCATTTTCTGGACCTGGGGCGTTCTCGGACAGGTCAAATAACGCAATATACGCAGGAGCAATCCATGATTCCCAAGTACTTCGAGTATTTCAACTCTGTTAAGGTCGTGGCCGGAAAGCAGGCCCTGGCCCGGCTGCCCGAGGAACTGCTGAACCTGGGCGTCAAGAAGCCGATTCTGGTCACCGACAAGGGGGTGGTCAACGCCGGCCTGGTCAAGGTGGTGGAAGAGAACGTGGCCGGGTCAGGGGTCTCCATCGGCGCCGTTTACGACGAAACACCGGTGGACTCCTCCATTCACGCGGTCAATGCCATTGCCGCCATTTACCGGGAAAAGGGGTGCGATTCCATCATTGCGGTGGGCGGCGGCTCGGCCATTGACACGGCCAAGGGTGTCAACATCGTGTTGTCTGAAAACACCGACGACCTGATGAAGTTCACGGGCAACAACCGGGTCCGGGCCGTGATGAAACCGTTTGTGGTGATTCCCACCACCGGCGGCACCGGCTCTGAAGTGACCATGGCCGCGGTGATCGCCAACCCGGATCTGGGGGTAAAAATGCAGTTCACCACGCCCCTGATGCTGCCGGACTTCACGATTCTGGATCCGCGCATGACCAAAACCATGCCCCCCAAGATCACGGCGGCCACGGGCATGGACGCCATGACCCACGCCGTGGAAACCTTCATGAGCATTCAGCGCAACCCGGTGAGCGATGCCTTTGCCTGGTCCGCCATCGAGCTTCTGGTTGAAAACCTTCCCAGGGCCGTGACCGACGGAGCCGACGAGGACGTGCGGCTGGCCGTTGCCACCGGGGCCATGCTGGCCGGTGTGGCCTTTTCCAACTCCATGGTGGGAGTGGTTCATGCCGTGGCCCATGCCCTGGGCGGGGTGTGTCATCTTCCCCACGGCATTGCCAATGCCATTATTCTGCCGTTCGGCATGGAGTTCAACCTGCCCAAGGCCCGGGATGTTCTGTCCGACATGCTGCTGGTGCTGGCCGACCCAGAGGTGTTTGCGGCAACGCCGAAGAAACAGCGGGCCGAAAAGTCCATCGCCGCCGTGCGGGACCTGATCAAGACCCTGAACCGGACCAGCGGCCTGCCCATCTGCCTGGAACAGGCCGGTGTGCCCAGAAACAAACTGGAAAAGGTGGCCCGAATAGCGATAAGCGACGGGGCCGCCAATTTCAATCCCATTGAGATTGAATACGAAGACGCGTTGAATATCCTTAACCGGGCCTATGCCTGACGTGATTCAATAACCCGATGTTTCAGGGGAACTGTTTATGCAAGAGCTTATCGGCACCAGTAACAAGGTACTGGAAGTGGACCTGACCCGGCAGACGTTCGAGGTTATCACCATTACCGACCGGGACCGGAAGATGTACCTGGGCGGCAAGGGGCTGGGCCTGAAACTGATTTACGACCGCATGCCCATGGATGCCGACCCCCTGGGGCCGGACAATATTCTGGCGGTCATGCCCGGCGTGCTCATGGGCACCGGGGCTCCCTGTTCCGGCCGGTTTGCCGCGGTTGCCAAGTCACCCCAGACCGGTGTCATGGTCTCCTCATCCTGCGGCGGCCCGTTCGGCATGTCCTTTAAAACCGCCGGCTGGGACGGGATTCTGATAAAGGGGACTTCCGAAAAGCCCGTCTGGCTGCTGGTGGATTCAAAGGGCGTCACCTTTAAGGACGCGGCCGATCTGTGGGGAAAAGACACTCAGGAAACCCAGGCCCTGCTGCCCAAAGAGGGCCAGTCCCTGGTGATCGGGC
>JAXHVI010000138.1:0-16464 GCA_034189195.1 Thermodesulfobacteriota bacterium | reverse complement strand
ATCGGTGTGGCCAGCGAACCGGGAAAAGGCTCCACCTTCTGGTTCACCCTGCCCCTTGAAAAACAGCCCCAACAGAAGGCCGGTGATTCGGTGGGCGAAACGCCGATCCCTGCCTTTTCCGGCAGCCTTCGGCCTTTGCGCATCCTTCTGGTGGAAGACAGCGCCATCAGCCGGCGGGTCCTTCTGCAGATGCTGGAAAAGATGGGCCATGCCGCCACCATTGCCGTGAACGGCGCCGAAGCGGTGAAACGCTTTTCCCGCCAGTCCTTTGACATGGTGCTCATGGATATTCAAATGCCGGTCATGGATGGGATCGCCGCCACAAAACAGATAAAGGTCATGCAGAAAGAGACCGGCAAAAAGGTGCCGGTGGTCGCCATCACGGCCAACGCCATGGCCGGAGACCGGGAGCGCATTCTTTCCCAGGGGCTGGACGACTATGTGGCCAAACCGGTGAAAATGGAAACCCTGGCAGACGCCATTCGGCGAAATACGGCCTGATGTTCATTTGCCCCCTCTGACGGGCTCCCCGGGGAAGGACTCACACCATTCCCTTAATTTCGCGAATCTTTTCCTCCAGTCGCTTTTTGGACACGGGAAAAGCGGTTTTTAATTCCTGGGCAAAGGCCGACACCTTGTATTCCTCCACCATCCAGAAAAAATCTTCCACGGCCCGGCGCTTCTCACCGGAAGTGTCGGGCAGAAGCTCAGCCACCAGACGGTCGAGAGCGGCACATGCCCAGGCCACCGTTTCGGCTTTCCGCCGGTCTCCGGCGGGATTTTCCACGGCCCGGCGGGCCCGAATGACAGCGGCCTGCATATACCGGGGCAGCCGCTCCAGGTCGGCAATATGATAGATCGTCACAAAGGTTTCGGGCACCAGGGTCGCCAGATCGGCCTCGATGGCCTTCAGCACAAGGGCGGTGCCTCCGCCGGCCCGCTGTGACGCGGCAAGCGTTTGAATCTGCCGCCGTGCGTCATGGTATGCGCCGACCACCGCTTCCACATTTGTCCGCAGTTGATGGGCACTTTTGTAAAGCCGGCCGGGCGCTTCAACCGCATGTGCCTCGAAATCCGCTTTTGTCCGTATGTTGACGGCCAGCAGGTCGTCGGTCACCTTCTGTTTCATCCGCTGCTCAAGGACGTTTGCCCCGCCCAGGGGAACCGCCCTAAAAGCCGCCTGTTTTGACAGGGCCACATCCCTGTCCAGAAAACGGACCTCCCTGGAAAGCGCCAGCAGCAGGAGTCTTTTCACACCCTGAACATGGGCGGAAAGGGCATGGGACCGGTTTTCAAACAGGCGCAGATCCACATGATCGGTCCGGTCCACAAGGCCGGGAAAAAGGCGGACCCGCATGTTTCGGGCATCAGCCGTGATCTCTTCCGGCAGATCGGTAAACGCCCAGGTCCGGCATCCGGTCTTTTCCCACTGCCCTTTCAAAGGCGCCAGGCTATCCGGTGGCAGCCCCCGGTCAAAGGATTGCCGGAGAACGTCCCGGTTCCGGGAGACCTCGATCTCCCGGTTACGCTCATCCGTAATGGCAATACGGGCATGAAGGTGTTCGGGCAGCTTTTCCGGCCGCCACGCCGAAGCGGGAATCTCCACGCCGAACCGCTTTCGGATGAAAAGAGAGAGGGCCGAGACCAGAGGCCGCTTTTTTTGTGGTATCTCCGCCGCGATGATCTCCACGGTCCGATTGATGGGCACCAGCTGTTTCCGGTACTCCTTTGGCAGCCCCTTGACCAGGGCCGTTATCTTTTCCGGCAGCAGCCCGGGCACCAGCCAGTCCAGGTGGTCCGGGTCCACGTCCGGCGCCAGATGCGCCGGTATTCGAACCGTGACGCCGTCTTCCTCTTTTGCCGGGTCAAAGGCGTACAGGCAGGCAAACTTTTCCCGGCCCAGGCGAAGGGCGTCCGGAAAACCGGCCATCTCCCGGGCGTCCGGCTCTTCTTTAATCACATCGGCCCGCGACATCTTCAGAAAATCGTCCCCCTGCTCCGCGATGCGTTTCTTTAAAGTGCGCATGCTGTAAACATCATTGTCCAGCCGCTGCCGGTAAAAGGCGAACAAGTCGTCGTCACCGGCCAGAAAGGTTTTCCGCCGCAGGCGGTTTTCAATCTCCATGCCTTCTTCAATGAGCCTAGCATTGTGCGCCATGAAGGAAAGGGGGTGTTTCACGTCACCGTTGACAAGAGCGCTACGAATAAAAATATCGGCGGCTCCGGCCGGATCCACACGGCCGTAGGAAACCGACTCCCGAAAGTCCACTGTCAGGCCGAAAAGGGTGGTCCGGCAGTCAGCCACCACCTCCTCCCGGCTTCTGCGCCACCGGGGGTTGAGGTAGGTCTCCCTGCAGAGATCGCCGGCCAGTGGCCGGATCCATTTCCGGTCAATAGCGGCCACGGTCCGGGCATAGAGCCGGGATGTCTCCACCAGTTCGGCGGCCATGATCATGCCCGGCTCGGTATTAAACAGGGCCGAACCGGGAAAGATCATCATGGTTTTCCCACCGGCGCCATTGTATATGTTCTTTTCCTTTTTCTCAGCGATGTTGGAAAGGTATCCGGAAAGCAGGGTCCTGTGAAAAGCCGCGTGAAAACCCTCCGGGTCCCGGTGGCGGTCGATGGCGGCAGAGCCGGTTTCCAGTCCATGTTCCTTGACGATTTCCCGAATCTGGACATACAGGTCCCGCCACTCCCGCATGCGCCGGAACGACAGAAAACGGTCCCGGCAGAACCGCTTCAGTTGCCCGGTACCTTTGTCCCGGCACGCCTCCCAGATATTGAGCAGGGAGATAAAATCAGAGGCCGGGTGGGCAAAAGCGGCATGGGCGGCCCGGGCCTCCTTGACCCTGTCCGCCGGTGTCTCCCTGGGGTCCTGCATGCTCAGGGCCGACACCACAACAATGGCCGGTTCCAGGCAGCCGTTTTTCCCGGCCTCGATCAGAATACGGGCCAGCCGGGGGTCAGCCGGAATTTTTGCCATGAGCCGGCCGGTTGCGGTCAATCGGTAGCCGCCCCGGCCGGTAGCCTGAATCGCCCCCAGCTCCACCAGGGTGTCATACCCGTCCCGAATGCTCCGGTCCGCGGGCCGGTCCACAAAGGGAAAGGTGTCCGGCGTGCCCAGCTTCAGGGCCATCATGCGCAGCACCACCTCTGCCAGGTTGGCCCGCAGGATCTCGGGTGGGGTGAACAGGTGGCGGGATTCGAAATCCTTTTGATCATAGAGCCGGACGCATATCCCGTTTTCCACGCGCCCGCACCGCCCGGCCCGCTGCTGGCAGCTGCTTTGTGATATGGCCCGCACCGACAATGATGTGGTGCGGGTGCGGGGGTTGTAATAGGATATGCGGGCAAGGCCGGTATCCACCACGTACCGAATGCCGGGAATGGTAATCGAGGTTTCCGCGATGTTGGTGGCCACGATGATTTTCCGGCCCGGGGGCCGGGAAAAAACGCGGGCCTGGTCCGCGCCGGAAAGCCGGGCAAAAAGCGGCATCACGCTGGTACCGGGCATGCGTCGGCCCTCGATCATGTCGCAGGTCTCCCGTATGTCCTGGGCCGTGGGCATGAACACCAAAATATCACCAAAGGCACCGCGCCGGCAGACGCGCTCTACCGCGGCCACGGCCTGCTCCACGTAGGTCTTTGTGTCACCGTCGCCGGCGTCCGGTTCCGGAGGACTGTATTTTATCTCCACGGGATACATGCGGCCCGACACCTCAATCACCGGGGCATGATCAAAGGCCGCTGAAAACTTTTCCGTGTCAATGGTGGCCGACGTGATCACCACCCGCAGGTCATCCCGCTTTGCCAGCACCTGTTTGAGAATACCCAGAATAAAATCGATATTCAGGCTCCGCTCATGGGCCTCATCCACCACAATGGCGTCATACTCATTCAAAAACCGGTCCCGCTGGGCCTCGGCCAGAAGAATGCCGTCGGTCATGACCTTGATCAGGTGACTGTCGGCCATTGTGTCGGAAAACCGGATTCTGTGGCCCACCAGGTCCGTTGCTGCCGGCCCCAGTTCTTCGGCGATTCTGGCGGCCACGGACACCGCCGCGATGCGCCTGGGCTGGGTGCAGCCGATGCGGCCGTCCCTGCCGCACCCGGCGCTCACGCAGTACCGGGGAATCTGGGTGGTCTTGCCCGACCCGGTGGCCCCGGAAACAATCACCACCGGATGTTGTTGAATCGCGGTGATGATTTGATCCTGACGGGCGGCAACGGGCAGGGCCGGATCCGAGGGGAGCCGGGGAAAGCGGTCATACCGGGAAGCACGAAGGGCCGCTGACCGCTCCAGCCGGGCAATCAGCCGGGAAACCTCCTTTTCCAGGGACGGGCCGGACAGGGGCCGCCTGCCGCCGGAAATGGCGGAAAGCCGGCGCAGCGCATACTGCCGGTCAGCCCGCAGGGCCTGGCCGGCCATGCGATAAGCGGTCTTTATAGAATCCATGGGCATGACAGTGCTTTTCTGTTTGAAAAAATTGCATTCGATTGTGCCTGAGAAGGACTTTTTTTTCAATCGTGGAGTAGGGAGCACTCCGCTTTCTACCGGACCTTCAGAAAAGCAGGAGATTGACCCTTCCACCAATCCCGTATATGCTCCAGTCATTACCTGAAGTAAGGCGACTTTTATAAAGGCTTCCCATGATCTGCTATTCTCCGGTATCAATGAACATCGGGACCATCACAAAGGCGATGGCCCGGGAATAGACGGGCCGATGAAAGGCCGGGGCCCCCTGTCAAAATATCAACAAAACCAAAACAACTTCGACTTTCCGCGCGCAACTGCCATGCGAATCATGAAAAGCACGATTGTCATTCTCCTGATAACACTGGTTCTGATGCTGATCAGCGCGGAAGTCTTTTTGAGATATTTTTCCCCCCTGACCCGGCCGGTCTTTTCTGAAAAACGCATACCCACCGCCATCTGCCGCCCAGACCTCCACCTGGGCTGGACCAACCGTCCGGGCAGGTATACCGCACCTGCGAAAGCCAGGAAGGACCGCCCTGTTACCATCACCATCCATTCTGACGGCCGCCGGGCCGTTACCGCACAAAACATCGACCCCGGCAATGATCTTCGAAAAAAAATTGTACTGGTGGGCGGGTCCTTCATGTTTGGCGAAGGGCTCTCAGACGAACAGACCCTGGCGTGGAAACTACAGCAGAGGCTTCCGGAAACAGACGTTTTGAATTACGGTGTCAAGGCCTACGGCACTTACCAGTCCCTGCTTATGCTGGAAAAAGTTCTGCATGGTCAGCGGCGCGCCGGTGTGGTGGTCTATGGGTTCATGGTCCACCACATCGACCGGAACCTGGCACCGGCCTACTGGCGGTCGATGCTCAATCTCCACTCAAACCAAATGGTCCCAATGCCCTATGTCACATTGGGTGCTGATAGCCAGCTGATCCGGCACCTGCCGGAACCTTTTACCCCCTGGATTGCCGGCCGTTGTCTGGTCTCTTTCAGGGTGCTGGAGGCCTGGCTGAAGGCCAAAATATTCAACGCCAGCAACAATACGGAAAAGCATACCATCATGCAGCTGCTGCTGCTTGAGATGCGGAACCGGTGCAAGGCCCATGGCTACCCCCTGGTGGTGGCCATGCTCAATGCGCCGCAAAATGCGGAAAACCTGTACACCGGTTTCTGCCGCGCCAACCAGATTCCGGTCATCAACTTTGATATCGACGGAATAAAGGACAGGCCCCTTCAACTCCCACGGGATGGTCACCCCAACGAAACAGTCAACACGCTGTGGGCCGACCAGACCGCCGCTTTTCTATCAGAGCTAATGGACAATCAGGGGAATAACACGAACCATACCGATGTGCCATAGCCAACGCATGCCCATCCAAATATGATTGTCTTTTACCCGCCGTTGTCGGCCAGGGAGCGGAAGCCGCCCTCCCAGTATTCATTGCCATAGCTGATGAGCAGCTCTTCGTCCTTTTCGATGTCCCGGCCGGCCACGAAAAAAAGCACCCACTGGCCGTCGATCAGTGTGTGTTCCACCTTCAGGTTGGGCGGGTTCCCGTGGTTGACAAACCGCATCTCGTTGCCCTCCTGCCGGCCGTTGATCTCCAGCTCGGGAAGGCCTTTGGGTTTGTCCAGGTAGTACCACGAATAGTCGGACTCATGCCCGCTTTCCGCGGTAAAGGCCGGCTCATCTTTTCCCGCGACCTGGACCACGCCGGCGTATTCACCGATAAAGGCGTCCTTCTGAATCGGGGCCGCGGCAAACACGCCCAGGCCGATGGTGTCGTCAACCCGCTGAATATAGATGGGCGCAATAGCGGCAGCCCGAATCGCATCACCGTACAGCCGGGCAAGGGATTCGAACTCTTCACGGTTGGCCCGATAGTAAGGGGTCCGGTCCAGGCGGGCGGACAGCAGCGGTTCAAAGTCCACCCGTGACCGCGGCAGGTAAAGAACCCCCAGCTGCCTAAAGAGAAGATGAATCTGTTTTTCGGTTCTATAACATCCTTTTTTCATTCAGCGCTTTCTTTCACAAAACAGAGGCTGATCGGCCCTGTCAAATAAAAAATCCTCTATCACCAGGCAATCCATGCCGGTTTTCATGAAACAGACATAAGCCTCTTCCGGAGTGCACACCATCGGTTCGCCCCGCACGTTGAAACTGGTGTTGATCAGCACCGGGCACCCGGTTTCCTGTTTAAAGGCGCAAAGCAGGCGGTGGAACCGTTTATTATTTTTTCTGTCCACCGTCTGGACCCGCGCGGAAAAATCCACATGGGTGACCGCCGGTATCTCGGAACGGGGCACGGCCAGCCGGTCCGGAAGAGACATATCCGAATCATTGCCCGGCACCGGCCTGCGCCGGGAGTGTTTTACCGGAGCGGTGAAAAGCATGTAAGGAGAGGGCGCCTCCAGCTCAAACCACGCCGTTGCGTCTTCGGCCAGAACCGCCGGGGCAAAGGGCCGGAAGGGCTCCCGAAACTTGATTTTCAGATTCAGTTTCCCCTGCATCTCCGGGTCCCGGGGATCGGCCAGAATGGACCGGTTGCCCAGGGCACGGGGGCCCCACTCCATTCTTCCCTGAAACCATCCCACCACCTGGCCGGCGGCCAGCCGGCGGGCCGCAACCCCGCACAAATCATCCATGCTGTCGTACCGCTCGTAAACCGCGCCGAACTTTTTGGCCGTGCGGGAAATATCCTTTGGGCAGAAATCCGGCCCCAGCAGCGCGCCTTCCATCCGGTCGGTGCCGCCGGTTATCACGGGAAGGGCGTTTCCTCCCTGAATGCAGTATGCGGCATAGGCGGCCCCCAGTGCGCCGCCGGCATCGCCTGCGGCAGGCTGGATCCAGATATGATCAAACACCCCGCTTCTCAGAAGACGGCCGTTGGCCACGCAGTTTAAGGCCACGCCGCCGGCCATCACCAGGTTTTTTGCACCGGTAATGGTTTTCAGTGTTTTTGCCAGGCTCAGCACGATCTCCTCTGTCACCTGCTGAATCGCCAGGGCCATGTCCATGTAATCCCGTGACAGCTGGGTTTCCGGCTTCCGTCGGGAAATGCCGAACAGGTTTTCCCATTTTCTGTCGTTACACATGCGCATGCCGGCGGCAAAATCAAAAAAATCCATGTTCAGCAGAAAGGACCCGTCCGGCCGCCGGTCCACCAGGTGCTCATCAATCAACGCCTTGTAACGCCGGAAGGCATCGCCCTGAGGGTTGCCGTAGGGCGCCAGCCCCATCAGCTTGTACTCGCCGCTGTTCACGGCAAACCCGCAGTAATAGGTAAACGCGGAATAAAGCAGGCCCAGGGAGTGGGGAAAGTGCAGCTCCTTTAACAGGGTGATGCGGCCCTGCTCACCCATGCCCAGGGTGGTGGTGGCCCACTCCCCCACCCCGTCGACGGTGAGAATGGCGGCGCTGTCAAAAGGAGAGGCAAAATAGGCGGCGGCGCTGTGGGAAAGATGGTGCTCGGGGAAAAGCAGCACCGGCCGGCGGCTCGGTTTTCCGCCGGTCGCGTCGCAAAGCTCCCGGTACAGCAGAGACCTTGTAAACAGCTTTTCTTTTACCCACACCGGCGCGGCGGCCAGAAACGCGCCCAGGCCCCGGGGCGCAACGGCGTGATGGGTTTCCAGCAGACGCTCAAACCTGAGAAAGGGCTTGTCGTAAAAGGCCGCGGCCGCCAGATCGTCCAGGGCGCAGCAACCTTCGGAAAGCACATACCGCACGGCATGCCGGGGGAACGCGGCATCGTGACGGACACGGGAGAACCGTTCCTCCTGTGCCGCGGCCACGATCCTGCCACCGTCCAGCAGCACGGCGGCGCTGTCGTGGTAGTATGCCGAGATGCCCAGAACCGGTCGCTTTTTCATAATCCCGTGTATTTTAAAAAAGGGTATACACAAAAGGCGCCACCGCGGTGTTGCCGGTCACCACGATCAGCAGACCGAAAAAGAGCAGCACCAGGATGACCGGCGCCAGCCAGTATTTTTTGCGCGTTCTTAAAAAACCCCACAGGTCTTTAAAAAAGTCCATTTTTCTCCACCGGCAGGTGTTCTCAATAAGGATGCTCAATATCTTCCGGCTCAAAGATGTGATGCCGGTCGATAAACACCGAACCATCCGCCTGCTTCCACCGCTTCCGCAGCATGGGGTCCTTTCCGGCCGCCCGGCGCACCACGGCCACGGGCGTCACAACCAGAAAATAAATGACGGCCAGAATCACCCGGGACATGACCGCGCCAAGAACACGGGAAAGCGCGAACCAGAAGAAGGCCCAGGGGGTAAAGAGCCGGGGCATTGCCATGCAGACCAGCACGGCAAGGGCGGCCACCGCCGCCAGCAGATGGCTTTTCACCACCAGGGCGACAATCAGCAGGATCAGCACAAACGCCGGCCCCGCATCAAGGGTCTCTTTCCGGGTCATTGTCCCGTCTCCAGGATTCGATATTCAACCGTCTTGCGGCATGGCCCGGCTTTTATCTGTTGACAGCCGGCCCGGCTTTCATTACTACCATATAAACGTATTCAGGTCTTGCGAAAAATTTCATGAAATACGCAGGTTAGCGCCATGTTCCGAATCATGCTCACATTATCGGTCACCCTGCTGCACGGATATGTGCTCTGGCGTGCCGCATCCACCCCTTTTTTTAAAAACCGGTTTTCCGCCGGGCAACTGGCCGGCGGCGGCTTTGTCCTCTGGGCCGTGCTGGCGGCCGGGGGGATCTGGGCCCACGGCCATGGGGGGCCGCTATTTTTTGTTCTGGAATGGACGGGCATGGCCTGGATGGGGGTCTTGCTGCTGCTGGCCACGCCCCTGGCAGCGGTCGATCTGGCCACCGGTTTCGGCCTGCTGTTCCGGCACGCTGCGCCCCTGCTTCGCCAGTGGGCACTGATTACAGGAGGCCTGCTCTGCCTGGCGGCCCTGGTCCAGGGGCTTCGGCCGCCGGTGATCACCCATCACGATGTGCGGATTGCCGGCCTGCCGACTGATATGGACAACACGCTGGTGGCTGTGCTCACAGACCTGCACATCGGGCCCCTTCTGGGTGAAAAATGGCTCTCAAAACGAATTGCCCGGGTGGCGGCCCTCAAACCTGACCTGGTGGTGCTGGTCGGCGACATCGTTGAGGGTCACGGCATCTCAGGCCCCCACGACCGTCTGGCAGCGGCTCTCGGCCGGTTTTCAGCTCCCCTGGGCGTCTGGGCCGTGTACGGCAATCACGAGTTCTACGACCGGTCCGCAATCGCCATGACCGTCATTCAAAAGGCCGGCATCAACGTGTTGCGCAACCGGTGGGCCGAAATCGCACCGGGCCTGGTGCTGGCCGGAGTGGACGATCTGACGATTCATAAGCATTCTGGAAAAAACGATGACCCGGTGCGGCATGCCCTTGAAAACCGGCCGCCGGGGGCCGCCACCGTTCTTCTCTCCCACACGCCGTGGGATGTTGAAAAGGCGGCTCGCCTGGATGTCGATCTGATGCTCTCCGGCCACACCCACGGCGGCCAGATATGGCCTTTTGATCTTCCGGTAAAACTGACCTATCCATTCATCGAGGGCCGCTACTCCGTTGGCGCCATGGCCCTGATCGTAAGCCGGGGGACCGGCACCTGGGGCCCCCGCATGCGGCTCTGGGCCCCGGGTGAAATACTTGCCGTCAGACTGCGTGCAACCGCCCGGCCCGATACGGAAAACCTTTATTGATTTACCGTTAAAAGACCCCTATAACCACTGCATGCGCACGTTCAACAACAAACCGGATATGAGTCTGCAAAAAGAAAACCCCAAAAACCGATCTGCCCAGCGGGCGCAGTATGAATCCAGTGAGACTTTGCCGATCCGGCGCATCACATGGATCGGCATGCTTGTCAACATCGGGCTGGCCGGCCTGAAATTCGCGGTCGGATTCCTGGGCGCCAGCCAGGCGGTTATCGCGGACGCGGTGCACAGCCTGTCGGACATGGCCACGGACGTTGCCGTGCTGGTGGGCGTGAAATTCTGGTCCGCCCCCCCTGACACCTGCCACCCCTATGGCCACAAGCGGCTGGAGGCACTGGTGACCATCTTCATCGGCACCACGCTGGCCGCTGTTGCCTGCGGCCTGGCCTACCGGGCCGTGGTCACCCTGGAAGACCGGCATATACATCAGACCACATTGATCGCCCTGTGGGGCCCTGTTGCCTCGATTTTTTTGAAGGAGCTGCTGTATCACTGGACCGTGCGTGTGGGCCGGCGGGTAAAATCGCCGGCCCTGGTGGCCAATGCCTGGCACCACCGGTCCGACGCCTTGAGCTCGATTCCGGCCATTGTCGCCGTGGCCGGGGCGGCGCTCAACCCCTCCCTGGATATTCTGGATCATATCGGCGCCCTGATAATTGCGGGATTTATTCTTCATGTGTCCTGGAAAATCCTGTCGCCGGCCCTTGCCGAGGTCAGCGACCATGGTGCGTCAGAAGCGGAGCAAAACCGGATTTACCGGATCGCCTCGGCAGTGAAAGGGGTCACCAACGTGCATGCCATTCGCACTCGAAAATCAGGCGCCCGCTGCCTGGTGGACCTGCATATTCGCGTGGCGCCGAGCCTTTCCGTGCGGGCCGGCCACGATATTGCGGAAACAGTAAAAAAAGAACTTTTCAAAAACGGGCCCGATATCCTGGATGTGCTGGTTCATGTGGAACCCGACGAACAGGCCCCTTGAGCGAGAAATCCATGTCCGCCCATGATCTTCCCACACGCCTATGCCAGTGGCTGGGCCCCCTGGGTGCCGCCGTTCCGGAACTTTTCGTGGTGGGCGGGGCACTGCGGGACCACCTGGCCGGGCGTCCGCCCAGGGACGTGGATATCATCTGTGACGAGGCCCCGAATGCGGCCCGTTGCATCGCAAAAGCCCGTCTTTCCGGGGCAGTGGTGGTAAAGCTTGAAAAAAAGCCCCATCCCCCCTGTTTTCGCGTGGTGGACAAAAACAACCCGGCCGAATACATTGACGTGGTGCCTCTTCGCTCAGGCGGCATCCGGGCCGACCTTTTGGCCAGGGACTTTACGGTCAACGCCATGGCCGGGGCCCTGCTGCCCGGTGGACGGATCGGTGAAATCATTGATCCGCTGGGCGGCATGGCGGATATGCAAAAGGGCCTGCTGCGGGCCTGTTCTGAAACCGCTTTTGCCGCCGATCCGGTGCGCATCCTGCGGGCCGCCCGGTTTGCCGCCACCCTGGATTTTACCATTTTACCGGAAACCCTTGACCGAATGGCGGCGGCCGTGGGTCTGCTGACCCGCAGCGCCTTTGAGCGTATCACCGCCGAACTCTTTGAACTGCTGGCATGCCCAGAGTCCCTGCCCCAGATTCAACTGCTGGACGGCATCGGCGCACTTGAGGTGCTGTTTCCGGAAATCGCGGCCATGAAAGGATGCACCCAGAACGGGTTTCACCATTTGGACGTGTGGGGTCATACGCTGGAGACCCTTGAGCACTGCGAACGCCTGCTGCGCCGGCCCGACGGGCTGTTTACCCAAAACGCCGCCGCCTTTTGCCGAAGCATGGCCGGCAAAAACAGGCTTCCGGTGATCAAGCTGGCGGCTCTGCTTCACGATGCCGGCAAGCCCGGCTGCAAAACCTTTGACGAAAAAAAAGACCGGCACGTGTTCTACGGCCACGACCGGGAAGGAGAAACCATCGCCGGCACCGTTGCCCGTCGCATGAAGTTGTCCAACAGCGACACGGCCTTCCTGCAACTGCTGGTGCGGTGCCACATGCGGCCCATGGAACTCTCCCGGCCCGGGGTCAAGCCCACGACCATCATCCGCTGGTTTGAGACCGTTGCCGATGACGGCCTGGCCCTGCTGCTGCTGGCCGTGGCCGACACCTGCGCCAAGGCGGGCCCTCGGACCGACCCCATGGAAAAGGAACGCTTTTGCCAGTGGGCCGACCAGACAGCCGCCGACTACGGTACCCGCATTCGGCCGGCGCTGAACCGGAAGGACCTGCTCTCCGGCGCCGACCTTCAGGGTATGGGCATGGCCCCAGGCCCGGACATGGGCCGGGTCCTGAAAAAAGTCCGGCAGCATCAGAACGACGGCCGTGTCACCGACAAGGCCGCGGCCCTGGCACTGGCCAGACATCTGGCCGGACTGTAATGCAGCGGCAAAAGAGTGGCGCCCTGCCGCCGGGTATGATATGAATCATCGAAATACTTGTGCACCGTCAATTTTTCGACCCGCAAGGAGGTGTCATGCAGTGCCATAAAGTGGACTATACCCTTATCGGCGACGTGATACAGGCCGTGGAAATAGGGCTTGATCCCGGCGAAACCGTCATTGCCGATGCCGGCAACATGAACTACATGAATGACGCCATCCGGTTTGAGACCCGAATGGGAGACGGCACACCGGCACCGGAGGGCTTGCTGGGTTCCCTGATGGCAGCGGGCAGGCGGCTGTTTGCCGGTGAAAGTCTTTTCCTGACCCATTTTACCAACACCGCGGGCAGCAAACGGCACGTGACCTTTTCCGGGCCCTGCCCCGGCAGGGTCATCGCCCTTGACATGGCCGCCCTGGACCAGGAGATATTCTGCCAGAAAGACGCCTTTCTCTGCGCCGCCCGGGGCACCCAGGTGAACATCGCCTTTACCCGGCGCATGGGCGCCGGTTTTTTCAGCCGGGACGGGTTTGTCCTGATGCGCCTTGTCGGCGACGGCATGGCCTTTGTGCATGCCGGGGGCATGGTGGTGGAAAAAACCCTGAAAAACGAGACGCTCTGCGTGGACACAGGCTGTATCGTGGCGTTTACATCCGGTATTCATTACAGCGCACAACAGGCGGATAATCTCAAGTCCATGTTCTTCGGCGGCGAGAACCTTTTCCTGGCCACGCTGAGCGGCACCGGAACGGTCTTTCTCCAGACCCTTCCCCTGTCCCGGCCCGCGGACCGCATTCTGCGACAAATGCCGTCTTTTGCCGGCAAACGGAAAGCCGAGACCTCAGACTAACCTGAATATTTCGGGCCAACGATTTACGTTCAGCGGTCCCGATAAAAGACCGTGCCGTCAGATCAGTGCCAGGGTGAATATTGCGGTGTTGCCGAGGGCATGAATGACAAAAGGGGCCGCCAGGCCCTTTTCCTTTTCATAGGCCAGGCAGAACACCACGCCCCCCACGATCTGGGTCACCGGCAGTGCAGGCCCCCGCAGGTGCAGGGCCGCAAACACGGCCGTGGAGATCACGATCCCCGCCGCCACGCCGTAGCGCCGGAAAAACCCGTACAGCACGCCCCGAAAGACCAGCTCTTCCCACAAAGGCCCTGCCAGGGAGCCGGTCACATAATAAAGCGGCACGGCCCATTTTCCTTCAGGCAGCCGGACCGTGAAAAGGGCCCGCACGTCCTTGCCCATGGCCAGCAGGACCGTGCCGGCAATCGCCACGATACCGCCGAACAGGACCGACCATACCAGGCCCGCCTTTGCCCCTTGTCCCAGGACCCGCCGGTCCAGCCCTACTTCGGCCAGTCCTCTGCGCAGCCCCCACACGGCCCCCAGGATAAGGCTGACCTGAATGATTCGCAGAACCGGCAGCACAACCATGGGCCTGAAGCCGTACCGGTCCACCCAGATACCGGCTGTTGCCTCTGTCGCCATCACGATAATCCCCACCGCACACAGGGTGGTCAGCCTGACCGTTCCGGCACCCATCCCGCCCTCCTGGCCGCTCTGAAAGCATAGTGCTGGACATACCAGTCCGTGGATGTTCGCAGCTTGTCCACCAGGACCCGTCTGAAAATCGCCTTTTCAGCGCTTCCGTGCAGACCGGCCGCCGCCTCGATGGCCTTGCACACCATGTAGTTGGAGTCCGCATCCATCCACCGGATGATCCGGTTCATGGCGTCGGGATGGCGGCTGTTGCCAAAGTTTCTCACCAGCCAGTAACGCAGCGCATCGTCATCGGCGTCTGACAGCTGCCGGAACCCGGGAAACCGGGCGATTTCCATTTTGTTCTCGTAGATGTAACGGAGGGCGGCAATTTTTTCCCTGCGCGTGCCGGACTGGAGCATCTTCGCAACGGCCCGCCGGTCAGCGACCTCTACAACAGGCGTGTCCAGCCAATAGATCACCACAAAAACAAAAAACAGGCAGCAGATAAGGGGCACGAACAGGGAAGCGGTCCGCAGGCCTGTCAGCGACCCCGGTATCAGAGAGAACACGGCAAACACGAGCAGGTAGATCACCAGGGGCGCCACCCACACCAGGGTCCACAGGGTCAGGCGGCGAAAGGCCCGTGCGTTATCGGTTTTTTCAGAAAACGCGTTCAGCAGGTTTCCTGTGTCTTTCTGAAAATCATCGGCCGGTACCGTCATGACCGGTTTTCCATGGCGCAGCAGGACAAATGCGTCTTTCGACCTGCGGATCACGAGATCAGCTGCGGCCGTGTCATCCACAGGCAGATAGTCGTAAGCAGTCAGACTTTTCTCAAGAATTGCAGCCTGCGTCTCATCAAGGCCTTCACCGGCGTATGTTTTGACCTGTTTTCCGGACAGGGGCCGGAACACCTCGGCCGGATAGAGGGTATACTTGTAATAAAGGTGAACCAGGGCCATGCCGGGCCGGGTGGTGAGCATCAGGTTGTCCTTGATGTTGACAAACAGGTCCTTGTCGATGCGCGGCGCCCACACCGCCACCAGCACCAGGATGAGAAGAAAATGCCAGACCCTTCGCCAGGGCAGCCGCCGCCGGTCATGTCGACAGGGGGACCAGCGAAGAGCCACGAACAGGGTCGCCGGCGGCAGAATCAGGAGAAACGCCGAAACGCTGTAACAGAGGCCGTTGCTGTTGGCCCACACCAGCACAGAGGCCCACAGAACGATCAGCACAAGGGTCAGGGCCTTCCGAATTTGGGGTGTCCAGACGGACTGGACCAGCATGACGCCCCCTAAAGAGAGCAGCACCACCCCGGCGCCCAGGCTCAATGTAAAAAAGACACCCCCGCCAAAGGCCGCCTCAAAACCGGTCAAGGCCGGGTCGATGCGCATACCGGGCAGCAGGTGATAGCCGGTGTCCTGCAGGGCCGACAGCTTTGCTGCAAGGGCATGGTTGGAAAACCACACCACCCCCGTGGCCACGGCCTGGGCCGCCACCAGCCCCGCCACCAGCACCCGCACCGGATAGAGCAGCCGGAAGGTATCCTTGAAATGGAATATCATCAGACGGTTATTTTCTGTTGATGCAGGCGGCCATGTACCCGGCGCCGAACCCGTTGTCGATGTTGACCACGGCCACGTTGGAGCTGCAGCTGTTGAGCATGCCCAGCAGGGCCGCAAAGCCCCCCAGGCCGGCGCCGTATCCGATGCTGGTGGGAACGGCGATCACGGGCCGGCCCGTCATGCCGGCCACCACCGACGGCAGGGCCCCCTCCATGCCGGCCGCCACCACGATCACCGTGGCCTCTTCAATCAGGTCCCGGTAACCGAAGAGCCGGTGAATACCGGCCACGCCCACGTCAAACACCGGTTCCACGGTATTGCCCATGGCCCGGGCCGTGAGAACGGCCTCCATGGCCACCGGAATGTCCGAGGTGCCCGCTGAAAAAACGGCAATGGTGCCCCGGCCCGTGTTTTCAGGGGCCTGTTTCTGCCAGACCACCATTCTCGCGTCGGCATGATAGACGGCCCCGGGAAAGGCCACTGTCACGCTGGCGGCGATCTCCGGGGTCACGCGGGTCACCAGCACCACGGTCTCCTGGTCGCACATGCGTTCCATGATGCCGCACACCTGGTCCGGTGTTTTTCCGGCCCCGAAAATCACCTCGCCAAACCCCTTGCGCAGGCTCCGGTGGTGGTCCACATGGGCGTACCCGATGTCTTCATAAGACATGCGGGAAAGCCCCTTCACCGCGCCGTCCACGGGAAGTTTGCCGCTTGCAACATCGGCCAATATCTGTTTTAATGCAGCCAAATCCATGACGGTACGCCTTTCGGTCTGTCGGCCGTCC
>JAXHVI010000137.1:0-19539 GCA_034189195.1 Thermodesulfobacteriota bacterium | reverse complement strand
CGTAGTTCTGCAGCTCCGCCTTGGCGGCGTCGCTGGCGGCGAAGTTCTCGCCCAGGCCGTTGAGGGTCTTGGCCTTGAACAGCAGGAACCATGCGCCGACGGGACCGTAACCATCCTTGAACCGGGCCGGGGTGAAACGGTTTTCCATCATGGAAAGTTCGGCACCGGCGCGCAGCGCCATGGTGTAGGTGGAGCCGGAGTTCCATACCGGGTACCATGCACGGCCCTTGCCTTCACCGACCGACCGGGGCTGGTAAATGTTGACCGCGCCGCCGCAGGCGACCATGATGGCCTTGGCCTTGATGATGTAGACTTTGTTCTCGCGAACGGAGAAGCCAACGGCACCGGCGATTCTTCCCGGATCGTTGGCATCGTTGAGCAGCTCGACGATGAAAACGCGCTCCAGAATGTTGTCTTCGCCCAGGGCCAGCTTGGCGGCTTCGGCAACGACCCGCTTGTAGGACTCGCCGTTGATCATGATCTGCCATTTACCGGTACGGACCGGCTTGGCGCCCGCCTTCAGGGTGCCCATGGCCTGGCCCTTCTTACCGTCCATGTTCTTTCCGTCTTCGCTCTTTTTCCAGATCGGCAGGCCCCACTCCTCAAACAGATGAACGGAGTCGTCCACGTGGCAACCCAGGTCGAAGATCAGGTCTTCACGGACAATGCCCATCAGGTCGTTGCGGACCATGCGGACATAGTCTTCCGGAGCGTTTTCGCCGATGTAGGTGTTGATGGCGGAAAGACCCTGGGCAACGGCGCCGCTCCTTTCCATGGCGGCTTTGTCGACCAGCAGGATTTTCTTGTCGCCGGACCACTTCTTGATTTCAAAGGCAGCGCCGCAGGCAGCCATGCCGCCGCCGACGATCAGGATGTCGACTTCACGCTCTTCAACTTCGGGATCTCTTACGGCCTTGATCTCGCCCAATGGTTTATTCGGTAATGCCATATTATATCCTCCTTAAAGAATTAAAATATCCGTCGTTCTTTGATTGTACTTGTTTTACCGGAACACCGCTTTCCTCTGAACTAGACAGTCTTGGGAGTGGGAAGCGTACGCCCATCGGCTTCTTCGGTGCAGAGCAGGCCGGAATCCAGGTCTTTGCCCTGAAGGTCTTTATAAGCATTGGCCGTACCCTCATCGGTTGTACGGATGGGGAACTTGAACCGTTTTACGGTGCCGTTGCGGAACTTGCAGGTCCACATCACGTCCTCGGTGCCCATCATCGGCATGATGCTGCTTCCAAGGGGAACAAAGTCGGCATAGCCTCTGACCTCAATCGCCTGGCTGGGGCAGATCTTGACGCAGGAAAAGCATTCCCAGCACTGGTCCGGCTCCTGGTTGTAGGCTTTCATTGCGTTGGCATCCAGAACCATCAGGTCGTTGGGACAAATGTACATGCACGCGGTTTTGTCCCCGCCCTTGCAGCCGTCACACTTTTCAGCAATTACGAAACTTGGCATTTAAATACCTCCTGTTTTGGTTTGAATATTAAATCACGCTAAACGCTTGGATCATGCAGTTTTCACTGCCGCTCAAGTAGATTCCTTTCGCACCTCCCTTCTTTATTTGTATAATTTTTTGTGCTCCATCGGTATCGTGAAACCGAAAAACATCCGAATCAAAAAATTTCTCAACCAGTTAGACCGGTTACAGCGCAAATATCCTGCAAATGCAAACTGGCAGTTTATAAACAAAAAAAATAAAAGTCAAGGTTTTCCAGCAACAATTATGAAAAATCAGGGGCGTGGCACGGTGGCATAAATAAACTTAAAAAACAAAATGTTAAACTACTCCTGCGCCGGGAAAACAGGCATGAAAAAAGGAAAGATAAAAGGAAAGCACTGTTACGCGTGAATGGGGGCCCCGTGGCCGAGATGGTCATCGGTCAGAATTTCAAAGGCGGCCCGGTGTCAGCGTACGCATACTGCCACGCACACCAAACAGCACCAGTTCCGTTACATTGCGGAAATAAAAGCCCACGCCCCGTCCGTCCGGTCCGCCATCCTTTCGAATCTTGTACCAGACCAGGTTGGTTTTATACGTAAACCCCCACGCCTCCATGACCCTCAATCCCTCCTGTAAAAGCGCGTTTGGAACCCACAGATAAAGATGGGACTGAGCAGCGGCAAGCCGGGAAACGGGCAGTTCAAGGATCTCTTTTAGTTCCATGGTGGGGTATCGAAGCAGCCGGCGGTGCTCAGGGGCCATCTTCCCGGTCCGGTTCTGAAACTGCCATGGCGGATCGGCGAGGATGGTTGAATACTGGTTGTCTATTTTTGCAAGCAGACCTTCCGATGGGTTGGGTTTCGTGATGGTGTATATTTTTGCCGTCATGACCGACTCCCTCCCTTTTTAACGACAAGGACCTCTTTCGGAATTCCTATCAACAGCAGCGGGCATGGGTTGCCGACACCCCGCCGCACGCGATCCTCAAGCTTGCGCCAGTGCGTGGTTGCCTCTCCGAATTTATCGGCAACAAATGCGTGCGCCCGTCCCTCTTCGAATCCTCCTTTTGCGGCTGCCGCATGTTCAATAATACGCCTTTGACGTTCCGTCGGCGAATAAAATTTACGAGCGGCCGTGATGTTTTTTATTCCGCTCTTTTTTGCGAAGTTCGTCACCACTAGAAAACCGCTTAACATGGTCAATTTCATGAGAAGTCGCCTCTTTTTCCTCTCCATCAACGATCTTCTTGATTTCAAACTTGTGTTTTTTCCACCCGCATCCGTCCGAAAGGATATGACGCAAACGCTGCGTAAACTCTCCTTCGCCACCGCCGCCACGAACCAGAGAGTCTACCGGTATAGTCACATCCATCAGGACCTTTTCCAGTTCCGTCACGGCCTCGGCCATATCATGTACCTGAATGGCCTCCGCATGGTGCAACGGCAGAATCTGAAAACCCTTTTTCTTTAGTTTTTCGAATATTTCCCTTTTCCCTGCCCCACAGATACACATGTCCCCATATTCATGTGGAAACTCTTTACAAATGTTGGAATTAAAAAAATTTGTACATTATTGTACTTCAAAACACAAGATAAAAGCCCGACAGGCGAAGGGCCTGCCTTGACACATCGGCAGGGCTGTACTATTAGCCCGGATATATATAATGAACTGTGGAACACCATGAGCCACCCGTTAAAAAAAGTGGAACTGCTGGCCCCGGCCGGCACCCCGGAAAAACTGGAGATCGCCATTCACTACGGCGCGGATGCCGTCTACCTGGCGGACAACCGGTTTTCCCTGCGCAATTTCGCGGGCAACTTCACCTGCGATCAGGTAAGGGCGGCGGCCGACCTTGCCCGAAAACACGGGGTGAAACTGTATGCGGCCTGCAACATCTATGCAAGAACCGGTGAAACCGGGGCCCTGTGCGAATACTTTCACCGGCTCTCCGCCATCGGCCCGGACGGCATCATCATAGCGGATCCCGGGGTACTGAACCTTGCCCGATCCATCATCCCCCGGATTCCCGTTCACCTGAGCACCCAGGCCAACACCACCAGCCTTGAGGCGGTCCGTTTCTGGGAACAGCAGGGGGTTTCCCGCGTTAACCTGGCCCGGGAACTCACCCTGACGGAGATTGCCCAAATCGCCTCCCAAACATCGGTTCAGATCGAAACCTTTGTCCATGGGTCCATGTGCATGGCCTATTCCGGCCGGTGCCTGCTCAGCGGTTTTCTCACCGGCCGGGAGAGCAACCGGGGCCTGTGCAGCCAGCCGTGCCGGTGGCAATATTCCCTGGCCGAGGAGACCCGGCCCGGGGTCTGGATGCCGGTGTTTGAAGATGACCGGGGGTCTTATGTGTTTAACGCAAAAGACCTGTGCATGATCGAACACATGGACAGGCTGATTGAGGCCGGCGTCTCTGCCTTGAAAATTGAAGGCCGCATGAAAAGTATTCACTACCTGGCCGCCACCCTAAAGGTCTACCGCGAGGCCATTGATGCTTACTACGAAAACCCGGAAAAATATCGTGTGCAGACCGCCTGGATTGAAGAACTTGAAGCCGTCAACAACCGGGGGTTTTCCACCGGCTTCTACTTCGGTCCCCCGGAAAGCGGCGGCATCAAACGAACCGGTGCCCGGCCCGGCACGGCATACCGCTTCCTGGCGAAAATCCTTCAGGCCCGGCCATCGGGCCGGGTCACGGCCGAAATAAAAAACAAGCTGTGTCAGGGAGACACCGTGGAAATTCTGACCGCCGGCGGGCCGGTTCAGCCGGCCACGGTGCTGGACATTTTTGATGCCGCCGGCAGCCCAATGGAAGCGGCCATGCCCAACAGCACGGCCACCCTGGTTCTTTCCGCCACCTGCGGGCCCAACGACCTTGTCCGGCGCCGGGAAACCCCGTATGCGGCCCAGCGGGTGAAGACATAAGATAAACGCTTGATCTGTTGCTTTTTTTTTATTTTACGGATAAAATAATACGTCCAAGCGGCTGGCTGTTTTTTTAAACGCCGGCCTTCTGTTTGAGGCCCGGCGGTTTGATGTCGCCTGGGCACAGGCATGAAGATCGAAAGGTCGAACCGCTATCAACCTGGAGGGATTGAATGCTTATCGAGGATGAAGAAAGCTTGCAGATGTATGTGGAAGAGTCCCTCGACCACATGGCAAACATCGAAAACAACCTCCTGGCCATTGAAAGAGAGGGGGGCAACGCGGACCCGGAGACCGTCAACGAGGTGTTTCGCGCGGCCCACTCCATCAAGGGCGGGGCCGGGCTCATGGGGCTTAACAACATCAAGGAGCTTTCCCACCGGGTGGAAAGCGTGCTGGGCATGATCCGGGAAAAAAAGATCACCCCGGACGCCAGCATCATCAGCATTGTCCTGTCCGCCTTTGACAAGCTCTACGAGATGGTCACGCACATTCGGGAAAGCGAAACCATCGATATTTCTGAGGAGGTGGTTTCTCTCACCGGTCTGACCACGGCATCCCTGCCCGCCGCCAGGAAACCGGACGTGGCAAAAATGATCAACATCCTGCCCCCGGACGGCGGCTCCCCCCTGTTCCGGATAAGTCGTCTGGATCTGGACAAGGCCCGAAAAGGGGGACGGGATCTTTACCTTATTGAATGGGACCTGATCCAGGATATTCACGAGCAGGAGCGGTCCCTGATGGAAATAATGAAATCGGTCTCCATGAGCGGCGACGTGCTGGACATCACCATGAAAATTGAGGCCGTGGGTACGCTGGAGGAAGGGATCCCTTCCCGGATCCCCATCCTGATGCTCTACTCCTCCCGCATCGGAGAAGATATCCTGCCGTCGCTTTTTAATGTTGAACGGCACCAGGTTCACCGGGTGACCAAGACGATGATGGTGCCCGCGGAAGCCGATAAGCCGGCCCCGGCCCGGCCCGGGGCCGTTGCACCGGAAACGGCGCAACCGTTTGCGACGGAAACGGCATTTTCCCCGGAGGTCACGATGCCGGACGTTGCCGATGAAGACCGGCCCGCGGCCCTCGGCACCGAAGACCCCGTTATCACGGAAGAGAACAGCGGCCTGATCATCGACAGCCTGAAAGCCCCCCATGTCAAGGCGGCCCTTTCCCAGACATCGCTGCGGGTGGATGTCAAGCTGCTGGACAACCTGATGACCCTGGCCGGCGAAATGGTGCTCAGCCGGAACCAGCTGATCCAGAGCCTGACGGCCCAGAACGCCAAGACCATTGCCTCGGCGGCCCAGCGGATCAACATGGTAACCTCGGAGCTGCAGGATGTGATCATGCGCACCCGCATGCAGTCCATCGGCACCATCTTCAACAAGTTCCCCCGGCTGGTGCGGGACATGTCCCAGACCCTGGGCAAGAAGGTGGAGCTGACCATCGAGGGCACCGACGTGGAACTGGACAAAACCATCATTGAGGCCATCAGCGAGCCCCTGGTGCACCTGGTCCGAAACTCCGTGGATCACGGTATCGAGCCCCCGGGCAAACGGACCCAGCTGGGCAAAAGCCCCATCGGCCGGATTCACCTGGCGGCCCTGCACGAAGCCGGACAGGTCTCCATTGAAATCACCGACGACGGCAAGGGTATCGACGATCAGCTTATCGTGGCCACGGCCCTGCGAAAGGGGCTGATCTCCGAACGCCGCGTGGCCGACATGTCCAGAAAAGAGAAAATGGAGCTGATTCTGCTGCCGGGCTTTTCCACCTCGGACAAAGTCACCGATGTGTCGGGCCGGGGCGTTGGCATGGATGTGGTCAAGACCAACCTGGAAAAGCTCAGCGGCACCATGGACATTGACTCGGTGCCCGGTAAATATACCACCATCAGCATCAAGCTGCCCCTCACCCTGGCCATCATTCCCAGCCAGATCATCTCGGTCTCTACTGAAAAGTATGCCATTCCCCAGGTCAACCTGGACGAACTGCTGCGGATTCCCGCCGACCAGGTAAAAAACCGGATTGAAAAGGTGGGGGACGCGCCGGTGGTCCGGCTGCGGGGACGGCTGCTGCCCCTGGTGAATCTGGCGGATGTGCTGGGCATTGAAAAAACCTATATACACCCTGAAAACGGCCTGGAATACAGTGAGCGTCGCCAGAACGTGGCGGACCGGCGGTCCCGGCAGCATCTGGCGGAGACCGAAACAGAGGATGCAGCGCCGGCACCCGCCAAGGAGACGCGAAGCCAGTCCGGGGAACGGATCCCGGCCAGCCGGCGGAAAGCCGAAGACCGGCGGTTTCATGCCACCAGCGCCGTCAATATCGCGGTGGTGTTCCAGGGCAACACCCGCTACGGCCTGATCGTCGACCGGCTGCTGGATTCCGAGGAGATCGTGGTCAAGCCCCTGGGCCGGCATTTCAAGCAGTGCCGGGAGTACAGCGGCGCCACCATCATGGGCGACGGCCGGGTATCGCTGATCCTGGATGTGGCGGGTATCGCCCAGTCTGCCCGGTTAAAACCCCTGGAGCTGTCGGAAAAAGCCCAGCAGCGGGCCGCCGAGGAAAAAGCCGCGGCCACGGCCTCGGACCAGGCCAAAGCATCCCTGCTCATGTTCGCCAACGGTCCGGACGAACAGTTCGCCGTCTCCCTGAGCCTGGTGGAGCGCATCGAAAACATCAACCTGTCAGCCATTGAACATGTAGGGGGAAAAAGAATCATTCAATACCGGGGCGGGGCACTGCCCCTCTTTTCCTTGAGCGAAGTGGCCGACGTCAGCCCCCTGCCCGAATCCGGAGAGATCGCGGTGATCGTCTTCAGTCTCGACGGCAAGGAGATCGGCCTGATGGCGGCCCCGCCGGTGGATGCCATTGAGGTGCCCATCACCATTGATTCAAAGGCCCTCAAGCAGCCGGGCATCATGGGGTCGGCCATTATTAACAACCATACCACTCTGCTGGTGGATGTGTTTGAAGCGGTCAAGACCGTTTACCCGGATTGGATCGCAGGCGGCAAGGCCCCCGGTCATGCCATGGCCGTGGAAAACAAGGCAACGCTCCTGTTTGCCGAAGATTCCGACTTCTTCAGAAAACAGGTCAAGGGCTTCCTGGAGGAGGACGGCTACACGGTGCTGGAAGCCGCCAACGGCCAGGAGGCGTGGGAACTCCTTGACACCACCGACCAGACGGTGGATCTGGTGATCACGGACATCGAGATGCCGGTAATGGACGGATTTGACCTGACCCAGAAGATCAGAAATGACAGCCGGTTCCGCCACCTCTCCGTGCTGGCCCTGACCTCCCTGGCCGGTGAGGAGGATATTGTCCGGGGCAAGCAGATCGGCATCACCGACTACCACATTAAGATGGACCGGGAGAAACTGCTGGACACGGTCAAGCGGCAACTGGCGGCTGACGCCGGTTGATGCCGCTTCAATCGAAAGCGATCCGGTTCATGAATAAGGAGCGATCATGCGAAAAGGTCTCAAACGAAAAGACCGGGCGGAACTGATCACGTTCTATATCGGCAACACCCTGTGCGGCATTGATATCACCGATATTCAGGAGATCAACAAGCAGACCGCCAACCTCACCTGGGTGCCCCGGGCCCCGGAATATGTGGTGGGGGTACTGAACCTGCGGGGCATGATCGTCACCGTGGTGGATATCGGCAAAAAACTGGGGCTCAACCCGCTGGAGGCGGGCAAGCACAGCCGGAACGTCATTGTGCATTACAATGACGAGCTGGTGGGTATCCTGGTGGACCAGGTCAGCGAAGTCATCTCATCGGATGCCGACGATATCGAGCCGGCCCCGGCCAACCTGGGCGGGGTCCAGGGCGAATACTTCAGCGGCGTGCTGAAAACCGACCGGAAACTGATCGGTATTCTGGATGTCCATCGCGCCCTTTCGGACGACTGACCTCCCTCCCGCGCACTTTCCTGAAATGTTATTCACCGCCAAGCAGAGACGAAAGAAACGATGGACGATACCGAAAAACTGAAAGTCCTGGTTGTTGACGATACCATCCTGTATCGAAAGATCGTAAGCGACGCCCTGGCCGAACTTCCCACCGTTGAACTCGCAGGAACGGCCAACAACGGCAAAACCGCCCTTTCCCGCATTCACTCCCTGCACCCCGACCTGATCACCCTGGACGTGGAAATGCCCAGCATGGACGGTATCGAGGTGCTCGAAGAAATCGCCCGCCTGCAGATCGACGTGGGCGTGATCATGCTCAGCTCCCTTACCTACGAAGGGGGCGAACTGACCGTCAAGGCCCTTCAGCTGGGGGCCTTTGACTTTATTCCCAAACCGGAGCTGAGTTCCATCAGCGACAACCGTCAATATATCCGGGACCGGCTGGCCGCCATTATCCGGTCTTTTACGGGCCGAAGAGAGATCAAACGCATTCTTGCCGGGAAAACCGTGTTCCGCAGGGAAGCGCCGGGGCTGCCGTCCGCGGCAGCGGCCCGCCCCCTCATCACCGCCGAAACCGTGGCCCACCGCCTTCAGAAAACCGAAAAGCAGCGCCGCCGCGCCATAGGGTCAAAGGTGGTGGCCATCGGCATTTCCACGGGCGGCCCCCGGGCCCTGGGCACCCTGATTCCCATGCTGCCGGCGGACATCAATGTGCCGATTCTGGTGGTTCAGCACATGCCGCCCCTTTTCACCCAGTCCCTGGCCAAAAGCCTCAACGCCAAATCTTCTCTTTTTGTAAAGGAGGCGGAAGAGGGCGACGAACTGCTGCCCAACACCGTGTTCATCGCACCGGGGGGCCGCCACATGAAACTGACCTCCGGTGCGGGCAGGAAGATCATCGCCGTCACCGACGACCCGCCGGAAAACAGCTGCCGGCCCTCGGCGGATTACCTCTTCCGGTCCGTGGCCGAGCACTTCGGCGAGGCCGCCACCGGCGTGATCATGACCGGCATGGGAACGGACGGCAATCGCGGCCTGGAAATCATGAAGCAGCGCAACGGCTTTATCATCGCCCAGGACGAGGCCACCTGCACTGTCTTTGGCATGCCCCGATGGCCCATTGAAGCCGAAATCGTGGATGTGGTGGCGCCCCTTGACCGTGTGGCCCAGGCAATTATCAACTCCGTCAGACCCTCCAGATAGCCGGCGCATGGCCAAAATCACCCCCATTGAATTCAAGGTTTTTTCCAAGTATATCTTTGATGTCTGCGGCATCACCCTCAAAGAAGGGAAGGAGTACCTGATAGAGACGCGGCTGTCGCCGCTTCTTGAAAAACACGGGTGCGTCTCCTTCAGTGAAATCTATTACAGGGCCAAACGGGACAAAGACCTCGAAAAAGAGATCGTTGACGCCATATCCACCAACGAGACCTTTTTTTTTCGTGATGTCACCCCTTTCGAGGTACTTCAGCACAAGATTCTGCCGGACCTGATCGACAAGCGGGGGCGCAGCCTTCGACCGGGCACACGGATCCCCATCCGTATTCTCTCTCTGGGGTGTTCCACCGGTCAGGAGGTATACACCATCACCTTTGTATTGCGGGCACTGGGTCTGGGCACGGACATGTATGCCATCCGGCTGATCGGCGTGGATGTTTCCAATGCCGCCATTGCCAAGGCCAGTTACGGGGTCTATTCGGAATTCGAACTCTCCCGTGGCCTCTCACCGGCCCAGATCAGCCAGTATTTTCTCAAGCTGGACGAAAACCGGTGGAAGGTCAGGGATGAGTACCGGTGGCTGGCGACTTTTGAAACCCACAATATTTTCGACACATCAAAAGATCTGGGCCGGTTTGACATCATCTTCTGCCGCAACGTGGGCATCTATTTCTCGCCCATCGACCGGATCAAAATGTATGAAAAAATCGCGGCCATGCTGGAACCGGACGGCTACCTGCTGATCGGGGCCTCGGAATCACTCACCTACGACACGGACCGGTTTGTTCCCAAAAAGTACCTGCGGGCCGTCTTTTATCAGCCCAATCCCGCCGTCACCGGATAAGGCCCTCGTCCCGGGGTTCCATCAACGGGCTCAAACCCAAAGGCTGGCGGACAACACATGAAAAAACGTTTCGCCACCATCCACCCGCCTGTCAAACCATTGTAAAAAATTTGTAAATACTTATTTTCTTAATGTATTTTCTTGAACACCCCCTCTTTCGGGTGTATGGTAAAACCACGTTTACAGAGCAATGGTTTCAAATAACCGAATAAAACGTGACCGTGAAAGGGAGTTCGTCATGAACCGTTTAAAAAACATTCTGCTGGTGTATCCCGAAATTCCCACCAACACCTACTGGAGCTTCACCTATGCCCTTCGATATGTAAACAAAAAGTGCAGCATGCCGCCCCTGGGCCTGATCACCGTGGCGGCCCTGCTGCCCGACACCTGCGAGCTGAAGCTGGTGGACATGAACATCGAACCCCTGACCGAAGCCGATATTCTCTGGGCTGACGCGGTTTTTGTGTCGGCCATGATCATTCAACAGGAATCCCTTCGGCAGGTCATCGCCCTGTGCAACCGCCTGGATAAACCGGTGGTGGCCGGCGGTCCCTATCCCACCTCCAGCCATGAAGAGATTGCCGGCGTGGACCATTTTGTTCTGGGCGAGGCCGAGGCCGTACTGGCGGAGTTCATCGCCGACTATGAAGCCGGCACCGCCCGGCCCATTTACCACGGCGACACCCGGCCGGACATCACCTATTCGGTGACCCCCCGGTTTGACCTGCTCAAGCGGGAAGCTTACGCCTCCATGGCCGTCCAATACTCCCGGGGCTGCCCTTTCAGATGTGAATTCTGCGACATCTGGGTGGTCTACGGAAACAAGCCGCGGCTTAAATCCGCCGAAAACGTGCTGGCCGAGCTGGACGCCCTCTACCGCCTGGGCTGGAAAGACGCGGTGTTCATAGTGGACGACAACTTCATCGGCAACAAGTCCCGTGTTAAAAAAGAGCTGCTGCCGTCCCTGATTGAGTGGCAGAAGGCCCACAACTACGTCTTTGAATTCTACACGGAAGCCAGCATCAACATGGCCGATGACGCGGAACTGATGGAACTGATGAGTGACGCCGGCTTTAACCAGGTGTTCGTGGGCATTGAGACCCCGTCCAAGGAGGCCCTTGCGGAGACCGGGAAAAACCAGAACCTGAAATATGACCTCAAAGATGCGGTCAAGGCCATTCAACGGCACGGCATGGAGGTGATGGCCGGTTTTATCATCGGGTTTGACAGCGACACCGAGGATATTTTTGAACGGCAGATCGCCTTTATTCAGGAGACCGGCATTCCCAAGGCCATGGTGGGCCTGCTTCACGCCCTGCCCGGCACCGTCCTGTACAACCGGCTGGAAAAAGAGGGGCGGCTGTCCGGCCATGTGCTGGGATCCAACACCCATACCATGGCCACCAACGTGGTGACCAAAATGGACCCTGAAACCCTGAAAGAGGGGTACAAGCGAGTGCTGGCCACAATTTACGATGCCAACATGAAAAACTACTTTGCCCGGTGCGACATGCTGCTGGACAATCTCAAGGGCACGGGGTTCAAGCAGCGGGAGATCCGTTTTGACGAAATCAAGTCCCTGCTCAAATCCCTGACCAGCCAGCCCTTCACCGGCTATGGATGGCAGTACCTCAAATATATCACCCGGAACCTGTTCCGGCATCCCGATCTTTTCGCCGAGGTGATCACCTATGCCATCATCGGCCACCATTTTCGCACCATCACCCAGGAAACCATCAAGGCGGACCGGGTGATCTCACGGCTGGATGAGATTTACGCCAAAACCAGGGCACAGCTGACCCAGTATTCCCAGGCGGTGAAGAGCTCCTCGGCCAACCGGCTGGCCGATGTCTCCCGCATCTGGCGGGAGTGCAAGAAAAGCCTCGGCCGGGTAAAGGGCGGAATCAGCCGCATTCACCGGGATTTTCGCGGTGATGTCACCGCCCGGTACGAAGAGACCCACCAGAAAATTCGCCGGCTGTTTGCCGAGGAAAAACAGGGCACTGATTTTGATCGGCACAAAGGCGCAAAGGCCGCGTAAGACCTGTTGGCCGGACCGCCGAAAACGTGTATAAAGCGCCCAAAAAAATTCTCAACGAGAGGCAATCTCATAATGAACCCCACCGCTTTGCCGCTGGTCAGCGTGGTCATTCCCACCTGCAACCGGGGGCCAATGGTGACCGATGCCGTTGCCTCGGTCCTGTCCCAGGACTACCCGGCCATTGAAACCATTGTCGTGGATGACGGATCCAGTGATGATACACCCGGCCGCCTTTCCCTTCTGAAGGACCGGGTCACGCTAATAACCCAGGAGAACCGGGGCGTGAGCGCGGCCCGCAACGCCGGTGTGGCCCATGCCCGTGGCGAATATATCGCCTTTCTCGATTCCGACGACCGGTGGCTGCCGGAAAAGATATCCACGCAAATCGCCTTTTTCGTTTCCCATCCCGAAGCCCTGATCTGCCAGACCGAGGAGGCCTGGATCAAAAACGGCAAGCCGCTTTCCCCCAGGGCCCGTCACAAAAAACGGTCCGGCATGATCTTTGAGCCCTCCCTGGCGCTGTGCCTTGTCAGTCCGTCGGCGGTGATGATGCGAAAAAAATTTTTCCTGGATGTGGGCGGTTTTGACGAATCGCTTCCCGCCTGTGAAGACTATGACCTGTGGCTGCGCATCAGCATGGCCCATCCTATCCACTTGATTGAAACACCCCTGGTGATCAAGCAGGGCGGTCATGACGGCCAGCTTTCCGCCATGCCGGGCCTGGACCGCTATCGGATTTACGCCATTTGCAAAGCCATAGACACCGGCCGGCTGTCCGATGGTCAACACCGTGCGGCCCTTGCCATGCTGAAGAAAAAGTGCCGCATCTACGCGGCCGGGTGCGAAAAGAGGGGCCGGCACGAAGAAGCGGCCCGGTACCGGGCGATGGCCGCGGCATACGACAGCGGTGGCACTCCGCCGGCGCCGCTGCACGCCGTCTGATAAAGGCGGGTTGGCAAGCCGTGGCCTGGGTAGTAGCATGCCTGAAAGAATCTTCCTGAGGGCCGCGAAACCCTGGCCCCTCTTCGCCGGAAACTGGCGGCGGCCATGGGCCGGTTTTTCTTGGAAAACCGGATCGCCGAATTCGACCGGGCACTCGAGGCCCTTGCCAGAAAAAAAAGATCCTGATATAAATCGACCCGTCGGCGTATTGAAAGAAACACTTTCAAATAACACACTGCGGGAGCCGAAAATGAAAACAATCGCGCTGTGTCTCTATGCCATCTACCGCCCGGTCTTCTACCTGCTGGTCATTCTGGACACCACGATCCTGGGAATCATCACCATTGCCGCCTCCTATTTTGATCCCAAAGGCAACCGGGTCCATTACATCGGCAAATTCTGGTCCCGGCTCAACATGCTGCTCTCCGGCGTGCGGGTAAAAATTATTCACCCGGAGCATATCGACCCGAAACGCTCCTATGTAGTGATGAGCAACCACCAGAGCCATTATGACGTATGGGCGCTGATCGGTTTTCTGCCCCTTCAGCTGCGGTGGGTGATGAAGATGGAACTGCGGGAGATTCCGGTCTTTGGCCTGGGATGTGAGCGCATGGGCCACATCTACATTGACAGAAGCCACCCGGACCGGGCCTATAAAAGTCTGGAAGTCGCCGGTGAAAAGATAAGAAACGGGGCCTCGGTGGTCTTCTTTCCCGAAGGCACCCGCAGCACGGACGGCAACCTGCGGCCTTTTAAAAAAGGGGGGTTTAACATTGCCCTGGCCGCCGGGGTGCCGATTCTCCCCATCACGGTGCGGGGCAGCCGCCAGGTGCTTCCCAAGGGAAGCGGAAAAATCATGCCCGGCACCATCGAACTGGTGATTCACGAACCGGTGCCGCTGGATGGGTATACAACGGAAAACCGGGAAGAACTCATACAGCGGGTTCACCAGATCATTGAGGCGGGTCTCAAGCTGTAGGGCCGATGTCCGGTAGGGGCCTTGTACCCAATCAAATCAGCATCGAAGCAGATTAAGATTACGAGTAAGAGTAAAAGTAAGGGCAAGATGGGGGGGCAACCCTGTGATTGGACTTCCACTCTAGCTCTTGATCTTAATGCAGATTCTTTTTCTACCGTGTCAGCAGGCGACGGATCAGCCGGAAGCCGGGCCGGTCATAGGGCGGCAGGATCAGCCGGTTAAGGTTGAACCAGGGCTTTTCAAACACGCTTTTGGCCTTGGAAAAGGTCAAAAACCCCTCCTGCCCGTGATACTCTCCCATGCCTGAAGCGCCGATGCCGCCGAAAGGCAGATCATCCGCGGCCGCGTGCACCAGGGTCTCGTTGATTGACACGCCGCCGGAGATGGTGTTGCGGGTCACAAAGTCCGCGTTTTTCCGGTTATAGCCGAAATAGTAGAGGGCCAGGGGCCGGGGCCGGTCATTCACGTAATCCACGGCCTGTTGCAGCGTCTCATAAGGGATAACGGGCAGAACCGGACCAAAAATCTCCTCCTGCAAAAGGCGCATTTTTTCCGTGCAGTCGTGCACCAGGTAAAGCGGCATTTTTCGCGAACCGGTAAAGTCCTCGCCCGCCGGGTTTACCGGAATAACGGTTGCCCCCCGCATCTCGGCGTCACGCAGCATCTCCTGCAGCCGGGCATGCTGCCGGTCGTTGATGATCGCGGTGTAGTCCGGATTTTCCTTTACCGTGGGATAGCAGCGGGCAAACACCGTTTTACAGGCATCCAGAAACGGCGCCATGCGATCAGCGGGGCACAGCACATAATCCGGTGCGATACAGGTCTGACCGGCGTTGAATGCCTTGCCGAACATGATGCGCTCGGCGGCCCGCTCCACCGGAATGTCGCGGCTGACAATGGCGGGTGACTTGCCGCCCAGCTCCAGGGTCACCGGTGTCAGGTGGCCGGCGGCTGCCCGCATGACATGACGGCCCACATCGGTGGAGCCGGTAAACAGCAGGTGGTCGAAGGGCCGCGCTGTAAACGCCATGCCCACGTCGGCGCCGCCCCACACCACGGCCACATGGTTTTCCTCAAACCGTTCTCCGATCATCTTCTGAAAAACATCGGCCAGCCGGGGGGCATACTCGCTCATCTTGACCATTACCCGGTTGCCGGCGGCCAGGGCTGCGGTCAGGGGGCTTACCGCCAGAAACAGCGGATAGTTCCACGGCACGATAATACCCGCCACGCCCTTGGGCTGACACTCCACCCGGGCCCGGGCCGGCCGGAACATCAGTCCCGGGGTGCGACGGGAAGGTTTCATCCATCCGGCCACATGCCGGGCCGCATAGGCCAGCCCTTCCATGGAAGGAAACAGCTCGGCCAGCAGGGTCTCATCCGCGGACCGTCCCTCAAAATCCGTGTCAATGGCCTCAATGATGGTTTTCCGGTACGCCTTCAACCCCTCTCTGAGCCGGTAAAGATGGGCCACACGCTCTTTGGCCCCGGGCCATGGGGCCTGGCGGAAGGCGGCCTGCTGGGCCAAAAAGATACGGTCGACCTCTTTTAACGGGGTGGCCGCCCGGAATGCGCCGCTGCCGGTAGATGGAATGAAGCCGTTCTCCATGGTTCTATTCTCCTTTGGAAATACGAAGTCGATACCCGACAATCGGCCCGTCAGGTTGATATGTCTGATGATCATGCCACACCCGGTTCCCGGGTGCAACCGATGGATACCGGCACAGCTTATCATTGACCTTAATTCCCTGTCATAGTATGCTCAACGCCAATAAACCAGCACGGTTCGGAGCACGAAACCCCCTTTAATTTAAGAAGGGCCTCGGACATGGGCATCAAAAAACTTTTTGATCGCTTCCTTTTCCCAGCGCCGGATGCAGGCAGAATACAGGAACTTCTGCGCACCGAAGAGCTTTATCACCTGCTGGCAAACCATATCCATGAAGTGATCTTCACCATGGATATGGACTTCAAATATACCTACATCAGCCCTTCGGTTGAACATCAGCGGGGGTTTACCGTTGAAGAGGCGATGCGCCTGCCGTTTGAGAAAAACCTGACCCCGGCATCGGTGGAAAAAATTATTGACCTGGTGGCCGGGGGCATTGCGGCCAACCGGGAAGGAAGAGGCCCCACCCCGCCCCAGACCATCACCATCGAAGTCTACTGCAAGGACGGCTCCACCCGCTGGTCCGAACTGACCGGGGATTTTCTGTATGACAAAAACGGGACCCCCACGGGGATCATCGGGGTCAGCCGGTACGTGGATGACAGGGAGGAAGTCAGGGAGGAACTGATCCGCTTCAAACAGGCCATTGACGGCACATCCGAGGCCATCGGTTTTTCCACACCATCCCGGCGCCACGTCTACCATAACAAGGCCTTTGCCCAACTGTTCGGCTACGACACCCCCGAAGACCTGGAAGCCGCGGGCGGCCCGGTCAGCCGGTTCAAGGACCCCGAGGTGGCCGAGAACCTTTTTTCAACCATCTCCTCGGGCCGTCCCTGGTCCGGAGAAGTGACGATGATCGACGGAAACGGCCGGGAGTTTGTCGCTTTTCACAGAGCCGACGCCATTCGGGACCGAAACGGTAAAATCACGGCCATCATGGAATCAATCATCGACATATCGGCAATAAAAGAGATGTACTCGGAATTCCAAAAACAGGAGTCGCTCTATCGACTCCTGGCGGAAAACACGTCGGAGATTGTATCCGTCATCGATCTGAAAAACCTGTCCCATCGTTACCTGTCGCCATCGGTCGAAAAAGTCCGTGGGTTTACCCTGGAGGAGGCCCTGGGCCACTCCCTGGACCAGGTGCTGGCCCCGGCCTCCCATGACCTGGCTGCTACCGCCATTGCCGAAGAGCTGGCCAGGGACGGTCAGCCCGGCGTGGATCCGGACCGGCACCGGGTCCTGGAACTGGAACAGATCCGCAAGGACGGCTCCACCATCTGGACCGAAGTGGTTGCCTCTTTTCTGAGGGACACGGAAGGCAAGCCAACGGCCATTCTCACGGCGACCAGGGACATATCGGAACGTAAAAAAGCCGAGGCCGCCATTCGAAAAAGCGAAGAGCTCTACCGCATGCTGGCGGAAAACATCAGTGAATCCATTTTCACCATTGACCTTGCCACCATGAAGCACACCTACGCCAGCCCTTCAGTCAGGCGGATGTACGGTTTTACGCCGGAAGAATTTATTGCCCGGCCCATTGAGCAGGTTCTCACCACTCCATCCCTGGACCGTCTGATCGTAGGGATTGCCTCTGAACTGGAAAAGGACGGCAAGCCCGGCGTGGACCCGGACCGCAACGTAACCATTGAGCTGGAAGTCTACCGCAAGGACGGCTCCACCGTATGGGTGGAATCCTCGGCCAGAATCCTGCGCAACGCAGCGGGGGAGCCGGTGGCGGCCCTGGGCGTGGCCAGGGACATTACCGAGCGGAGAAAGGCGGAACAGGCTCTTCGGGAAAGCGAGGAAAAATTCCGTACCCTGGTGGAAAAAACCAACGAATTGATTTATTCCATGTCGCCGGACGGTCTCTATACCTACATGTCGCCGAACCTAAAAGATCTGATGGGCGCCGATGCCGCCGACGTGATCGGTCACCGTTTTTCCGAATATGTTCACCGTGATGATCTGCCCTCCTGCGAAGCCGATATTCAAACCATTCTGACAACCGGCAGCTCGGCTGGAGAAAACGAATACCGGGTGCGACACAAAAACGGCTCCTGGCGGTGGCATGCTTCCAATCTTTCCCCGCAAAAAAACGCCGACGGCAAGGTGGTTTCCATTTTCGGTATCGCAAGAGATATCACCGACAAAAAAGCCGGCGAAGCGGCCCACAACCGATTGCTTTCATGGCACACCGGCATCAACCGCATCCACGACCGCCTGCTGAGCGCGGATAACCTGGAAGATCGTCTCAAGGTGATCACCGACGGCGTTGTGGATTCCTTTGACTCCCTTCTTTGCCGCATCTGGATCATAGGGCCGCTGGACCGGTGCAACAACGGGTGTCCCCACGGCAGGGACAAAAAAACAGCCCCCCTTTGCCGCGGCATCGGCCAGTGCCTGCATCTGACCGCCAGCTCCGGGGACACGGACCGCACCGACGGTTACTACAGCCGGGTTCCCCTTGGGTATGAGGGTATTCAATGGGTCGAAGGAAAGGATGTGCCCGGGTTTCTGACCAATGACGCGCAAAACACGCCCATCGTGAGGGACCGGGACTGGATCGTGAAAAACGGTATCGTCTCTTTCACCGGCCGGCAGCTTCGGGACAACGCCGGCAACGTGATCGGCGTACTGGTCTCCTTTGCCACCCATGCCGTGGACAGAGAAGAGTACGAGATGTACAGCAACCTGGCCAACACCGCCTCCCAGGTGGTGCTGTCCAGCCTTGCCGAGACCTCCATGAAACAGGCCAAAGAGGCGGCGGAGGCCGCCAGCCGGGCCAAAAGCGAATTCCTGGCCAACATGAGCCATGAAATCCGGACTCCCATGAACGGCGTCATCGGCATGACCGACCTGCTCCTGGACACCGACCTTACCGAAGAGCAGCTGGAATACGCGGAAAGCGTGAGAAGCAGCGCCGAGTCCCTGCTGGTGATCATCAATGACGTGCTGGATTTTTCAAAGATAGAGGCCGGCAAGCTCAAGCTGGAACAAATCGACTTTGATCTTGAAAAACTGCTCAAGGAAATCAACGACACCATGGTCCCCAGGGCCCGGCGCAGGCGCATCCGCCACGATGTCGTTCTTAAAGAAGATGTGCCATCCCTGCTGAAAGGCGACCCGGTGCGGCTGCGGCAGATTCTTTTTAATCTCTGCGAAAACGCCGTGAAATTCACCGAGGCCGGATCGGTAAGAGTCACGGTTTCCGCGCCGCACCAGACCAACACGGCTGCGACCCTGCTTTTTGAGGTGGCCGACACCGGCATCGGTATTGCGCCGGAACATCACCAGACCATCTTTGAATCCTTTTCCCAGGTGGACGCCTCCACCACCCGGCAATACGGCGGCACGGGATTGGGCCTGACCATAACGAAAAGACTGGTCTCACTGCTGGACGGAGAGATCGGTGTGGCCAGCGAACCGGGAAAAGGCTCCACCTTCTGGTTCACCCTGCCCCTTGAAAAACAGCCCCAACAGAAGGCCGGTGATTCGGTGGGCGAAACGCCGATCCCTGCCTTTTCCG
>JAXHVI010000136.1:0-2147 GCA_034189195.1 Thermodesulfobacteriota bacterium | reverse complement strand
CGGGGCATACTGGCCAGCGGCATCAGACAATCCAGCCTGTTTGTAAAAAGGAATAGATAGATGGCGGATATTTCAAGACCCCTGCGTCCCATTCGGCGGGTGATGCTGATCTTTCCGCCCATGTACGATGTCAAGCTCATCGATACCATGGTGGTGCCGCCCATGGGCATTGCCTGCCTGGGGGCCTATATTCGGGACATGGTGGATGTCTCCCTGCTGGACTGCGTGGCCGAGGGGTACCGGCAGGCCGCGCCGGTGAACCGGGAGGTGGAACTGGTGGGCCTTTCCGCGGAAGAGATTCTCGCCCGAATCCGGGCCTGCGCGCCCGACATGGTGGGCATCTCCTGCATTTTTTCCGGCCAGATCGCCTGCGTGGAACAGCTCAGCCGTCGTATCCGTAAAGAGATTGACCCTGACATGGTGATTGCCACCGGTGGCACCCATCCCTCTTTTCTGCCGGAGCAGACCCTGGCCCGGACCGTTGTGGATTACGTGGTCCTGGGCGAGGGGGAATTGGGCTTGAAACAGATTATCGAGGCCCACAACAGCGGGGGCCGGATCGACAACATCGACGGCATCGCCTTTCGCACCGAAAACGGCGTTCAAGTCAACCCCCGCACCACTTGGATAGAGGACCTGGACACCCTTCCTCTTCCGGCCCGGGACCTTCTGCCCATGGAGACCTATTTTTCCGCCCGGCTGCCCATGGGGTTTCACTGGCGCAAAACTCGCAACACCCCCATTGTGTCCAGCCGGGGCTGTCCCTTCGGCTGCCCGTTCTGCTCCTCCTGGCGCCACTGGGGCCAGCGGTTTCGTAAACGGTCACCGGAAAACGTGCTGGCCGAGATCGAACACCTGAAAATCCGGTACAACATTCAGGAGTTAAAGTGGCAGGACGACAACCTCACCGCAGACAGAAACCGGGCAAAGGCGATATTTTCGGGCATGATCGACCGGGGGCTTGCCATGCCGTGGAACACGCCCAACGGCATTGCCCTGTGGACCCTGGATGAAGAAATGCTGGACCTGATGAAAAAGAGCGGGTGCTTTGAAATCACCCTGGCCGTGGAGTCCGGGGATCCGGCCTCCTTTGAAAAATATGTACGCAAGCCGTTTACCCTGGGCACGGCAAAGCAGATTGCCGGCCTGGCCAGGGAGAGGGGGGTCGCCACGGTGGCCTATTTTATTCTCGGGTTTCCCGGCGAGACCATCGACCAGATTAAAAATTCCATGCGCTACGCCCTGGACCTGGGCGTGGATTATCTTTCTCCCTTTGTCTATACGCCGCTGCCCGGCTCTGATCTGTGGCAGCAGTGCGTTGAAACGGGCCTGGTCACCGATGGCTACTCTTACAAGGACGCCAACAATTTTTTTAAACCCGATTTTGATACCCAGCTTTTTGATATCGACGAGGTGTATCGCCTTCAGGGCCGGGCCTACCTGACCAACCTGGCAAAGCTTCCCTTTCGCAACCCGGCCGAGTTTCTGGCCTGGTACAGCCGCCGCCTGATCTTTCGGCCGGTTTTCCTGCGCGATTTTTTTCAAAACCTCTGGAAGTTTCGCATGCAGGTGTTCGGCGGCAGGCGGACCGGCCGGGAGACGCGGCAATGACCGTTTCTGAATTGCGGCCCGTCAGGCGGGTGATGCTGATTTTTCCGCCCATGCACGATATTCGCCACGTGGATACCATGGTCTGCCCGCCCATGGGCATCGCGTCTCTGGCCGCCCATATTCGGGACCGGGTGGAGGTGGGGTTGCTGGACTGCCTGGCTGAGGCCGGTGTCCACCGGGTGGCGATCAGTGAAAAAATTGAGCGGGTGGGCCTGCCCTATGACGATATTCTGGCCCGCATCCGCGCTTTTGCACCGGACATGGTGGGCCTCTCCTGTATTTTTTCCAGCCAGTTTAGCTGCGTAACCGAGATCGCCCGCCGGGTCAAGCAGGAGATCGACCCGGAGATGATCGTTGTGACCGGTGGCACCCACCCCTCCTTTCTGCCGGAAACGACCCTGAAACACACTTACATCGATTACGTGGTGCTGGGGGAGGGGGAGCTGGGACTGGAACGGCTCATTGATGCCCATAACAGCGGGGGCCGGATCGAGGATATCGACGGCATCGCCTTTCGCACCAAAAGCGGGGTTCAG
>JAXHVI010000135.1:0-6633 GCA_034189195.1 Thermodesulfobacteriota bacterium | reverse complement strand
CGTGGAGAGCCCGGATGCCATGAACCTGCCCGTGGGCCTGGCCGTGGCCCTGCTTAAAGACCGCAAGGGCGTGATTGATGTGAACCTGCCGGTGTCGGGCCGCACCGATGATCCCGAGTTCAGAATCGGCAGGATCGTATTCAAGGCCCTGGCCAACCTGATCACAAAGGCCGCCACCTCGCCTTTTGCACTGGCGGGTTCCCTGGTGGGCGGCGGTGAAGAGATGCGGTTTATCGAGTTTGAACCCGGCTGGGCCGAACTGGATGAACCGGTCCGGCAGAAACTGGACGGGGTGAAAAAACTGCTGGTTGAGCGACCGGCCCTGAAACTGGAGATTCTGGGATATGCCGATCCTGACGCCGACCGGCGGGCACTGGCCGCCATTGCCCTGGAGCGCACGATCAAGGCGCCGGCCCTGGAAAAGCTGGGCCAGAAGGGAGAACCCCCGGATTCAGAGACCCTGGCCTCGGTGGTGCTGCCGCCTGAAGAGCACGAGCGCGCCTTGCGCAAACTTTATGAGAACGAAGTGGAGGAAAAGCCGATAGAAGGGGGGGTGGTAAAAAAGGCCGATGATCCGACGCTGTCGATAGAAGAGATGGAGACGGCCATAGTAGAGCGCCGGGCCGGCGCCGTTACCGACGCCGAACTGGGCCTGCTGGCAAAACAGCGGGCCGAAAAGGTCAAGGATTACCTGCTGGCCGATGACACCCTCTCACCGGACCGGGTCTTTATGAAGGCGCCGGACAATATGTTTAAACCTGCTGAAGGTGGATTTGCATCCAGCCGTGTGGAGCTGGGGGTGCAGTAAGCTTTTTCCCCTGTGTTTCTGGGGTTTATCAGTTCAGTCTGCGGGCCGTCCGGATGATCAGAGGATGGCAATCGGAATCGGGCACGGGCACGAGTACGAGTAAGAGCAAGAGCAGGATGCCGGAGGTTATCCCCGGGCCGCCTTGATGCCGATCATCAGCACGGAGATGGCCGCCGGTGTGATGCCCTCAATGCGGGCCGCCTGGCCCAGGGAGAGGGGCCGCACATGGGCCAGCCGGCTTTTCAACTCGTTGGAAAGGCCGTGGACCGCCGCGTAGTCAAAGCCCTCGGGAATGCGGATTCTCTCCAGGTCCCTGAACTTGGCGATTTCCCGGCGCTGACGGTCGATATACCCCTCGTATTTCACTTCGATCTCCACCTGCTGTTCCACCCTTTCTGGCAGCGGTGTTTCCGGCGGGGCCAGGGTTTTGATGTCGGCATAGGTGATCTCTGAGCGCTTGAGCAGCTGGTCCGCCCTGGAGCCGGAGGTCAGGGGGGGCGACTGGCGCCGGGCCAGCAGGGCCTTGGTTTTATCATCCGGCTTGATGACCGTGCTTTTGACCCGAGCAATCTCCGCCTCAATCCGGCGCTTGTACTCCCGAATGCGCTCCACGGTCTCTTTGTCTGTCAGCCCCAGTTCAAGGCCCTTTTCCGCCAGCCGCAGGTCGGCGTTGTCTTCCCGCAGCATCAGCCGGTATTCGGCCCGGGAGGTAAACATGCGGTAGGGCTCACTGGTACCCCGGGTGACCAGATCGTCGATCATCACCCCCATGTAGGCTTCGGACCGGTCCAGGATAAAGGGTGGCCGCTTCTGAACGCGGCAGGCCGCGTTGATGCCGGCCCACATGCCCTGGGCCGCGGCCTCTTCGTATCCCGAGGTGCCGTTGACCTGGCCGGCCAGGTAGAGGCCGGCCACGGGCTTGGTCTCCAGGGTGGGCAAAAGCTGGGTGGGGTTGATGTAGTCGTACTCAATGGCGTAGGCGGGCCGCATGATCTCGGCGCACTCCAGCCCCTCCACGGACCGGACAAAGGCAAGCTGGATCTCCATGGGCAGGCTGTTGCCCAGGCCGGAAGCATAGATCTCATCGGAATCGAGTCCTTCAAATTCCAGGATCAGATGGTGCGCGGTCCGCTCGGGGAACCGCACCACCTTGTCTTCAAAGGACGGGCAGTACCGGGCCGGCGTGCCGGTGATCCGGCCGCTGTAAAGGGCTGAATGGGCCAGGTTGTTTCTTACAATGGCGATGCTGTTTTCCCGTATATAGCCCATATAGTTGGGTCTGCGGGGCAGCTCAAGGGCGCGGGTGGCCGCGGAAAAGGGGCGAAAGTTATCGTCGGAGCCCTGCATCTCGAATTTTGAAAAGTCGATGGAGGGCTTTGCCAGGCGCGGCGGGGTGCCGGTTTTCATGCGGCCGGTGGCAAGCCCCAGCTCCCGCAGGCAGTCGGCCAGTTCCAGGGCGGCAAACTCACCGGCCCGGCCCGCGGGATGGGAGTGGGTGCCGATATGGACAAGACCGCCCAGAAAGGTGCCGGCCGTGATGATCACGCAAGGTGCCTGCCAGGAAAATCCGGTCTGGTCGATCACACCTTTGACGATGCCGCTCTCAACGATGAGCCGGGTGATCAGGGCCGCCTTCAGGTCGATGTTGGCATGGGCTTCGACGGCCTGTTTCATGGCCGTGTGGTAGCGGTGCTTGTCGTTCTGGGTGCGGGAGGCGTGAATGGCCGGCCCTTTTTTGGTGTTCAACACCTTGCAGTGAATGGCGGTTTTGTCCGCCGCTTTCGGCATTTCACCTCCCAGGGCATCGATCTCCTTGACCAGGTGGCCCTTGGCGGTGCCGCCGATGGAGGGACTGCACGGCATGGCCGCCACCTTGTCCAGGTCGATGGCCAGCAGCAGCACGGTACACCCCATGCGGGCAGCGGCCAGGGCCGCCTCGCACCCGGCGTGGCCGGCGCCCACTACAATAAGGTCGTATGTTTTTGTGTAATTTGACACGCTTTTGCCTGTTGTGCCGGTGTTTAAGCTGTTACAATGACGACAGTCAACCTATTATAGTTCTTTCGGTCTCAGGTCAAGCCGTCCCGTGCGGCCCGGCCAACAATTGCAGCATACAATGAAACACAAGAAACAGGAAAAGAAACCGGCCACGGTTTGCGGGAGTCTCTTATGCAACTGTCAAAACGGGTGAAACAAAAACTGGAACTCAATACCGGCGAGAAGATTCTGCGCCTTTCCGTGCAGCAGGTCATGATCATCGCCGGTGCATTGCTGTCGGCCCTGGGGTACGCCGTCTTTCAGGTGCCGCACAATATCGCGGCCGGCGGCGTGAGCGGCCTGGGTATTATCGTGAACCACCTGACCGGTTTTCCGGTGGGCATGTTCTTTCTCCTGTTCAACATTCCGCTGTTTGTTCTGGGTTTTTTCTGGCTGGGCCGGTGGCGGTTTGTCTGGTCCAGCATTGTGGCGGTGCTTGTGTTTTCCGTGGGGTCGGATATGTTTATCCGCTACCTGCCGCTCTGGCTGGAGCACTACCCGCTGACCTCCGACGGGCTGCTGGCCGCCATCTATGCCGGGGTGCTTTACGGCCTGGGCACCGGCCTGATTTACCGCTACGGCGGTACCATCGGCGGCACCTCCATCACCGCCCGGATCATTTATAATGTTACCGGGTATCCGTTGAGCCAATCCTATCTTTTTACCGACCTGGCGGTTGTGCTGATCTCCGGTTTTATTTTTTCCATGGAGACGGCCCTGCTGGCAGTGATCACCATCATCATGGTGGGCATCTTTTCCGATTTTGTGCTGGAGGGCAGCAGCCAGATGCGGACCCTGATGATTGTTACGGAAAATCCGGAGCCGATCCGCTATGCCATTATCAATGAGCTGAAGCGGGGGGTGACCGAGTGGGAGGTGGTGGGGGGGTACTCCAAGACGAAACGGACCATGCTTTACCTGACCGTGCTGCGGTCAAAGATTTACGACGTCAAGTACATCATATCGCGGATCGACCCGGACGCCTTTATGGTGGTGGGGGTCTCCCAGCAGACCTGGGGCGGGTTTAACGCGCCCAAGATCGACCGGCGATAGGTTTCCTACCGGCCGGTTTCCACCAGGTCCCGGTGCAGGGCGCAGACGGCGTTCTGAAAATCCTTTTCCTCCACCACGAACTGGATGTCCACCTGGCGCATGCACTTGTGCAGGCCCAGGATCTCCACGCCGGCGTTGGTCAGGGAATGGACCGCCGTGGGCAGCACCCACGTATCGGCCATGTTGGTGCCGATGGCCGATACCAGGGCCACCTTTTTTACCAGGATGTCCGCCGATGGGAATGACTGCTTGATGTTTTCGGTGAGCCGTTTGATTTTGGCCAGGGGCGCCGCAATGTAGTGGGTGAGGGTATTGGCGTTGGTGTCCTTGGCCAGGTAACGGATTTTGGCCCCCACCAGGTGCTTGAGCATCTCCAGGTCGTGGTCCCACCGGCCCACCATGTCCTGGTCCCACACCTCGATACCGGTAACCCCCTTCCGGCCGGCGATGATCTCCACCCGGGCATCGGTGCTTCTGTAGTCGTTGGTGATCAGGGTGCCGGGGTGGTCCGGCTCAAAGACGTTTTTTATCCGCAGCGGAATGTCGGTTTTTCGCAGGCCCCGGGCCGCACCCGGATGAATGGCCTCCATGCCCAGGTCGGAGAGCTGGTCGGCCACGTCGTAGCTGGTGTATCCGATGGTCTCCACCTTGTCTTCCCCTATTGTCTTGGGATCGCCGCTGCTCAGGTGGTACTCCTTGTGAATGATTCCTTCCCTGGCCCCGGTGAGCACGGCGATCCGGCTGAAGGTGATCTCCGTGTATCCACGGTCGTAGGTGCCCATGATGCCTTCTTTGCACTGGGTATAACCGGTGACAATGGGCAGTTCTTCGGCAACATTGACGCCCTCAAAGGCCTTTTTGATGGTGTCGTCCAGGGAGAGCTGTTCAGTGTCCATCCATCCGCTTAAGTCCACCAGCCGGGCGTTGATGCCCATGGATTTCAGGATGAGGTAGGAGTTGTGCGCGCTGTGGGCCTCGCCGATGGCGGAGAGCATTTCTCGCACGGTCATCAGGTGTTCGTCCAGCCTGAAGTGGCCGAAGGAACAGAGCCGGGTCAGGTCGATCAGGCAGCTGCGGACCCCTTCGATGCGTTCCTTGACAAACCGGTCGGCCAGTTGTACGTCCAGGCCCAGGTGTTCAAAGCCCTTGTTGATGGCGCACATCCGCTGACCCACCCGGGTGATGGCCTCGCCCCATGCCCAGGAGTCGTCATCCTTTGAGAAAAGTGAATAGACGCCGGAGTCGCTGGTTTTTTTGTGCTCCAAAAGCTCGTTTGTGATGCCGCCGTAGGCAGACACCACGATGACGCGGTTGTAAAGGTCTTTTCCCGTTCGGTTGCCGACAATAATGTTGTCCAGCACCTTGTCGAACCGGCTCATGGCGGTGCCGCCGATTTTTTCAACCGTATGGTTACCCATTTTTCCTTTTACTCCCCGACCAGCTCGTAGGAGCCGTCGCTGTCGTGTGTTTCCCGGCCCGTCACCGGCGGGTTGAAGGCGCAGATCAGGCGCATGTCTTCGGTACCCCCCCGCAGAATGTGGCGGTCGTGATTATTCAGCGCATAGAGCACCCCGTCTTTGATCCGGTGGACCTGGCCGGTGGCCAGGTCTTCGATGGTGCCGTTGCCGGCCACGCAATAGACCGCCTCCAGGTGGTTCTTGTACCAGAACAGGTGCTCGGTGCCGGCTGCAATGATGGTTTCGTGAAAGGAGAACCCCATGCCGTCTTTTTTCAGGAGCAGGCGGCGGCTGGTCCACCCCTCTCCGGTCACCTCACGTTCGGTGCCGGGAATCTCCTGAACGTCCCTTACAATCATTACAGTCCTCCCTTGAGGTTTTCATGCTTTTCCTTCAGGATTTCGTTAATCGACCGGTCGACAATGCCGATGCCTTTCAACAGGGTCTCTTCGTCGATGGTCAGGGCGGGCAGGAACTTGACCACCTGGTCGTCACCACCGGCCAGTTCGATGACAAGGCCGTTTTCAAAGCAGTGTTCGGATACCTGGCTGGCAAGGCCCCGTTCCGGTATTTCCAGTCCGTAGATCATGCCCCGGCCCCGCACCGATGCATCCAGTTCCGGGTATTTTTCGGCAATGGCGGTCAGCTCCCGTTCCATGACCGCGCCCTTGTAATGAACCGCTTCGGAAAGATCATTGGTGTCCCAGTAGGACAGGGCCTGGGTCGAGGCCACAAAAGCCAGGTTGTTGCCACGGAAGGTGCCGGTGTGCTCCCCGGGTTTCCACTGGTCCAGGTCCGGTCGCATGAGAATGAAGGCCAGGGGCAGGCCCCCGCCGATGGCCTTGGACAGGCAGACGATGTCCGGCTTGATGCCGGCCGCCTCAAAGCTGAAAAAATCACCGCTCCGGCCGTTGCCCACCTGGATGTCGTCGATGATCAGCAGAATATCAAACTGGTAACAGATGTCGGCCAGTTCCTTGAGCCATTCGCTTCTGGCGATGTTGACCCCGCCCTCGGCCTGAATGGTTTCCAGGATCACGGCGGCCGGTATGTCAAGGCCGCTGGAGTTGTCGGTCAGCATTTTGCGAAACAGGTCCATGGTGTTGATCTCCGGCCCCATGTAGCCGTCATAGGGCAGAAAGCTCACGTTGGAGCGACTGATATAGGCCTCGTCCCGGTAGTGGGTGTTGCCGGTGATGGCCAGTGCCCCCATGGTGAGGCCGTGGTATCCGTTGGTAAAACAGACGATATTGGAGCGGGCCTTGACCATGCGGGCCA
>JAXHVI010000134.1:0-9844 GCA_034189195.1 Thermodesulfobacteriota bacterium | reverse complement strand
ATGGCCCCGTTTGTTTCTAAAGTAAGTGCCCGTTCGACGGCGAATTGATCATCCGCGCCGATTTTTTCGCCCGACGCGGCACCCAAAACAACCCGGCGTAAAATCAATCGCGGATTTTGGGAGTTGACAACCGGCTTGTTCTGAAAAGAAAAATGCGGTAGTGTCTCCGGCATAAAAATTTTGTTGGGCATTGTAAAACAGGCAAAAAGATCAACCGCCGCGCCCGCAGAGTGAAAAATTTTTCGTCTTATGATATGGAATGCCGGAAGCCACCTGCCCCGAAGGTGTCCTTAAACACACGGGGCAGATCAAAATACATGACCGGATTTGGTTTACAGGAGGAGTGTTTATGAAACGGTTTTTACTGATGTTCGGAATTTTCTTTGTGGTGTCTTCATTTGTTCTTACCGGTTGCGGTAAGCCCCCTGACAGCAAGAGCAAGCCGCCGAAGGGGTATTCCGCAAAGCCTGTTTCAAGGCCGGCGCCGAAAGCGGAAAAGCCGGCACCGGCGACCCCGGCGCAACAGGAAGCCCCGTCCGTTGCCGAGGCCCCGGCAAAACCGGCCCCTGCGTCCCCTGCCGCCGGTGAGGCCGGTGACGTTATTGAAATGAAGAACACAAAAGCCTTTGACCCCCACAAAATGGGCATTGTCATGTTTACCCACACCAGACATTTTTCCCCCGCCCCCGGCGGATACGGGGTCGCCTGCGGCGAGTGCCACCACGACAAGGAGGGCAAGCCCCTGGCGCTGAAGGTCGGAGACCCGGTTCAGGGGTGCATGGAGTGCCACGACAAGCCGGGCAAGACACCGAAAAAACCGGCAGGGATTTCCCCGGCGGAGTGGGACGCCATGCAGCTGGAATATTATTACGGCGCGATCCACGCCAACTGCATCGACTGCCACAAGACCGGCGGCGCCGGCCCGGTGAAATGCACGGACTGTCATATCAAGCCCTGACAGCAGGTATCTGTCTGATGATGAACCGGCGCGGTTTTGCTTCCGGTTCACAAAAAGCGCTTGTAAAGAGAAAAGGCAAAAAGGGACAGCAGGGTCTCCGGCTGTCCCTTTTGCTCCGGCAGGGCCACATCTGTATGTTAATACTTGCAAAAAAACCGGTGATCGCTTATGAACAGTAGACGATAATCGGCACCGGATTCGCCGCGTCCTGCCGGAGATACCGGCCACACGTAAAGGAGTTTGCACTTTATGCTTCAATTCATGCGCGACAAAGCTTCATCCATTATCATCAAAGGGGTTTTAAGCCTGGTCATTCTGGCCTTTATCTTCCTTGGCATCGGCAACTTCAGGGAGCAGCAGGAGGTGACGGCGGCCACGGTCAACGAGGAGATCGTTACCGGCCGGGAGTTCCAATACACCTACCAGCGGCTGCTGGACACCTACCGCCAGCAGTTCGGCGGCGCCTTAAACGACGACCTGCTCAAGATGCTCAACCTCAAGGAACAGGCCATGAACCAGCTGATCTCGGAAAAGATCATTCTGCAGCAGGCGGACAGGCTGGGCCTGAACGTGTCGGACAGCGAGCTGGCCGCATCCATCAGCAGCATTCCCGCCTTTCAGAACAACGGCCGGTTCGATAAAAACCGGTATAACCGGCTGCTGCAAAGCAACCGCATGACCGCCGCCGCCTTTGAGCAGAACCAGAAACAGGCCCTTTTGGTCGACAAGTTGCGCACCCTGATCACCGACAGCGTGCTGGTGTCTGACAACGAGGCCCGGCAATGGTTTGACTGGGAAAACGCCCGGGTGAAGATCACGGCCGCCGTGTTCACGGCAGAGGGCCGTACCGGCGTTGATCCCGCCGAAGCGGCGGTGGCCGCCTATTATGAGGAACACAAGGACCGGTACAAAACACCGGAAAAGCGTAAAATCACCTATGTGCGCGTGGCGCCCGCCCGCTACCTGTCCGAGGTAAAGGTGACCGAAGAAGAGATCGCGGATTTTTACCAGGCCAACCAGGATCTCTACTGGAACGAAGAGACCGTTGAGGCCCGGCATATACTGATTTCCCTGGAACAGGACGCGGACGAGGCCCGGGTGGAGGAAGCCCGGCAGAAAGCCGCCGATATTTATGCTATGGTGACGGACGAGGGCAAGGACTTTGCCGAAACCGCCAGGCAGTATTCAGAGGGTCCCAGCGCCGGGGAGGGCGGCTACCTGGGCGCCTTTACCCGGGAAGACATGGTGGCGCCGTTTTCGGAAAAGGCCTTTTCCATGGTGCCGGGAGAGATCAGCGAGCCGGTGAGAAGCCAGTTCGGCTGGCATATCATAAAGGTGGAAAAGGTCACCCCGGCATTCACCACGCCCCTGGACGAGGTCCGGGCGGACATTGAAAAGCTGCTGCTGGACCAGAAGGCCGGAGAGTACGCCTATGAGGAGGCCCTGACCCTGTTTGACATGGCCCTGGACACCGACAGCCTTGAGCAGGCCGCCGCCGCCCGGAACCTGACGGCCGTCACCACCGGCGCCATTACGCAAAACGATACCCTGGCCGATGTTGAAGCCGGCCGCACCATGGTGCGCCAGGCCTTTGAATTTGCCGAAAAAGAGATCAGCGACGTGATTACCGAAGGCAATACGCACTTTCTGTTTCAGGTGACCGAAGTGGTGCCGGCCGCGGTGCCGCCGCTGGAGAGCGTTCAGGCCCGCGTGATAGAAGATCTGCGGGAACAGATGCAAAAAGAGGCGGCCCGGGCAGAGGCTGAAAGCGTGCTTGAAAAGGTAAAGGCGGGCCAGACCCTGGAGGCGGCCTGTGCCGGCACCCAGGCCGAGATCGTGGCCACCGGCTTTTTCGGCCGCACCGGCGAGATTCCTGATATCGGCAACGAGCCGGCCCTGTCCGGGGCCGCTTTTGACCTGACCGAAAACCAGCCGGTTGCTCCGAATGTGGTGGAGGGGAGAAGCGATTATTACGTTGTGGTGTTAAACGACCGGAAGGCACCCGAGGCCTCGGAATTCGAAGAGAAGCGGGACGCTGTTGTCAGGCGGCTGACCGCGCAGAAGAAGAATGAGGTGTTCATGTCCTGGCTGAAGGCCATGCGCCAGGAAAGCGACATCACCATTGACGAGGCGTTCCTGAGGTAATCGTTTCAGGCGGCACATAATGAGCCACGGGCAGAGGGAGGTGCGTGATGTTTGGCAAAAAATCATCAGGCAGGAACAGGAGCGGCGAGCCCGTCCTTCGTTCTTACAAACAGTGCCCGGACTGTCTGTCCAGGATGCCGCTGAACGCGACCAAGTGTCCGGAATGCGGCCAGCGTGTGGGGGAGGTTCAGGCCGACGGCAAGGCCCTTAAACCCACCGACTGGAAAAGCTATATCGTTACCGCCATTCTGTTTGCCCTGTTCTATTTTTTCGTGCGCTGGGCCTTTTTTACCTGATTCAAAGGCGCCGTTGCCAGTCCCCGCGTGGGGCAAACGTTTGACTTACAAATATTCAGAGGACGGAGCAGATGTCAAACAGTAAAAATTTCTGGTATGCCAACATGGCCGGTGCTGTTGCGGGATGGGCCTTTATTCTTTTCGGCGCGGCCGCGCCCTTTTCCGGGGTCCTGTACGGCCTCTGGGTCGTTGTGACCCTGCTGTGGGTCATCGGCCACCCCCTGGAGCTGGCCATGGCCATTCCCGTGGCCATGAAAGCCGGATATTCGCCCGCTGCCGCCGTGGCCTATACCCTTGTTTTCGGTATCACCTGGTGGATACCGGTCAAGATGGGCGTCTTCAAACCCTGACGGCTTTGTAAAAATCCCGATTTCTGCGTTGCGCCGCATTCCTCGTCACTGCGGTGAATTTAATTTTTCGAGGTTTCCTGAAGGCTGCCGGAGTCACACAACAGGCCCGGTACACACCCGTCTGGAGCGCACTGTAAACAGAAAAGGAGTCTGGCAATGGAAGTTAAAACCATAATGGTTATCGGCGCCGGCCAGATGGGCAACGGCATCGCCCAGGTGGCGGCCCAGGCCGGTTACACCACTTACATGAACGATATCTCCGAAGACCTGGTGGACAGGGGCATGGCCGCCATTGCCGCCAGCCTGGACCGGATGGTCAAAAAAGAAAAAATCACGGCCGACGACAAAACAGCGATCCTGGGACGGATCACACCGGCGGTGACCCTGGAGCCGGCTGCCGAATGCGATCTGGTGATAGAGGCGGTGGTGGAAAAAATGTCGATCAAGGCCGATATTTTCAGCGCCCTGGACCGGCTGGCCCCTGGCCACGCCATTTGCGCCAGCAACACATCCTCGCTGCCCATCACCGGCATTGCCGCCCACACCGGACGGCCGGAAAAGGTGATCGGCATGCATTTCATGAACCCGGTGCCGGTGATGAAGCTGGTGGAGGTCATCAACGGCCTGGCCACACACCCGGAGGTGACGGCCACGGTGCGCGCCGTGGCCGAAGCCATGGGCAAAATACCGGTGGAGTGCCGGGACGTGCCCGGGTTTGTCTCCAACCGGGTGCTCATGGTCATGATCAACGAGGCCCTGTGGGAACTGTACGAGGGCGTGGCCACGGCCGAAGGCATCGACCAGATCATGAAGCTGGGCATGAACCATCCCATGGGTCCCCTGGCCCTGGCCGACCTGATCGGCCTGGACACGGTGCTGGCCATTCTGGGCGTGCTTCAGGACGGATATGGGGACCCCAAGTACCGGCCCTGCCCGCTGCTCAAGTCCTACGTGGCCGCCGGCTGGCTGGGCCGCAAAACCGGCAGGGGTATTTACGAGTATGAGTAAGTAAGAGGAACCGTTTTATGCCGACGATTGATGAACTCAAAGCCCAACTGGCGGCCCTGGAAGAAAAACTGGAAGAGGCCCGTGCCCGCATGCCGGCCCACTCCACAAAGCCCCTTACGATGCGCACCCTTCTCGACCTGGAAGACGAACGGGACGCCCTGCTGGCGAAAATTGAAAAGGCGGGAAAAGAGTAGCGGTTGATCCATGACACGCTGTAATCACACCAACCTGGCCCTGATACCCGGGAACCGGCCCCGGGCGCGGTGTCGGCACTGCCACCTGACCATCGAAGTCAAGGAGCTGGGAGACGGTTACTGCCCGGAGTGTTTTGAATCATCCGGCCGGAAGCATTATGCGTTTGAGCCGGTTGCGACCGATACCACCGGCCCGTCAAGGTACCGGTGTGAAGATTGCGGCGTGGTGATCGAAGCGTGATCGCTGTCGCCATGTCGCCTCTTTCTGGCTTTTGACTCATGCCGCACTTTTCTTCCGGCCCCGGACCCGCAGGTTCAAAACCTCCACGAACACGGAAAACCCCATGGCAAAATAGATGTAGCCCCGCGGAATGTGCAAATCCACACCGTCTCCGATCAGGGCCAGGCCCACCAGCAGCAGAAAGGAGAGGGCCAGCATCTTGACCGTGGGGTGCTTTTCGATAAAGGCGCTCACCATGTCGGCCATCACGATCATCACGCCCACGGCAATCACGATGGCCGTCACCATCACCCATATCTGCTGGGCCAGGCCGATGGCCGTGATCACCGAATCCAGGGAAAACACGATATCCAGCACCATGATCTGGGTTACAACGGAAAAAAAGGAGGGCGCGATGCCGGCCTTTTGTTCCGCGTGCCTGTCCGCTTCTCCCTCAATGGCCGCGTGAATCTCCACCGTGCTCTTGGCCAGCAGAAACAAGCCCCCGGCGATTAAAATAATGTCCCGGCCCGAGACCGGGTTGTTCAGCACCGAAAACAGGGGCGCAGTCAGCCGCATGATCAGGGTCAGGGAGAAAAGCAAAAGGATTCGGGTGATCAGGGCCAGGGCCAGGCCCACGCGCCTTCCCGCGGCCTGCCGGCCTGCCGGCAGCCGGCCCGCCAGAATGGCGATAAACACGATGTTGTCGATGCCCAGAATAATTTCCAGGGCCGTCAGGGCCGTCAGGGCCAGCCAGATATTGGGGTCTGCCAGGTGTTCCATGGGTCTTTCCTTATTTTCTGTGGTGGGTATAGCCGGGGAGCGGTCTTTTTCAGAAACCAGAAAAGGGGCTCGCTGTAAACGATAACCCCTTGTTTTTATTCTGGTAGCGGGGACAGGATTTGAACCTGTGACCTTCGGGTTATGAGCCCGACGAGCTACCGGACTGCTCCACCCCGCATCATCTAATCTGCCGTTTGTATACCACCTGCCATGGTCTGTCAAGGGGTTTTACGAAAAAAGTTTTAATAACCGGCCAGCAGTGCCTTTATTCTTGAGGCTTCCTGCTTTCCGGCGGCATCCGGCGGCAGGGCGAGGCACACCTCTTTTCGTTTGGAGGCCGCGCCCGCGGTAATGGAGATCGATGTTTTGGGAATGCCCAGAATCCGGGAGAGAAAGGCCACGCACATCTCGTTGGCCCTGCCCTCCACCGGGGGGGCCGTAATCTTGATCTTCAGGGCGTTGTCGTGGGCCCCCACCACCATGTTTTTCGAGGAGCGGGGCGCCACCAGCAGGGGAAAGCAAAGCGTGTGGGCGTGCTCTTTGACGGGTATCATCTATTTTGCCAGGGAATCGGCCAGCAGTTCCCGCAGGGCATCATAATCGGTAACCACCGGGAACTGGGGAAACTCCCGGACCACGTTTTCCGGGGGCCGGAACAGAATGCCCAGGTCGGCCTCGGCAAGCATGCCGGTGTCGTTGTAGGAGTCACCCATGGCCGTGATGTGGTAGTTCAGTGTGCGAAGGGCCAGCACGGTCCGGCGCTTGCCGTCTTTCTGCCGCAGGTTGTAGTCCACGATGGCGCCGTCATCCCCGATGGTCAGGGTGTTGCAGAACAGGGTGGGCAGAAGCAGCTTTTCCATCAGGGGGCCGGCAAACTGGGTGAAGGTGTCGGACACGATGATGACCTGGGTCTGTTTTCTCAGCCAGGTGAGAAACTCAAGGGCCCCTTCAAGGGGGTCAATGGTGGCGATCACGTCGGTGATATCGGCAAGCTTCAGGCCATGGTCCGCCAGAATGGCCAGCCGTTTTTTCATCAGCACGTCATAGTCGGGAATGTCCCGTGTGGTGAGCCTGAGTTCGTCGATGCCGGTCTTTTCGGCCACGTTGATCCATATTTCCGGAACAAACACCCCTTCCAGGTCACAGCAGACAATGTTCATGTATGTTCAGCGCCTTTCTGTTTTATAACCCGCCGTTGTCCTCTTCGATGCGGACCACGATGGGGTCGTCGGCCACGATGTGAAGGGCCGCGATGTCGGCCAGGGCCTTTTTCATGTCCGCCTCGCAGGCCTTGTAGGTCATCATCACCAGGGGGGTAAGGTCCCCGTAAAACCGGCCCTTCTGGTTGACCGACTTGATGCTGATGTTGTGTTCGCCCAGTGCTCCGGCGATCTTGGAGAGCACGCCGGGCCGGTTTTCCGCGGTAAACCTCAGGTAGTAGCGGGTGTGCAGCCGGTCGATGGGCAGCACCGGTATGGTGCGAATCGCCCCGGGCCGGTAAGCAAGGGCCGGAATCCGGCCCGGGGCCCCGAACACGATGTTGCGCGCGATGTCCACGATGTCGCTTACAACGGCGCTGGCCGTGGGCATTTTTCCGGCGCCGTGGCCGTAAAGCAGGACATTTTCCACGCAGTCGCCGGAAACCGTTACCGCGTTTAACGAGCCGTTGACGCTGGCCAGGATATTATCGTGGGAGATCATGGTGGGATGGACCCGCGCCTCCACGGCGCCGTCGGTCTGCTTGCTGATGGCCAGCAGCTTGACCGTGTAGCCGAAGTCCGCGGCAAACGCAATGTCCATGGGCGTGATCCGGCGAATGCCTTCTACATAAACGTCCGCCAGGTTGATGGTCATGCCGAAGGCGATGGCGTTTAAAATGGCCAGCTTGTGGGCCGCGTCAAATCCGTCCACGTCCAGGGTGGGATCGGCCTCGGCAAACCCGTTTGCCTGGGCGTCGGCCAGCGCCTCGTCAAAGGCGCATTCCTCTGCGGTCATGCGGGAGAGAATGTAGTTGCAGGTGCCGTTTAAAATACCCCGGATGGAGCCGATGGTGTTGCCCACCAGGGACTCCCGGATCGACTTGATAATGGGCATGCACCCGCCCACGCTGGCCTCGTAGGCCAGATCCACCCCTCTTTGCGCGGCCAGGGGAAAGAGGGTGTTGCCGTGGGCCGACAGCAGGGCCTTGTTGGCGGTGACAATGTGTTTGCCGTTGTCAATGGCCCGGGTGATCAGCTCCTTGGCCAGGGTCTTGCCGCCGATCAGTTCCACGATGATCTGGATTTCCGGGTCGTCCGCCACGGCCCCGGCATCGGTTGTCATGACCCCGTCTGCCAGGGGCAGGTCTTTGCCCCTGTCCGGATCAATGTCGGCAATGCTTTTCAGGTGAACATTGATGCCGGTGCGGTCTGAAATCAGTTTCTGCTTTTCCAGCAGGATACGGGCCGTGCCGCTGCCCACGGTGCCGCAGCCCAGGATGCCGATGTTGATCTGTTGCATTATCAATCCTTACAATATTTTCTTGATGCCCCTTACCGCCTGGTTGGTGCGCATCTCGTTTTCAATCAGGGCGAACCGGACATAGTCGTCCCCGTACTCGCCGAACCCCAGGCCCGGCGACACCGCCACCTGGGCCTCGCGGATCAGCATCTTGGAGAATTCCACCGACCCCAGGTGCCGGTGCTTTTCCGGAATTCGGGCCCACACGAACATGGTGGCCCTGGGTTTTTCAATTTCCCATCCCACGCGGTTTAAGCCGTTGACCAGGGTGTCCCGCCGGGACCGGTAGGTTTCCCGGATATCGGCCACGCACTGCTGGTCTTCGTTCAGCGCAATGATGGAGGCGATCTGAAGGGGCTGGAAAATGCCGTAATCCAGGTAGCTCTTGATGCGGCGCAGGGCCGCCACGATGTGGGGGTTGCCCACGCAGAACCCCACGCGCCATCCGGCCATGGAGTAGCTCTTGGACAGGGAGAAGAACTCCACGCCCACATCCCTGGCCCCTTCCACCTGGAGAAAGCTGGGGGCTTCGTATCCGTCAAACACCAGGTCGGCGTAGGCAAAGTCGTGAATGATCATCACGTCATATTTTTTGGCGTAGGCCACAATTTCCTTGAAAAAGTCCAGGTCCACCACCTCGGTGGTGGGGTTGTGGGGATAGCTGATCACCAGCACCTTGGGCTTGGGCCAGCTCTGCCGGGTGCCGTCGATGAGATTTTTTAAAAAATCCTGGCCCGGCCCCACGGGAATGCCCCGCACGTTGCCGCCGGCGATGATGGTGGCGTAGGGATGAATGGGGTAGGTGGGGTTGGGTGTAAACACCAGGTCCCCGGGATTGATGGTCACCAGGATCAGGTGGGAAAACCCCTCCTTTACGCCGATGGTGACAATGGCCTCCTCTTCATGGTCGATGGCCACGTCGTACCGGCGTTTGTACCAGTCTGAAATGGCCAGGCGCAGCTTGCGAATGCCCATGGAGGCGGAATACCGGTGGTTGTGGGGCTTGCGGGCCGCTTCCACCATCTTTTCGATAATGTGGTTCGGCGTGGGCAGGTCGGGATTGCCCATGCCCAGGTCGATGATGTCTCTGCCCGCCCGGCGCGCCTCCATCTTGATGGCGTTTACCGTAGCAAAAACATAGGGTTGCAGCCGGTCCAGCCGCCCAAATTTTTTTGTCATGTCCATGGCCTGATTTTCCGCCTTCCTTGCAGCGTAAAAGGTTAAACTTCAATAAAATACACAAGGCACAGACACATGTCAAAAATATTCTGGTTTCCATCCATAAATGGGCTTTCTCCGCATTTCTGGATTGGAAACACCACACAGGGTCCTTCATATTAAATCTATGGGCACCAATTTGGATTTATTCATGGCCCCGTGGTATCTGTGAA
>JAXHVI010000133.1:0-16359 GCA_034189195.1 Thermodesulfobacteriota bacterium | reverse complement strand
CCCCAGATTTCGGGGGTCATATCGTCAATGCAGGTCTCCATCATCAGGTCGGCATGGCCGTCTGCCGCACCGGCAGTCTGAAATCTGCCGGAAATGAGGCGCAGCAGGTTGGGCATGGCCGTAATCTCCCGGGTGCCGGCGCCGTATCCGGTCTTTTCCATTGTCATGGCCGGCATGGGGCCGAATTCGGTTGCCAGGGTGGTAAGAATGGCCGCGCCTGTAGGGGTCGCCAGTTCGCAATCCACGTTACCGCCGTACACCGGCACGCCTTTTAGGATTCCCACCGTGGCCGGTGCCGGCACCGGCAGCACGCCGTGCCGGCACGTCACATGGCCGGAACCCAGGGGTACCGGAGAGGCGGCGATTTTCCCGACCTTCAGGCGGGCCACGCACAGGGCCGCGCCCACGATATCCACGATGGCATCCACCCCGCCCACTTCGTGAAAGTGGACCTTTTCCAGGGGCACACCGTGAACAGCGGCTTCGGCCTTTGCCAGCTTTTCAAAGGCGGCCAGGGCGGTCTGCTTGACCCGATCAGGCAGGGGGCTGCCGCCGATCAGGGAACGGATGGCGGCATAATGGCGGCCATGGACGTGGCCGTCATCCCCATCGCCATGGGTATCGATCACGTCGATTTTTTTTGCCCGAATCCCGTTACGCGACACAACGGACTCCTGAATGTCAAACCCGTCTAAGGGCAGGCGGGCCAGCTCCTGCCTGAGCCACTCCACGGGCACGCCCAGGTCCACAAACGCGGCCAGGGTCATGTCGCCGCTGATGCCCGACCCGCAGTCAAAATAGATGTCCATAGATCTCCCCTATTGCGCCGACCACTGCCGGATGATCTCCACCAGGAGTTCGGCGGCCCGGGCCATGTCGGCTACGGCCACGGTTTCGCGCACGGTATGCATGTCTTTCATGCCGGTGCCCAGAATGGCCGCGGTAATGCCCTGCTGAAAAAAGATGTTGGCGTCCGACCCGCCGCCGGAGGTCTTCTCTTTCAGATCCACGCCGATTCTGGACGCGGCGGTCATGGCGGTGCGCACCACCTTGTGGTCCGGTGCGATAAACAGGCTTTTAAAATCGTTTTCCACCTCGATATCCACAAAGGGCAGGCCGGGGTAGCACGATGTGGCGGCCTGCGCTTCGGCGGTCTCCTTAAACACGGAAACAATATGATCGGTAAGGCCGGCCAGCTTCTGGTCGCTGTGGCTGCGGGCCTCGCCCTTAATGGTTACCACCGGCGGAACGATGTTGGTGGCGATGCCGCCCTGGATCAGGCCGATGTTGAACGTGGTATCCGCGTCCACCCGGCCGGGAGAAAGCTTTGCCAGGGCCTGGGCCGCCACGGCAATGGCGTTGATGCCGTCTTCAGGGTGGGCCCCGGCATGGGCGTCTTTTCCCTGCACCACAAAACTGAACTTGTTGGCTGCCGGGGCCCGGGTCACGATGCCCGCCGTGTCCGAGGCATCCAGCACATAGCCGTTTTTCGCGGAAAAGAGGCTTGTGTCCAGGTGCTTGGCCCCTACCAGGCCGATCTCCTCGCACACGGTGATCACCAGGTCGATGGGACAGACCGGACTGCCCTGATCGCTTGTCACGCGCAGGGCCTCGGCAATGATGGCAAGCGCGCTCTTGTCGTCAGCCCCCAGAATGGTATCGCCCCGGCTGGAAAACACGCCGTCGGCCAGCACGGGATCAATGCCCTGCCCCGGCGCCACGGTGTCCATGTGGGCGGAGAGCAGGAGGGGTTCGATGCCCGGAGCACCGGCAAACCGGACCACCAGGTTGCCGCTGTTGCCGCCGACCCTGGCGGCGGCGTCGTCTATTTCCGGGACCCCGCCCATCCCCTGGAACAGGTCGGCCAGAAACGCGCACACAGCCTTTTCGTTTCTGGATTCACTGTCGATTTTTACCAGGGACACAAAGGTGTCGCTCAGCCTCTCACGGTTAATCATGGATGGCACTCCCAAACCGGTTCGGCGCCGCTTGATGCAAAATCTTGTTGACTTGTCCGGCGCCAGTCATTAGCCTTATCAACGAATGCGGAAGTGCGCAGCGTTCTGGTGATGCTCCCGGACTTCAAATCCGGTGTGGGGCGCTAACACCGTCCCGGGTGGGTTCGATTCCCATGCACTTCCGCCATATGTTTTCCCGTATTCTTAACATTGTACCCCGGCCGGGTAAAGCAAAAACACCGTTGCCCGTTTCACGCGAATAGCCGTGAGGGTCATCGGCCCCGGGCATTAAATACATTGACAATACAGGCGATCTTTGTTAAACATACGTTCAGACATAACCAACATAAAAGGGACCAACGAGCTTTAAAATGAACCAATACAAGTGGGCTGATCCGCCGTCCCGGTCTGCATTTCCCATTGCCAGGCCGGGATATCCATTTATAGGGGCCGGTGCGTTTGTGACCGCTGTTTTCGCGCTGGCCGGGTTTTCAACCCTGTCGGTAACCGGACTTCTGGTCACCGGCTTTCTCTGCTGGTTCTTCCGGGATCCGGACCGGATCATTCCGGATGAAAAAGATGCGGTGGTGTCGCCGGCGGACGGCAAGATCGTCACGGCAACCCTGGTTGAAAACAGCCCCCTGGGAAAGGAGCAATGCCTGAAAATCAGCATTTTCATGTCGGTTTTCAACGTGCATGTCAACCGGATTCCCTTTACCGGCAAAATAACGAAAATACTGTATTACCCGGGAAAATTCTTCTCGGCCAACCTGGACAAGGCATCTGCCGAGAACGAGCACAACGCCGTGTTCCTGCACACCGAAACCGGCAAGGACATCTGTTTTGTGCAGATCGCCGGTCTGGTGGCGCGGCGTATTGTCTGCAATGTCTACGAAGGAGACCAGTTGGAGCGGGGGCAGCGGTTCGGCATGATCTGCTTCGGCTCGCGGCTTGATGTTTACCTGCCGGCCGGCACCTCCCTGAATGTATCGATCGGGGACAAGGTGGCCGCCGGCGCATCCATTCTGGCATACTTGAAATCATGAAAAAACGACACATTGAAAAAGAAAAACTGCGCAGGAGCATCTATCTGCTGCCCAACCTGTTTACCACGTTAAACCTGTTCTGCGGGTTTCTGGCCATTCTTGCCGCCATCGAAGGCCGGTTTGAAAAAAGCGCGTTTCTGATTCTCGGCGGCATGGTGTTTGATATTCTGGACGGCAAAACCGCCCGGCTCACAAAAACCACCAGCCGCTTCGGCATTGAATACGACTCCCTGGCCGACCTGATCACCTTCGGCCTGGCGCCGGGCATTCTGGCCTACCTGTGGGCCTTTCAGCCTCTGGGGAAACTGGGGTGGCTGGCGGCCCTGATCTTTATGACGTGCGGGGCCCTTCGCCTGGCCCGTTTCAACACCCATGTGGATGTGGCGGATTCCTCGGTGTTTACCGGGCTGCCCATTCCCGGGGCGGCCGGCATGACCGCCACCAGCGTGCTGTTCATCATGAAGGTCACCAACGGCACAGGCCCCGGTCCCTACGCCACGGTTCTGCTGCTGGGGGCCATGTTCGCACTGGCCTTTCTCATGGTCAGCAGCGTTCCCTACGCCAGTTTCAAGAAGGCGCCGCCCGTTCTGGTAAGGGCGAACAACTTCAACATCCTGGTCATTGCCGTGCTGCTGCTGGTGTTTATTGTTCAGGAACCGGTGGTGGCCCTCTTCACGCTGGGGGCCCTGTATGTCTCTTTCGGTCCGGCCCGCGCCGTCCGCCGCCTCTTTTCCAGAGACGGCCGGCACACGGAGGATGACGACACGGCCGACGACCTGCTGATCGAAACCGATGCCGCCGATTCGGACGAGGAAGAGCACAGCCCATACCACATCTGATTTTCACCACGCTTACCGTTATGCAACAAAACAGAAGCACCTGCCGGTATCGGCGGGCCAATGATACGTATTTATCAACATCTTAAGGAAGGAAACCATGGGAAAACGTTACAACATCGCGGTCATACCGGGAGACGGCACCGGCCCGGAAGTGGTGGCCGAAGGGGTGAAGGTGCTCAACGCCGCCGCGGCCCGGTTCGGCTTTAAACTTGACTACACCGATTATGCGCTGGGCGGTGAACACTACAAGGCCACCGGCGAGATCCTGAACGATGACACCATCGACCGGCTCAAGAAAGCGGACGCCATCTTTCTGGGCGCCATCGGCCATCCTGACGTCAAGCCCGGCATCCTGGAAAAGGGCCTGCTGCTCAAACTTCGGTTCACCTGCGACCAGTACATCAACCTCCGGCCGGTACGGCTCTACGAAGGGGTCTACACGCCCTTAAAGGACAAGACGCCGGCGGATATCGATTTTACCGTTGTTCGGGAAAACACCGAAGGGCTTTATGCCGGGGCCGGCGGCTTTCTGAAATACGGCACACCGGACGAGGTGGCCATTCAGGAATCGATCAACACGCGAAAAGGGGTGGAGCGGTGCATCCGGTTCGCCTTTGAATACACCCGCAACCGGAACAAACGGAAAAAACTGACCCTGTGCGGCAAGACCAACGTGCTGACCTTTGCCTTTGACCTGTGGGAACGGACCTTTCACGATGTGGCAAAAGAATACCCGGACATTGAGACCGACTACGCCCACGTGGACGCCATCTGCATGTGGATGGTGAAAAACCCGGAATGGTTTGACGTGATCGTGACCGACAACATGTTCGGCGACATCATCACCGACCTGGGCGCCATGATCCAGGGCGGCATGGGCGTGGCCGCCGGCGGCAACATCAACCCCGAAGGGGTCTCCATGTTCGAGCCCATCGGCGGGTCGGCCCCCAAGTACACCGGCCTGGGCGTGATCAACCCCATTGCCGCCATCATGGCCGGCAGCCTGATGCTGGAACACCTGGGCGAGAGCGCGGCCGCGGACGCCATTGAGCAGGCCGCGATGGCCGCCATCAAAAACGATCTAACGAGTGTGGAGGCCAGAAAAATGGGCATGAGCACCGCGGAAGTGGGCGACCGGGTGGCCGCCTATGTGGCTCAATCTTAAAAAAGGAAAAAGAGAGAAGACATGGCTGAAAAATCATACAACGTAGCGGTGGCCGGCGCCACCGGACTGGTGGGCAACCAGATGATCACCTGCCTGGAGGAGAGCAACTTCCCGGTTAAATCCATCAAGATGCTGGCATCCAGCCGCTCGGTTGGGAAAACCTTAAAGTTCAAGGGAGACGATTTCCCCGTAAAGGAGCTGACCGAAGAGTCCTTCAAGGATGTGGATATCGCCTTTTTCTCGGCCGGCGGCGGACCCAGCAAGAAGTTTGCCCCTATCGCGGCCCAGGACGGGTGCGTGGTGATCGACAACTCCAAGACATGGCGCATGGACCCGGACATTCCCCTGGTGGTGCCGGAGGTCAATCCCCATGCCGTGGCCGGCTATTCCAGAAAAGGCATCATCGCCAACCCCAACTGTTCAACGATCCAGATGGTGGTGGCCCTGGCGCCCATTCACAAAAAGGCCCGTATCAAACGCATCGTGGTCTCCACCTATCAGGCGGTTTCCGGAACGGGAACGGCGGCCATTGACGAGCTGCTCCGCCAGAGCCGGGCGATTCTGGGCAACGCCTCTTTTGAAAAAAAGGTGTATCCTCACCAGATCGCCTTTAACTGCCTGCCCCATATCGGTTCGTTTCTGGAAACCGGGTACACCGATGAAGAGATGAAAATGGTCAACGAGACCCGCAAGATCATGGAGGACGACACCATCATGGTCTCCGCCACCACCATTCGGGTGCCGGTGATCTACGGCCATTCGGAAGCGGTGAACATCGAGACCGAAGCCCCCATCTCACCGGAAGAGGTGCGGGAACTTTTGAAAAACGCCCCCGGTGTGAGGGTGGTAGACGACCCGGGCGCCAACATTTATCCCATGGCCATTGACGCCGCCGGGAAAAACGAGACCCTGGTGGGCCGGATTCGAAAGGATGTTTCGGTACCCAACGGCATCGACATGTGGGTCGTGGCCGACAACATTCGAAAGGGCGCGGCCGCCAACGCCATTCAGATCGGCGAGATTCTGATAAGGGACTATTTCTAACAAAGCGACGCGGTTGCCCGGCGACACCGGGCGACCGCCGCTTTTCGTGGAGGCAGTAGTGGTAGAAACCATTCCGATTACCCGGCAGGGGTATGAAAAGCTCAACCAGGAGCTGAGTCGCCTCAAGACCGTTGAGCGACCGGCCAACATTCGGGCCATTGAAGAGGCCCGCGCCCACGGTGACCTTTCCGAAAACGCCGAGTTTCACGCGGCCAAGGAGAAACAGGGATTCATCGAGGGCCGCATCAACGAACTGGAGCACAAGCTGGCCAGCGCCAACATCATCGACCCGTCCACCTTGACAAAGGACCGGGCCGTATTTGGCTGCACCATCCGGCTGGAGAGCATTGACACGGGCGATGAGGTGGAGTATCAACTGGTCGGCCCGGATGAGTCCAACATCGACAACGGGCTTATTTCCGTGACATCCCCCCTGGGAAAGGCCATTCTGGGCAAGGTACCCGGCGACGAGGTGGTGCTTCAGGCCCCGGGCGGCAAACGGAGTTATGAGCTGATAGAAATTCGATAAATTCATGGAGGTTAAAAAAGTGGCACGAATCACGGTTGAAGACTGTCTGCGCAAGGTACCGTCCCGTTTCGAGCTGGTTCACCTGGCGGCACAGCGGGTACGCCAGATACGGGAAGGCTCCGAATATCTGGTCATCTCGCCCAAAAACGAAGACATTGTGGTGGCCCTGCGGGAGATTGCCGCAGGCAAGATCACCCAGGAGAACATGGCCGCTGCCCTGGCCTCCGGTTTTTTCAGGGCGAACGCCTTTGAAAATGACGGCGTCAGCGACGAAATCGCCGAAGAAATGGCCCGGAACATGAATGAAGGCGCCGGACTGGCCGACAGCGGCCTGGAAACCCGGGAGGATGAAGACCTTGAAGCGGACGGGGACGAAGACGACGAAGACGACGCATAGAAGCGGACGACAACGTCCGGCGCCCCCGGAAGACCGGAGTTACAAGGTTCTCAACAAGGCGGTGGGCATGGCCCAGCACCGGTACGACATGATCGCCGACGGGGACCGTGTCTGCGTCGGTGTTTCCGGCGGCAAGGACAGCCTCACCCTGTTCTGGTTTCTTTACGAACGGCTCTCCAGAATTCCCATCTCCTACACCCTTTTCCCCTGTTACGTCGATCCGGGATTTGAAAACGGTTTTGGCGGTGTGATGCGGGATTTTTTCGCGCAAAACGGATGGCCCCCGCTGCGGGTGGAGGCCACCGACTGCGGCATCGCGGCCCACAGCGACGCCAACAGGGAAAACCCCTGTTTCCTCTGCTCCCGGCTGCGCAGAAAGCGCCTGTTTGAAGTTTCGGCCGAACTGGACTGCAACAAGCTGGCCCTGGGCCATCACAGGGACGACATCATCGAGTCCCTGTTTATCAACATGTGCTATGCCGGCGAGATCAGCCTGATGAGACCTTTTCTGCCCATGTTCGGCGGCAAGGTCACCCTGGTCCGGCCCCTGGCGCTTGCCGATGAAAAGGATATTCAGCGGTTTGCCGGCCATATGGGGTTTCCGGAATTCAAAAACCCCTGCCCTTCGGCCGAAACCTCCAAGCGCAGCGAGATCAAGGCCCTGCTGGAGGCCCTCTACCGGGGCAACAGAAAGGTCAAGGGCAACATCTTCCGGTCCCTGTCCAACGTGAAAACCGATTATTTATTGTAATTCACCCTCCCCCGGCGTATATAGCAGAAAGCGGCAACAACGGTAACAACGGCCCGACGCCCCGGCACCGCGCCCGCACGCCCAATTTGACAGATACAGTATGAAAATGAAAGATATTCAGAAAGAACGGGATTTTCGCAACATGCCCATTGACAAAGTCGGCATTAAAAACCTCAAATATCCCATCCGGGTACTGGACCGGAAGAACGGCTGCCAGCAAACCGTTGGCACCATCAACATGTATGTGGACCTTCCCCATGAAAGCAAGGGGACACACATGAGCCGGTTCGTGGAGATGCTCCACATCCTTCAGCCGGAGATATCCCCCAAGACCTTTTCCGTCATTTTAGACCAGATGAAAAAGGACCTGGACGCGGCCTCGGCCCACATGGAAGTCACCTTTCCCTATTTCATCGAAAAAGCGGCGCCGGTCAGCGGCACCCCCGGCTTCATGGAGTACACCTGCAAACTCGTGGGCACCAGCCGTGCCGACGGAAGGATAGACCTGGTCTCTGAAGTGGTGGTGCCCATCTCTTCGGTGTGCCCCTGCTCAAAGGAGATCAGTGACGGCGGTGCCCATAACCAACGGGGAGAGGTGAGGCTGGCCATCCGGTCTAAAAGGTTCGTCTGGATCGAAGACCTGATTCGGCTGGTGGAGGCGTCGGCCTCCTGCGAACTCTATTCGGTCTTAAAACGGGTGGATGAAAAGTGGGTGACGGAAAAAGGGTATCAGAACCCCAAGTTCGTGGAAGACATCGTGCGCGACGTGGCCGTGGCCCTGAAAAACGACACCAACATCACCTGGTTTAACATCAGCGTGGAAAACTTCGAGTCCATTCACAACCACAGCGCATACGCCACCATCACCTGCGGCCGGATCAGTCCGTAAACGCGCCGGGCCCTTCCGGGGCCTGCCGGCGGTCCGACTCAACAAGCGCTCTGACCGCCGGCATGAACAGATCCGCGCTTCTGCCCGGCGTGTTGCTCATCACGACAAACAGATACCGCGGCCCGTCGTCATACAGAAAATACCCGGCCCGGGTGTTTACCCCCGACAACGTCCCGGTTTTGTAATACTCGTTACCAAAAACGCGCATTCGCCCGGCATAGGGCTCGAACGCGGCCAGCACACCGGCCATCATGCGGGCCGACATCCGGTTCTCCCGTGACAGGCCCGACCCCTCCACCACCTTCATGCCGTCAATGGCCAGAACCGTTTTCACATGGTCCTGGACGGCGGCCACCCCCCTGGCCAAGTCGGCGGGCGGACCGTACACCTTTGCGCCACAGGCCAGCAGCAGCTGGTTGGCCGTAAAATTATTGGAATAGCGCAGCAGTTTTTCCACGGTGTCACCCAGAGAGGATGAAGAGACATGGACAAACACCAGGGTGTCCCTCTCCTTTTCCACCCGGCCGCAAGCCACCTTGCCTGATACATGGCAGCCGTGTTTTTTGAGAAACCAGGCAAACAGCTCGCCGGCATACAGGGCCGCCGCCGGCGCGTCTTCTATAAAAGCGGCCCTGCCGGTAAAGGGGTCCATTTTCTCAATCCGTTGCAGGGCAAAGTCAAGCAGGGGGGTCTGAGGTTCGGCACTGGCATACCGGCCGTCTTTCCGTGTCACGTTCACGGTGTTGTAATTGGCGCACAGGGCGCCATTGACCGCGTCATAGGGCTGGGACGATCCGGTTTTCCGGCCGGGCACCGCAATGCCGGGGGCAAAAAAAGAGGCGTCCACCCGAATGTTGTCCACGGACGGCACCATGGCCGCGATGCGGAAAGCGGCCGCCTCTATCTCCTCGGACACCAGGCCGGGATCGCCATATCCCTTGATGACCAGATCACCGCCGGGGCTTGTGTAAAACTCGGTGATAAAGCGAAAATCTTTTCCCAGGATCTCAAAGGCGGCCAGGCAGGTGACGATTTTCAGGATAGAGGCCGGCACCAGCAGGGTGTCGGGATTTTCGGCAAACACCACCCGGCCGTCGTCCATGCGCTGCACCAGCACGCTGTCATCGGGGCCGACCATTTTGGAAAGGGCCCTTTCGGCAAAAGCCGGCGCACAGACGGCGGCGCACAGCAGCAAGACCGTTGTCAGCACGGCAACGGTCCGGACGGCACCTGATTTCAACAGATCACGCCTGATCATCAAAAAATGCTTTAAAGGCTTTGAAGGTCATGTACACATCGGCCTTGCTGGAGAGTTCAAAGGGGGAGTGCATGGAAAGCAGGGCCGGGCCGCAGTCCACGATATCCATGCCATAGGCGGCCAGAAACTTGGCCAGGGTGCCGCCGCCGCCCTGGTCCACCCGGCCCAGCTCCCCGGTCTGCCAGACAATACCGGCCCGGTTGAAGATATGCCGTACCCGGCCCACGTATTCCGCGCTGGCGTCGCTGGAGCCGGACTTGCCGCCGGATCCGGTGAACTTGGTGATACAGATGCCGTATCCCAGACGGGCCGCGTTGCGCTTTTCATGGACCTCCTGGTAGTCCGGGTCCAGGGCCGCGTTCACATCCGCGGAAAGGGCCTCTGACGCGGCAATGGCCTTTCGCAGCACCCGTTCGGAAACCGGTGCGTCCTGTTTTTCAAACAGGTCGGCGACAAAGTCTTCCATAAACCGGGACCGGGCGCCGGAGTTGCCTTCGCTGCCGATCTCCTCCTTGTCGAAAAACAGGGTCACGGCCGTGCGGGGCGGCTTTTTCAGGTCCTGAATCGCGGCCAGGGCCGTGTAGGCGCAGACCCGGTCATCCTGGCCGTAGGCCCCGATCAGGCTGCGGTCAAACCCCACATCCCTCGCCCGGCCCGCCGGCACCGCTTCCAGCTCGGCGCTGGCAAAATCCTCCTCCACCAGGCCGTACCGGTCAAACAGGTATTTGAGCACCGTAAGCTTGAACCGGTCCTTTTGCTTCTCGTCACCGGCGGGCAGGCTGCCGGCCACCAGGTTGAGCTTTTCGGCCTCAAACACGTCGGACAGTTTTTTGCTGTTCTGCAGTTTGGCCGCCAGATGGGGCAGCAGGTCGGCAATGGTGATCACCGGGTCGGTTTCCGCCTCGCCGATCTCCACGTCAAAGGAGCGGCCGTCTTTTCCCACCACTGTTCCGTAAAGGGCCAGGGGCCGGGCCAGCCACTGGTACTTGCGAATGCCGCCGTAGTAGTGGACCTTGAGCATGGCCAGGTCCACCTCCTCGTAAAGGGGGTTCTGCTTGAGATCCAGCCGGGGCGAGTCCACGTGGGCCGCGATGATCCGCATGCCCCGGTCCAGGGGAGTACCGCCCACGACCGCGGCGGCCACAGCCTTGTTGCGAAACACCTTGTAGTATTTTCCCCTGCCTTTGGCCCGACCGTCGATGTCCACAAAGCCGGCGGCGGCCAGGGCCTTCTGAATAACGGTCACGGCCTTTCGCTCGGTTTTGGCAGCGTCCAGAAACCGCTTGTAGTTTTCGGCAAAATCAAACGCCTGCCGGGTTTCGGCGGAAGAAAGCGCGTCCCACACCAGGGCGGACTTTCGAATGGCCTTCTTTGAAAAGGCGTTCATCTCTTTTTTGCTCATTTGACCTGTCATTCACTTTCTCCGTATGAATTTTTCCTTAAACGTTTTTTTCGGTTTATGCTCTTCGTGTGCTTCGTGTTAAAAAGCAGCCTGCCGGTTCAGTCGGAAGTCATTGTTTTCGAACCCGATACCGATACCGATAATAAGGTAGTGTTATCGGCTTTCAATCACAAAGGTCACCGGCCCGTCATTGACCAGGGAGACATCCATCATGGCGCCGAAAGTGCCCGTGGCGGTTGTCAGCCCCCGGCTTTTCACCGCCTCGACAAACGCGAGATACAGGGCTTCGGCCTTCCGGGGTTCGGCGGCCTGCGCAAACGAGGGGCGCCGGCCCCTGCGGCAGTCGGCCAGCAGGGTAAACTGGGAAACCACCAGGACCCCGCCGCCGGTATCAGCCACGGACCGGTTCATCTTGCCGGCATCATCTTCAAATATACGCAAGGACGTGATCTTGTTTGCCAGAAACTCGGCGTCCGTTGGCTCATCGTCTCCGGACACGCCCAGCAGCACCAGCAGGCCCGGCCCGATGCTTCCCACAACGCGGCCGTCCACGGTGACGGAACTTTTTCGGACCCGCTGAATCACCGCGCGCATGCCAGCCTCCCGGGGCAAACCCGGCTGAAAAACCGGAACGGAAAATTACGCCAGGTCGCCATTATCGGTCCTTCGCCGGTTTCAATCAGATCAGCCCGGCCATGGCCTGGACGGCCAGAAGATAACCGGCCTTGCCGAACCCGGCGATCTGTCCCACGGCCACGTCAGCCACCATGGAGGTGTGCCGGAACGGTTCCCGGCGATAGATATTGGAAAGATGGACCTCAACGATGGGAATGGAGAGCAGGAGCAGGGCGTCCCGAATGGCGATGCTGGTATGGGTGAAGGCGGCGGGGTTGATGATCACCCCGTGAACGTCACCGTCCACCAGGGTTTGAATCTTTTCCACGATGGCCGACTCGCTGTTGGACTGAAAGCTCTCCACGGCAATGCCGTGGCCGGCGCCGCAGTCCCTGACCGCGGCATCAATGTCGGCCAGCGTGTGGCCGCCATAGGTTTCCGGCTCCCGCAGCCCGAGCATGTTCAGGTTGGGACCGTGAATGACCAGGACCTTTTTCTTGACCGGACGCGCCATTTTGCCCCCTATGCCTCATTTGCCAGCTTGCGAAGCGTGGCGATGGTGGTTTTGTAATTGCTGCTGCCGAACACGGCCGACCCGGCCACAAACACGTCGGTGCCGGCCGCGGATACGTCCCTGATGGTTTTTTCGTTTACCCCGCCATCCACCTGAATCTGGGTGGCCAGCCCCCGCTCGGTGATGCGCTGCTTCAACTCCCGCACCTTGTCCAGGGATTTGGGTATAAACTGCTGGCCCCCGAAGCCGGGGTTCACGCTCATGATCACCACCAGGTCCAGGTCGTCCAGGACCCAGTCCAGGGCACTCAACGGCGTGGAGGGGTTTAAGGCCACGCCGGCCCTGGCGCCCAAACCCCTGATCAGCTGGATGGTGCGGTTCAGGTGGACACCGGCCTCGGCGTGGACCGCCACCAGGTCGGCCCCGGCCTGAACGAATTCCGCCACGTAGCGTTCCGGCTCCAGGATCATCAGGTGGGCATCCACCGGCAGGCTGGTCACACCCCGGACCGCCTTGACCACCAGCGGGCCGATGGTGATGTTGGGCACATACCGGCCGTCCATCACATCCACGTGAATCCAGTCGGCGCCGGCTGCCTCAACCGCCATCACCTCGTCGCCCAGCCGGGCAAAATCGGCCGACAGTATCGACGGCGCAATCAGTTTCATCAGTTGATCTCCTTTTTTACTGACCCTTGTCCAGCGGGTTTTACCAGCTTTCAAACACCTCTGTTTTCACCAGCTTTCCGTCCTCATACACCAGCACCGTGGCCTCCTGGTGGGCCGGAATAAAGGCCCACACCTCGGAACCCGGTTCCCGGAACTCGTCAATCAGGTCAAAAGAGGTGCCCATGCAGTTGAGTTTCACATTAATATGCCTGTTTAGAAAACCGTTTGCAAGCCTGTACCGGGAAACCCGTATTCCTCCGCCGCCCTGAAGCAGCCGGCTGCCCTCCTCCGCATTCACCCGATTGATCACCAGATCGACCCGGCTGCCTTCGATGACACGTGCCCCCGGCTCTGGGACCTGGCCGACAACAGCGTTCCTGGGAGCCGTATCCCGCACCTCGAAACGAATCTCTCCGGGCAGCAGCCCCAGCCGATCCAGCCTGTCGATGGCTTCCGCCAGGGAGCCCCCCGTTATGTCGGGCATCACATAGGCAACAGGCCGTTTGCCGAGACTGACCAGCAGGTCCACCGGTGTCCCTCGGGTGATGGTGACCCCGGCGCCGGGATACTGGGCGATAACGGCCCGGGCCTCGACCCCGGCGGCATGGGCCTCGGACAAGACCCCCCGGGCCAGTCCATTTTCCTCTATCACGATGCGGACATGGTCCAGGCCCATGCCCCGAAGATCCGGCATGAGTACCTCTTTGTTGCCCCTGGAAATAATGATGCTGACACTGCGGCCCTGCTTGATTCGGGCGCCGGGTTCGGGGTCCTGCCAGATCACGTGGTACTTGGGCACGGTGGCGCTGTAGTCCGACGCCTTGACCCGGCTGCTCAGCCCCAGCCCGGTGAGCATCTCAAGGCCGTAAGCCACGTTCCGGCCGGTGATGTCAGGCACCACAACCGTCTGTTCCGATGCCACCAGAAACACAAAGGTCAGGTAGACGCTGACACCGGCCCCCAGGGCCATGACCACAAAAAGAACCGAAAGCTTTAAGAGTTGTTTAACCATTTTTTTTCAGGCGCACACCAAAAAATCCGTCCATGCCGTGGCGCCAGGGAAATGTCCGGAAAAAGCCCCGGTCGTCTGTAAACCCGGCCACCGCCGGAACATTGGCCGCCACACCTGTATCTATACCAAAATCGGGCCGCCGCTTCAAAAAGGACTGCACCACGGCGTCGTTTTCCTCCGGCTCCATGCTGCACACGGCATAGACCAGAAGCCCGCCGTCCCGCACATGATCGGCCAGGTTGATCAGCATGGCGATCTGGTCGTTCTGCAGCCGCGCCAGGTCCTGTTCGGAAAGACGCCACTTGGTGTCCGGGTTGCGGCGGATCACCCCGGTGCCGGAACAGGGGCAGTCGGCCAGCACGCGGTCAAACCCGCCTGCGTCCTTCAACTGTTCCGGCACCAGCATGTCCAGGGTCATGGGCCGCACATTGGTAATGCCCAGCCGCGTCATCTCACCGGCAAGCCGCTCCAGCTTTGCCGTGTCCCGGTCCGCGGCCACGATCCGGCCCTGGTTCTCCATGAGCCGGGCCAGATGGCCGGTCTTTCCGCCCAGGCCGGCGCAGGCGTCCAGCACCCGCTGGCCGGGCCGGGGATCGGTCAAAAGGCCGACTAACTGGGCCGCCTCGTCCTGGACCTGGAACCATCCCGCGCCAAAGGCCGTCATCTCGTGAACCGGCACTTTTGGAGAAGAAAAACTCAAGGCTTCGGGCGCGTGCCGTCCCGGGATCACGTTTGACGCCTCCTTTGCCAGCGACGCCTCCACCTCTTCAGCCTTAACCCTCAGCCCGTTAACCCTTACCGTGATGGGCGGCACCATATTCAAGCTGTCACACAGCTGCACCGTCTTTTCAATACCAAAACGGGCGATCCATCGCCGGATCATCCATTCGGGAAAGGACTTGATCATGGAAAGAGCCCGCTCCGGGTCTTTGTCCATATCGGGCGGCTCCGGCTGACCGGGATGCCGGGTCGAGCTTCGCAGCAGGCCGTTGACAAACCCGGCCAGCCGGCCAAGCCCGGCCTGTTTCGACAGCTCTACTGAACTGTTGATGGCGGCAAAATCGGGGATTCTGTCCAGAAACCGCAGCTGAAACAGACCGAGCCGCAGAATATTCAGCACCACCGGATCCATGCGCTGCAGCGGGGTCCTGGAAAAATGGACAATGGCGTGATCCAGGGTGTTGCGCCATCGCAAAACACCGTACACCAGGGTGGTGACAAGGGCCCGGTCCCGCTTTTCCGAAAGCGACACCCTGGCCAGCGCCTCATCGGCCGCCTGGTCCAGGGTGCGGTGGCCCTTTTCAAGGGCAGTGAGTATGCGAAGGGCAACGGCCCGGGGATCGGATTTCCTGGCCTCTGTCACCCGCCTGTTGTCAGCGGGTCGATGGAATTTATGCAAACCGCGTTCCTTCGGCAATGGCATGCCCCCGCAAAAAATCTGCCACATCCATGGGTTTTCCCGCCTCGCCCTGAATGCGGGTGACAACAAGGCCGCCGTCCGCTGTGGCCACCACCAGCTCATCCGGAAAGCGGACCACCACGGTGCCGGGCGATGCCTTCTTTTCCAGGGTCACCGGCCGGGCTGCCAGAATTTTGTATCGCCGGGTGCCGGCCTCGGTAAAGGCGCCGGGCCAGGGCGTCATGGCGTTGATAAACCGCCGAAGCCGGGCCGAAGGCTGATTCCAGTCAATCCGGCCATGGGCTTTTTTTAAAAGCGGTGCGAATGTCACCGCTTCCGGGTCCTGGGGCACCGGGGTTGCGGTGCCGCTTTCGATCCGGGCCAGGGTGTCGATCAGCACATCGGCCCCCAGAACAGCCAGCCGGTCATGAAGGTCGGCGGCCGTGTCTTCGTCCGATATCGGGGTTTTTGCAGAAAGAATCATGTCTCCGGAGTCCATGCCCTCGTCCATGAAGATGCTGGTGACCCCTGTCTCTGTTTCCATGCCGGCAATGGCCCACTGAATGGGCGACGGCCCCCGGTAACGGGGCAGAAGAGAGGGGTGAATGTTCACCGCGCCCAGGGCGGGCAGATCAAGAACCGTCCGGGGCAGGATTTTGCCGTAGGCCACCACCACGAGCAGGTCCGGGGCGATGTTGTTAAGGGTGCGGATAAAGTCGTCGGTGCGCACCGACGCCGGCGGGGCCACGGCCCGGCCCAGGATTTCGGCCGCCCCCCTCACCGGCGGCGGCGCCATCTTGCGGCCCCGGCCTTTGGGCTTGTCCGGCTGGGTCACCACCAGGGGCAGATCATACCCATTGTCCGCGAGGGCCT
>JAXHVI010000132.1:0-2365 GCA_034189195.1 Thermodesulfobacteriota bacterium | reverse complement strand
CTATCGCCGGGGCGGTGGCTTTGGTCCGGGTAGAGGCGCCGGAGGTGGCTACGGCCGCCGGTTTGCGGGGCCGCAGGCCCCTTACGGGGTATCGCCCATTGATGAGGCCGCAGCCCTGAAGCAGCAGGCCCAGGCCATGCAGAACAGCCTGGATGCCATTTCCGCAAGGCTTGCCGAACTGGAAAAAGAGGAATAACCCGACGGTTTAACAAAATATGCTTTGCCTGGGCGTGCCATATTCATGCCCTCCTCCAACCCCGCTCGACCCCCGGTCAATCGGGAACGGGGGCCGGGTCGGGGCCTTGCGTGATGTGGCGGGAGTGTGTAAGGTCATTTGCCTGGCACACGAAACACAACAATGCGCCTTACCTGAAGAACAAAGGAGATAAAACAGCCATGCATGCTCTGCTGGTGGGAGCGGACCGTGCTTCATGGACGGCGTTTTCAGCCGAACTGACAGCCGCCGGTTTCCAAATCGAATGGGCCGATACCTGTGAAAAGGCGCTGGATGCTGCCGGCGCACGGACGTTTGACCTGATGGTGACAGACGAACAAATCGGCAAAACCAACGGCCTTGAATGTATAAAAGCGCTGGTGACGCGCAATCCGCTGCTCAACTGCGCGGCGGTCAGCTCCCTTTCGGCCCACGATTTTCATGAGGCCAGAGAGGGCCTGGGCGTGCTGATGCAGCTGCCGCCCGGCCCGGGCCGGGCCGATGCCCGAAAATTGATCGACCATCTGGACGCCATTCTGAACCTGGGAAAAAAAGCGGGTAAAAAGGAGAGTGCATCATGATCATCAGTGTTGCCAGCGGCAAGGGGGGCACCGGCAAGACAACGGTAGCCACCAACCTGGCCGTGGCCCTGGGGCCGGACGTGCAGGTGCTGGACTGCGACGTGGAAGAGCCCAACGCCCATCTGTTTTTAAAGCCGGCCTTCACCGACATGGAGGCCGTGATGGTGATGGTGCCGGCCGTTTATGAAGAAAAATGCACCTACTGCCGCAAGTGCGCCGAGATATGCCGGTTCCGCGCCATTGCCGTTCTGGGAGAGACCATCCTTACCTTTCCCGAGCTGTGTCACAGCTGCGGCGGTTGCATTGAAGTCTGCCCGGAAGATGCCGTGTATGAAACCAGCCGCAAGGTGGGCGTGGTGGAACGGGGCACCGGCGTGGGCGACACCGCTTTTGTGCATGGCCGCCTGCGCGTGGGCGAGGCCATGGCCCCGCCCCTGATCAAAAGGGTGCGGGCCTTTACCCGGCCCAGCGGCCTGACCATCATTGACGCGCCGCCCGGCACCTCGTGTCCGGTAATCGCGTCGGTCAAGGATGTCGATTTCGTGGTGATGGTGACCGAACCCACGCCCTTTGGCCTGCATGATCTCAAGCTGGGAGTGGAGGCGGTGCGGATGCTGGGTCTGCCCTGCGGCCTGGTGGTCAACCGTAGCGATATCGGCAACGATGAAGTGTGGCGTTACGCCGAGGCGGAAAACCTACCCATCCTGATGGAGATGCCGTTTGACCGGGGTATTGCCGAGGCCTACTCCCGGGGGGAGATGGTGGTGGAACGGTTTCCCGAATGGCGGGAAAAATTTGTGGACATGTATGGCCGGATCACCCAACTGGTGGAGAAAGGGGGCCGCAAATGAAGGAACTGGTGATTTTAAGCGGCAAGGGCGGCACCGGCAAAACCAGCCTGACCGCGGCTTTCGCGGCCATTACCAATAACCGGGTACTGTGCGACGCCGACGTGGATGCCGCGGATTTGCATCTGCTCATGGCGCCCACCGTAAAGCAGGATGCCGATTTTACCGGCGGTGGTATTGCTGAAATAGACCCGGACCGTTGTACTTCCTGTGGACGGTGCCTGGAGTTGTGCCGGTTTGAGGCCATCAGCAACGATTTTGTGGTCGACCCGATTGCCTGCGAAGGGTGCGGTGTGTGCGTGGACCTCTGCCCGGAACAGGCTATTGACTTTCCCATTCAGACCTGCGGGCAGTGGTATATATCAGACACCCGGTTCGGCCCCATGGTCCATGCCCGGCTGGGTATTGCCGAGGAGAACTCCGGCAAGCTGGTGGCCCTGGTGCGGCAGGAGGCCCGCAAGCTGGCCGAGGCTCAGCACCTGGACCTGATATTGACCGACGGGCCGCCCGGCGTGGGCTGCCCGGTGATCGCCTCCCTGGGCGGGGCAACGGCCCTGCTGATCGTGGCCGAGCCCACGGTGTCGGGCATTCACGACTTGGGGCGGGCCGCCGAGCTGGCGGCCCACTTCAAGGTGCCGGCCATGGTGTGCGTGAACAAATACGACTTGAACCCGGACCAGTCGGACGCCATTGAGGCCCTGTGCCGGGACCGGGGACTCGCC
>JAXHVI010000131.1:0-2495 GCA_034189195.1 Thermodesulfobacteriota bacterium | reverse complement strand
TGTATTCATTATGGGCGTTGGGAAAAAGCCCCGCGTCCGAGACCCTGTGAAACGAGACGTCTTTACCGGCGAACCAGCCCGTCACCAGCCATGTTTCAAGGAGTTCATTGTTCAGGATGAACATGCCGGCCTTTTGAAGGGCTGTGTCCAGCGTTATTCCAAAATCCGGAACCCCGGCCGTGTTTCCGTCGCTTTTCAGCGCTTCGATGCCGGGAAGGCCGACGCCGCCGAGGTTGTCAAACCCCTTATCCGGCCGGTAGACCCGCAAAAAAAGAGAAAGGGTCTCGACCCCTTCAGGGATAAAAAAAACGTTGGCAGCGCCTTCCGGCGGCGCCGTGCCCTCCTTCACCAGCCAGAGCGTGTAAGACCGGTTCCCGGCGTCCCGGTTTGCTCCCGGATAAAAAGGGTTGATGCTGCCGTCATCAGCCACGATTTCGATATCGGCCAGGGCATCAAAGTCAGTGGCCTCGGCAAAATCGTACAGGTTGAAACTCATGTACCGGGCATGGGGAAAACGGCCCGTGACTTTGAGTATATCGAAGTCTCCGGATGCCGGCCGGAAAACAAAAGTGGCGTATATGGAAGCCTTGTCCGGAAAGGCCGGGGTGAGCCGGAAATCCCCGGGAAACAGGGTCCAGGGGGCGCCGCCGCCGGTCTTTTGAACAACCGTTGCGTGGGCCATGGACGTGCAAAGAATAATTGCCGCCACCAGCAGGTGCCGGACGATTGTCATCGGTCTGAAAGACATGGTTCCTGTTTTCATAAGCCCCCCTCTTTTACGGCAGAAGCGTTGAAAATCCGGCCTGTGTCGCCCCCGGGTCAGGGCGCCATTCGCACCATGCCCAGCATCGTTCCGCTGTAGAGAGCGCCGTCCATGCCGATTTCAGTGGCGGCATAGGCGCTGTTGCAGGCCGGTGTGGCGCCGTAGGCGTAGCTGAATACCGATTTACCGGTGGTCCAGTCCAGCGCCTCAAAGGTCCACACCCCCAGCCAGTTCTGTCCGACGTCATATACCAGGTTGGTGGCCTGGCTCATGGACGGGATGCCGTTGGGCAGGCTCACCGTCCTGTTGACCCAGGCGCTGTTCAGTGTTCTGGTGGCGGGGTTCCATTCAAACTTTTCCGCGCCGTAAGGCGCGACAAGATTTACGCCGGACAGCAGGATGCTGAACACCTGGTTGCTCAGCGGCACTTTCAACTGGTTGTTGACCACCAGGGCGCCGTAGCCCCTCACGCACACGGACTGTTCGGACAGGGTGTCCGTGGCATAGGGGTCGCCGAAGGTCACCGGCACCTGGGCCGCGATGCGCCGGCTCTTTGTGCCCGGTATCTGCTGCCAGTCGGCCGGGATTTCATCACGCCAGAAAAGAACCAGGTGCATCACGGGCTGGGCGTCGGTGATCACCACGAACCGGTCGTCGCCGCCGCTTCCCATCAGCGTGGGCGTGGCTCCTGATCCGTCGCCCAGGCGCACGCCCGAGGCCTCGCCGGTTTCATACCCGGCGGTCCACCCGCCAAAGGCCGGGTCCGTGGTCAGCCCGGTACCGGTCCACTGCACCCGGTACATGTTCAGGTTGGTTACCACATAGATGCCGCCGTCCTCGTCGCAGGCGATGGAGTTGGAGATCTGTTCGTCCGGTCCGAAGCTGTAGTAATAAGCGCGGGAAAAATCCCGGGAGACGGCCCCCACCAGCCCGTGGCTGGTGGCAAACACCAGCATGCCGTCCCAGGTCATGGAAAGCCCCACGATTTTTTCCTCCGGGGCGGCCAGCATGGACGCGGGAATTTCATAGGTCCGCTTGGCGGCAATGCCCGAATACCGTTTGCCGGCAACACTGTCGCCAAAGGCAAAGATTTTGGTAAACCGCGGCATGTAGAAAATGTTGTCTCTGTCCACCAGGGTGTAGGCGCCGGAAAGAATTTCATCTGTGGAAAAGAGCGACGAAATGGATAAATTTTCTTTTTTCATCACCCGAATGTAATTCAGCGAGGTGTCTGCTTTAAAGACGTCGGTGGAGGAACTGCCCCACACAACGCGGCCGCCGTCCGGGTAGACCCCGGAAATGGCCAGGGTGATCAGGCCGGGCATGCCGAAGTTCAGGGAGGACTTTGTGCCCGTGGTTACGGCCTTGGGACCCGGATAAGAAGACGATGCCTGGCAGTAGGGATTGGCATGGCTCATGGGCCAGGGGGAGTTTGCCACAAAAGGATTCCGGGGTGGTTCATCGGTAAGGTTTAACGGCGGCGGGGTCGGCCCCATGGCAAATGTCTGCCCTGAGAAAAGCGCTACAACCCACAGCGCTACGCATATTACCGATACCCATTTTGTTGTTTTTTTCATTACGTCTCCCCTTTTTTTGCGTGGTTGAGGTAAAAATTTTTCCACAGGTGTGGAGAAACTATCACGGGGCCCTTTCCGGTGTCAAGAAAAACCTCACTATCAGTTGAGACGGTCGCCGGGGCGGCAACTGCTTTGCGTCAAGGACTGTGCAGGTT